>NZ_JAPKIA010000025.1:0-37712 GCF_036759865.1 Kluyvera genomosp. 2
AACTGCCAGGCATCAATTAAGTGAAGAAGCCCATCCTGACGGATGGGCTTTTTTGTGTCTGCGCTTTGTGGGATCCGGCATTGTGCACATTGCCGGATGGCGGCTTCGCCTTATCCGGCCTACGCTTTCTACATTGCCAGATGTCCTCCTGCTCCATATAACCGCAAGCCTTCCCCACGCAGATACGGTAAACTATCGCCGATTTAGCATCAGGAAAGCAGCCATGACCTACTCCTTAAAACCCTGGAATACCTTCGGCATTGACCATTGTGCAAAGCACATCGTAAGCGCTGAAAATGAACAACAACTACTCAGCGCCTGGCAGCAAGCAACCCGCGACGGGCTGCCGGTGATGATCCTGGGTGAAGGAAGCAACGTCCTGTTTCTGGAAGATTATTCTGGTACCGTGATCCTTAATCGCCTGAAAGGTATCGACGTCAGTGAAACCGCTGATGCCTGGCATCTGCATGTAGGTGCCGGCGAAAACTGGCATCAGCTGGTTCGCTACGCGCTGGATAACGATATGCCCGGGCTGGAAAATCTGGCGCTGATCCCCGGTTGCGCAGGCTCGTCCCCCATTCAGAACATCGGCGCTTATGGCGTCGAGTTGCGGCACGTTTGCGAATACGTCGACTGCATTGAGCTGGCCACCGGTGAGCATAGACGCCTCACCGCTGAAGAGTGTCAGTTTGGCTACCGCGATAGCATCTTTAAACATGCTTATCAGGACCGCTTCGCAATTGTTGCCGTTGGCTTCCGCCTGGCTAAAGAGTGGCAGCCGGTATTAACCTACGGCGATCTTACCCGCCTGGATCCGCAAACCGTCACCCCGCGTGAGGTTTTCGATTCAGTCTGTCATATGCGTATGACCAAGCTGCCGGATCCCAAAGTGAATGGTAATGCGGGTAGCTTCTTTAAAAACCCGGTTGTCAGCGCGGAATATGCACAAACGCTGTTGGCAAACTTCCCTAAGGCACCTCATTATCCGCAGACGGATGGCAGCGTTAAGTTGGCTGCCGGCTGGCTTATCGATCAGTGTCAGCTAAAAGGCCACGTTGAGGGAGGCGCTGCGGTTCACCAGCAGCAGGCGCTGGTACTGGTCAATATCGACAATGCGCAAAGTGATGATGTCGTAAAACTGGCACACTATGTCCGTCATCAGGTAGGTGACAAATTTAACGTCTGGCTGGAGCCAGAGGTACGCTTTATTGGCCACGCGGGTGAAGTGAACGCAGTTGAGGTGATTCAATGAAAGATAATACGGTGCCATTAACCCTTATCTCTTTGCTGGCCGACGGTGATTTTCACTCCGGAGAGCAGCTGGGTGAGATGCTGGGAATGAGCCGCGCGGCGATTAATAAACATATCCAGACCCTGCGCGATTGGGGCGTTGATGTCTTTACCGTGCCTGGTAAAGGCTATAGTCTGCCGGAACCGATCCAACTGCTGGATACGCAGCGTATTCGCAGCGCGGTTGATTATGGCGACGTTGCCGTTCTTCCGGTGATTGATTCAACCAACCAGTATCTGCTGGATCGCATCGGCGAGCTGAAGTCCGGCGATGCCTGCGTGGCTGAATACCAGCAGGCAGGCCGCGGCCGCCGTGGACGTAAGTGGTTCTCGCCGTTTGGTGCTAACCTCTATCTCTCTATGTACTGGCGATTAGAGCAGGGGCCAGCCGCCGCGATTGGTCTGAGTCTGGTAATTGGCATTGTGATGGCGGAAGTGCTTCAGGATCTTGGTGCGGATAAAGTCCGAGTGAAATGGCCGAACGACCTTTATCTGAATGACCGTAAATTATCGGGGATACTCGTTGAACTAACGGGGAAAACCGGCGATGCTGCACAAATCGTTATTGGCGCGGGCATCAACCTTGTCATGCGTCGGGTTGAAAATGATGTGATTAACCAGGGCTGGATCAACTTGCAGGAAGCGGGGATCACCATCGATCGTAACGTGCTGGCCGCGCGCCTGATTAACGAACTGCATCATGCGCTGCAGGTCTTTGAACAGGAAGGTCTGGCACCTTATCTCTCACGTTGGGATAAGTTAGATAACTTTATTAATCGACCGGTAAAACTCATTATTGGTGATAAAGAAATCTTCGGTATTTCTCGAGGCATCGATGCTCAGGGGGCATTATTACTTGAGCAGGATGGGGTGATAAAACCCTGGATGGGCGGCGAAATATCGCTACGCAGCGCAGAATAAAATAGGGAGCTTCGGCTCCCTATTTTTTATTCGATTTATTTCCGCAAACGCACCTGCTCAACGGAATGGTTCGCGCTTTTTGTCAAAATAAGACTTGCTCGCTCGCGCGTTGGAAGAATATTTTCGTTTAAATTCCGAAGGTTAATTTCGTTCCACAGCGAGGTGGCAACGTTAATTGCTTCTTCTTTTGAAAGCTGTGCGTAATTGTGGAAATAAGAATCCGGATCGGTAAAGGCCCCTTCACGGAATTTCAGGAAACGATTGATGTACCACGACTGTAATAATTTTTCTGGAGCGTCAACATATATAGAAAAATCAACGAAGTCGGAAACAAATACATGATGTGGATCGTGCGGATAATCCATCCCGCTTTGCAGTACATTTAACCCTTCGAGAATTAAAATATCCGGGTGGGTGACCGTCTTATCGCCATCGGGGATCACATCATAGATCAGATGTGAATAGACCGGGGCGGTGACGTTCGGCACGCCTGACTTCAGGTCAGAAACGAACTTGACCAGTCGATGCATATCATATGACTGCGGAAAACCCTTTTTCTTCATCAGCCCACGTTCTTTCAGCACTTCGTTAGGGTGCAGGAAACCGTCGGTGGTGATCAGCTCAACGCGACGATGCTCGGGCCAGCGGCTGAGCAGCGCCTGCAGTACGCGGGCGGTCGTGCTTTTACCTACCGCCACGCTGCCGGCGATGCTAATGATGTAGGGAATGCGTTGGCCGTTGGTGCCGAGGAACTGTTCCAGCACCGCCTGGCGGCGCAGGTTAGAACTAATATAGAAGTTCAGTAGACGTGACAAAGGCAAATAGATCTCCGCCACTTCCTCCAGCGACAGATCTTCGTTGATACCTTTTAAGCGCGTAATTTCGCCCTCAGTCAGGGTCATTGGCACTGAATCGCGCAGCGCCGCCCACTGGCTACGATTGAACTGTAGATAAGGTGTCATTAACGTTTGCTCTTGTTTTCTCATAAGCATGTTCTGGCTACCACGCTGACTGCGCGCGACGCTTCACATTCAGTTAATCAGGACAATGGGCAGGAGGTTAACACCAGGTGGAAGAGAAAAAGAAGAAAAAATCCAAATTAGTCGTGCTTTCGTGAGAAAACACCGCTCTTTGTTACGGATGCTGTTTTCCTGAGTAAGGTTGAAGTGACAATGAAGAAGCGTAGGTGATATCGCTTTATTGCTATGAAGCGGCCGCTGACCGAAGTCTCGACGCTGTGTGGCTCCCGAAATAGGGGCTAACGGTACGAATAGGGGCGAATTATTGTGCTATTTTTAGCCGGCAAAACGCCATTTTGCTGAGTTTTTACGCGCGAACGCACAAAACGTGAGCGATAGAACATTTTATGCAAATTTTTAGTTGCATGTCGCCGCATGTCTCCCTAGAATGCGCGCTACTTGATGCCGACTTAGCTCAGTAGGTAGAGCAACTGACTTGTAATCAGTAGGTCACCAGTTCGATTCCGGTAGTCGGCACCATCAGGTGGGGTTCCCGAGCGGCCAAAGGGAGCAGACTGTAAATCTGCCGTCACAGACTTCGAAGGTTCGAATCCTTCCCCCACCACCACTTTCAGGCTAAGCATTGCGAGGCCAGAGTTGGTTGGTAAAATAACTAACTCAAACAAAGGAAAGGGAGAAATCTCTTTCCTTTGGCACAGAAAGAACTGGGTAGCCGAGTTTTAGGATGCGGGCATCGTATAATGGCTATTACCTCAGCCTTCCAAGCTGATGATGCGGGTTCGATTCCCGCTGCCCGCTCCAGACGTGCTGATATGGCTCAGTTGGTAGAGCGCACCCTTGGTAAGGGTGAGGTCCCCAGTTCGACTCTGGGTATCAGCACCACTTCTCTTCTCCCTCCCGTTTCTCTCTGTTCAAATTCAAGCATTCAACAATTCAGGCGTTTTGTCTGGTTGATGTGGTGATATCACCGATTTATCCGTGTATTAGAGGGACTATCGATGTCTAAAGAAAAATTTGAACGTACCAAACCGCACGTCAACGTCGGTACTATCGGCCACGTTGACCATGGTAAAACTACCCTGACCGCTGCAATCACTACCGTACTGGCTAAAACCTACGGCGGTGCTGCTCGTGCATTCGACCAGATCGATAACGCGCCGGAAGAAAAAGCGCGTGGTATCACCATCAACACTTCTCACGTTGAATATGACACCCCGACTCGTCACTACGCACACGTAGACTGCCCGGGCCACGCCGACTATGTTAAAAACATGATCACCGGTGCTGCGCAGATGGATGGCGCGATCCTGGTTGTTGCTGCGACTGACGGCCCGATGCCGCAGACTCGTGAGCACATCCTGCTGGGTCGTCAGGTAGGCGTTCCGTACATCATCGTGTTCCTGAACAAATGCGACATGGTTGATGACGAAGAGCTGCTGGAACTGGTAGAAATGGAAGTTCGTGAACTTCTGTCTCAGTACGATTTCCCGGGCGACGACACGCCGATCGTTCGTGGTTCTGCTCTGAAAGCGCTGGAAGGCGACGCTGAGTGGGAAGCGAAAATCATCGAACTGGCTGGCTTCCTGGATTCTTACATTCCGGAACCAGAACGTGCTATCGATAAGCCGTTCCTGCTGCCGATCGAAGACGTATTCTCCATCTCCGGTCGTGGTACCGTTGTTACCGGTCGTGTAGAACGCGGTATCATCAAAGTTGGCGAAGAAGTTGAAATCGTTGGTATCAAAGACACCGCTAAGTCTACCTGTACCGGCGTTGAAATGTTCCGCAAACTGCTGGACGAAGGCCGTGCGGGTGAGAACGTTGGTGTTCTGCTGCGTGGTATCAAACGTGAAGAAATCGAACGTGGTCAGGTACTGGCTAAGCCGGGTTCTATCAAGCCGCACACCAAGTTCGAATCTGAAGTGTACATCCTGTCCAAAGACGAAGGCGGCCGTCATACTCCGTTCTTCAAAGGCTACCGTCCGCAGTTCTACTTCCGTACGACTGACGTGACTGGCACCATCGAACTGCCGGAAGGCGTAGAGATGGTCATGCCGGGCGACAACATCAAAATGGTTGTTACCCTGATCCACCCGATCGCGATGGACGATGGTCTGCGTTTCGCAATCCGTGAAGGCGGTCGTACCGTTGGCGCGGGCGTTGTTGCCAAAGTAATGAGCTAATTGCTGATAACATTTGACGCAATGCGCAATAAAAGGGCATCATTTGATGCCCTTTTTGTACGCTGTCGAACCAGAACCTGGCTCATCAGTGATTATCTTTGCCATAATCATTGCTGAGACAGGCTCTGTAGAGGGCGTTTAGTCCGAAACTTATTTCGGTTTGGATCGCCTCGCAATCGCGGGGTGGAAATGTTTGTAGAATACTTCTGACAGGTTGGTTTATGAGTGCGAATACCGAAGCTCAAGGGAGCGGGCGCGGCCTGGAAGCGATGAAGTGGGTCGTTGTTGCCGTATTGCTGATTGTAGCAATTGTGGGTAACTACCTTTATCGCGACATGATGCTGCCGCTGCGTGCGCTGGCCGTAGTAATTATTATTGCTGCAGCAGGTGGTGTCGCGCTGTTGACGACGAAAGGCAAAGCGACCGTTGCGTTTGCTCGTGAAGCGAGAACGGAAGTTCGTAAGGTGATTTGGCCGACTCGCCAGGAAACGCTGCACACTACGCTGATCGTTGCTGCGGTCACTGCGGTAATGTCACTGATCCTGTGGGGACTGGATGGTATTCTGGTTCGCCTGGTATCCTTTATCACTGGCCTGAGGTTCTAAGATGTCTGAAGCACCTAAAAAGCGTTGGTACGTCGTTCAGGCGTTTTCCGGTTTTGAAGGTCGTGTAGCGACTTCGCTGCGCGAGCATATCAAATTACATAATATGGAAGAGCTGTTTGGCGAAGTCATGGTGCCGACCGAAGAAGTGGTCGAAATCCGTGGCGGCCAGCGTCGCAAAAGCGAACGTAAATTCTTCCCGGGCTACGTGCTCGTTCAGATGGTGATGAACGACGCAAGCTGGCACCTGGTGCGCAGCGTTCCGCGCGTCATGGGCTTCATCGGCGGTACCTCTGACCGTCCGGCGCCAATCAGCGATAAAGAAGTCGATGCCATCATGAACCGTCTGCAGCAGGTTGGCGATAAGCCGCGTCCGAAAACGCTGTTTGAGCCGGGTGAAATGGTTCGCGTTAACGACGGTCCGTTTGCTGACTTCAACGGCGTGGTCGAAGAAGTGGATTACGAGAAGTCCCGCCTGAAAGTGTCCGTTTCTATCTTCGGTCGTGCGACCCCGGTAGAGCTGGACTTCGCTCAGGTTGAGAAAGCGTAAGACTGCGATCAAAAAAGCATCGATCTAATCGTTGCATAGGGCGCGAAATTGACATACAATTTCGCGCCTTTTGTTTTTATGGGCCACGGCCTGTAAAGCGATTTTTATTCACGGGGAGCCTCCTTGAGGCGCTATTACCCAATTAGAGGATTTTAGAATGGCTAAGAAAGTCCAGGCCTACGTCAAGCTGCAGGTTGCAGCTGGTATGGCAAACCCGAGTCCGCCGGTTGGTCCTGCTCTGGGTCAACAGGGTGTTAACATCATGGAATTCTGCAAAGCGTTCAACGCGAAGACTGATTCCATCGAAAAAGGTCTGCCGATCCCGGTTGTTATCACCGTTTACGCTGACCGTTCTTTCACCTTCATTACCAAAACGCCTCCGGCAGCAGTACTGCTGAAGAAAGCGGCTGGTATTAAGTCTGGTTCCGGTAAGCCGAACAAAGACAAAGTAGGTAAAATTTCCCGCGCTCAGCTGCAGGAAATCGCGCAGACCAAAGCTGCCGACATGACTGGTGCCGACATTGAAGCGATGACTCGCTCCATCGAAGGTACTGCACGTTCCATGGGCCTGGTAGTGGAGGACTAAGAAATGGCTAAACTGACCAAGCGCATGCGTGTGATCCGTGAGAAAGTTGATGCGACCAAACAGTACGACATCAACGAAGCTATCTCTCTGCTGAAAGAACTGGCTACTGCTAAATTCAACGAAAGCGTTGACGTTGCCGTTAACCTCGGCATTGACGCTCGTAAATCTGACCAGAACGTACGTGGTGCAACTGTACTGCCGCACGGTACTGGCCGTTCTGTTCGCGTTGCCGTATTTACCCAGGGCCCGAACGCTGAAGCAGCTAAAGCTGCTGGCGCTGAGCTGGTAGGTATGGAAGATCTGGCTGACCTGATCAAAAAAGGCGAAATGAACTTCGACGTTGTTATTGCTTCCCCGGATGCAATGCGCGTTGTTGGCCAGCTGGGCCAGGTTCTGGGCCCGCGCGGCCTGATGCCAAACCCGAAAGTTGGTACCGTAACCCCTAACGTTGCTGAAGCGGTTAAGAACGCTAAAGCAGGTCAGGTTCGTTATCGTAACGACAAAAACGGCATCATCCACACCACCATCGGTAAAGTGGACTTTGACGCTGACAAACTGAAAGAAAACCTGGAAGCTCTGCTGGTTGCGCTGAAAAAAGCAAAACCGACTCAGGCGAAAGGCGTGTACATCAAGAAAGTTAGCATCTCCACCACCATGGGTGCAGGTGTTGCAGTTGACCAGGCTGGCCTGAGCGCTGCTGCAAACTAATGCCTTTACGTGGGCGGTGATTTTGTCTACAATCTTACCCCCACGTTTGCTAACAAAAGTTAGCGGCTAAAAGATTTGTTCGTTGGAGCCTGGCCTATCCAGGCCTCCGTCGAAGACCGCAGGTGTTTCGCAAGAAACTTAATCCCCTGCGTAGACGGTGACAGAACGCTAAGATTATTTTTTTAAAGTACTCTTTGGCTTGTTTCTGCTCACCGTATTAAGACGCTCTTCTCGTTGAGTAGAGTGAAGTGAGTTCCAGAGCATAAGCTCTGGCAAACATCCAGGAGCAAAGCTAATGGCTTTAAATCTTCAAGACAAACAAGCGATTGTTGCTGAAGTCAGCGAAGTAGCCAAAGGCGCGCTGTCTGCAGTAGTTGCGGATTCCCGTGGCGTAACTGTAGACAAAATGACTGAACTGCGTAAAGCAGGTCGTGAAGCTGGCGTATACATGCGTGTTGTTCGTAACACCTTGCTGCGCCGCGTCGTTGAAGGTACTCAGTTCGAGTGCCTGAAAGACACGTTTGTTGGTCCGACCCTGATTGCATACTCTATGGAACACCCGGGCGCTGCTGCTCGTCTGTTCAAAGAGTTCGCGAAAGCGAATGCAAAATTTGAGGTCAAAGCCGCAGCCTTTGAAGGTGAGTTAATCCCGGCATCGCAGATCGATCGCCTGGCAACTCTGCCGACCTACGAAGAAGCAATTGCACGCCTGATGGCAACCATGAAAGAAGCTTCGGCTGGCAAACTGGTTCGCACTCTGGCTGCTGTACGCGATGCGAAAGAAGCTGCTTAATCGCAGTTGTCTTTGTAAAGTATTTGCTTACGTATAAACTTATTCTGATTTTCAGGAACAATTTAAATGTCTATCACTAAAGATCAAATCATTGAAGCAGTTGCAGCTATGTCCGTAATGGACGTTGTAGAACTGATTTCTGCAATGGAAGAAAAATTCGGTGTTTCTGCTGCTGCTGCTGTAGCTGTAGCTGCTGGCCCGGCTGAAGCTGCTGAAGAAAAAACTGAATTCGACGTAATTCTGAAAGCTGCTGGCGCTAACAAAGTTGCTGTCATCAAAGCAGTACGTGGCGCAACTGGCCTGGGTCTGAAAGAAGCTAAAGACCTGGTAGAATCTGCTCCGGCCGCTCTGAAAGAAGGCGTGAGCAAAGATGACGCTGAAGCACTGAAAAAATCTCTGGAAGAAGCTGGCGCTGAAGTTGAAGTTAAATAAGCCAACTTTTCTAGTTGAAGCCTGAGAAATCAGGCCGATGGCTGGTGACTTTTTAGTCACCAGCCATTTTGCGCTGTATGGCGCCAGTAGCATTTCACACTGTTTGACTACTGGTTGTCCTGACAATGCACGTTTCTATCGACGACTTAATATATTGCGACAGGGTGCTCGCTCTGTGTAAATCGCAATGAAATGGTTTAAGCGTGATAGCAACAGGTATTGCGGAAAGTGTTCCATTTTCCGGTCAACAAAATAGTGTTGCACAAACTGTCTGCCCATGGACAGATGCGTCGACTTGTCAGCGAGCTGAGGAACCCTATGGTTTACTCCTATACCGAGAAAAAACGTATTCGTAAGGATTTTGGTAAACGTCCGCAAGTACTGGATGTCCCATATCTCCTTTCTATCCAGCTTGACTCGTTCCAGAAGTTTATCGAGCAAGATCCTGAAGGCCAGTATGGTCTGGAAGCGGCTTTCCGTTCCGTATTCCCGATTAAAAGCTACAGCGGTAATTCCGAGCTGCAATACGTCAGCTACCGTCTGGGCGAGCCTGTCTTTGACGTTCAGGAATGTCAGATCCGTGGCGTGACCTATTCCGCACCGCTGCGCGTCAAACTGCGTCTGGTGATCTACGAGCGCGAAGCGCCGGAAGGCACCGTAAAAGACATTAAAGAACAAGAAGTCTACATGGGCGAAATTCCGCTCATGACCGACAACGGTACCTTTGTTATCAACGGTACTGAGCGTGTTATCGTTTCTCAGCTGCACCGTAGCCCAGGCGTCTTCTTTGACTCCGATAAAGGTAAAACCCACTCTTCGGGTAAAGTGCTGTATAACGCGCGCATCATTCCTTACCGTGGTTCCTGGCTGGACTTCGAATTCGATCCGAAGGACAACCTGTTCGTACGTATCGACCGTCGCCGTAAACTGCCTGCGACCATCATTCTGCGTGCGCTGAACTACACCACTGAGCAGATCCTTGACCTGTTCTTTGAGAAAGTCGTTTTCGAGATTCGCGACAACAAGCTGCAGATGGAGCTGATTCCAGAGCGTCTGCGTGGCGAAACTGCGTCGTTTGATATCGAAGCCAACGGTAAAGTGTACGTTGAAAAAGGTCGCCGTATTACCGCGCGCCACATTCGCCAGCTGGAAAAAGACGATATCAAACATATCGAAGTTCCGGTTGAGTACATCGCTGGCAAAGTCGCTTCTAAAGACTACGTTGACGAATCCACCGGCGAGCTGATCTGCCCGGCGAACATGGAGCTGAGCCTGGATCTGCTGGCTAAGCTGAGCCAGTCTGGCCACAAGCGTATCGAAACGCTGTTCACCAACGATCTGGACCACGGTGCGTACATTTCTGAAACGATTCGCGTCGACCCAACTAACGATCGCCTGAGCGCGCTGGTAGAAATCTACCGTATGATGCGCCCGGGTGAGCCGCCGACTCGTGAAGCGGCTGAAAGCCTGTTTGAGAACCTGTTCTTCTCCGAAGACCGCTATGACCTGTCTGCGGTTGGTCGTATGAAGTTTAACCGTTCTCTGCTGCGTGACGAGATCGAAGGTTCCGGTATCCTGAGCAAAGACGACATCATCGAAGTGATGAAGAAGCTCATCGATATCCGTAACGGTAAAGGCGAAGTCGATGATATCGACCACCTCGGCAACCGTCGTATCCGTTCCGTAGGCGAAATGGCGGAAAACCAATTCCGCGTTGGCCTGGTACGTGTTGAGCGTGCGGTGAAAGAGCGTCTGTCTCTGGGCGATCTCGATACCCTGATGCCTCAGGATATGATCAACGCTAAGCCGATTTCCGCAGCAGTGAAAGAGTTCTTCGGCTCCAGCCAGCTGTCTCAGTTTATGGACCAGAACAACCCGCTGTCTGAGATTACGCACAAACGTCGTATCTCCGCACTCGGCCCGGGCGGTCTGACCCGTGAACGCGCAGGCTTCGAAGTTCGAGACGTACACCCGACTCACTACGGTCGCGTATGTCCAATTGAAACGCCTGAAGGTCCAAACATCGGTCTGATCAACTCCCTGTCCGTGTACGCACAGACAAACGAATACGGCTTCCTCGAGACTCCGTACCGTAAAGTGACCGACGGTGTTGTCACCGACGAAATTCATTACCTGTCTGCTATCGAAGAAGGCAACTACGTTATCGCTCAGGCGAACTCCAACCTGGATGACGAAGGCCACTTTGTAGAAGACCTGGTAACTTGCCGTAGCAAAGGCGAATCCAGCCTGTTCAGCCGCGACCAGGTTGACTACATGGACGTATCCACCCAGCAGGTGGTATCCGTCGGTGCGTCCCTGATCCCGTTCCTGGAACACGATGACGCCAACCGTGCATTGATGGGTGCGAACATGCAACGTCAGGCCGTTCCAACTCTGCGTGCTGATAAGCCGCTGGTTGGTACCGGTATGGAACGTGCTGTTGCCGTTGACTCCGGTGTTACTGCAGTTGCTAAGCGTGGCGGTACCGTTCAGTACGTCGACGCATCTCGTATCGTTATCAAAGTTAACGAAGACGAGATGTATCCGGGCGAAGCGGGTATCGACATCTACAACCTGACCAAATACACCCGTTCTAACCAGAACACCTGTATTAACCAGATGCCTTGCGTGTCTCTGGGTGAGCCAATCGAGCGCGGCGACGTGCTGGCAGATGGCCCGTCCACTGACCTGGGTGAACTGGCGCTGGGTCAGAACATGCGCGTGGCATTCATGCCATGGAACGGTTACAACTTCGAAGACTCCATCCTCGTATCCGAGCGTGTTGTTCAGGAAGACCGTTTCACCACCATCCACATTCAGGAACTGGCGTGTGTGTCCCGTGACACCAAGCTGGGGCCAGAAGAGATCACCGCTGACATCCCTAACGTGGGTGAAGCTGCGCTCTCCAAACTGGATGAATCCGGTATCGTTTACATTGGTGCAGAAGTCACCGGTGGCGACATTCTGGTTGGTAAGGTAACGCCGAAAGGTGAAACCCAGCTGACGCCAGAAGAGAAGTTGCTGCGTGCAATCTTCGGTGAGAAAGCGTCTGACGTTAAAGACTCTTCCCTGCGCGTACCAAACAGCGTTTCCGGTACTGTTATCGACGTTCAGGTCTTTACTCGCGATGGCGTAGAAAAAGACAAACGTGCGCTGGAAATCGAAGAGATGCAGCTGAAGCAGGCTAAGAAAGACCTGTCTGAAGAACTGCAGATCCTCGAAGCTGGCCTGTTCAGCCGTATCTACGCTGTGCTGGTTGCCGGTGGTGTTGAAGCTGAGAAGCTCGACAAGCTGCCGCGCGATCGCTGGTTAGAACTCGGCCTGACCGACGAAGAGAAACAGAATCAGCTGGAACAGCTGGCTGAACAGTACGACGAACTGAAGCACGAGTTTGAGAAAAAACTCGAAGCGAAACGCCGCAAAATCACCCAAGGCGACGATCTGGCACCGGGCGTGCTGAAGATTGTTAAGGTATACCTGGCCGTTAAACGCCGTATCCAGCCTGGTGACAAAATGGCAGGTCGTCACGGTAACAAGGGTGTAATTTCTAAGATCAACCCGATCGAAGATATGCCGCACGATGCTAACGGTACGCCGGTAGATATCGTACTGAACCCGCTGGGCGTACCATCGCGTATGAACATCGGTCAGATCCTTGAAACCCACCTGGGTATGGCTGCGAAAGGTATCGGCGATAAGATCAACGCCATGCTGAAACAGCAGCAGGAAGTCGCGAAACTGCGCGAATTCATCCAGCGTGCTTACGATCTGGGTACCGACGTTCGTCAGAAAGTCGACCTGAACACCTTCACCGATGATGAAGTGCTGCGTCTGGCTGAAAACCTGAAGAAAGGTATGCCAATCGCAACGCCGGTATTCGACGGTGCGAAAGAAGCGGAAATTAAAGAACTGCTGCAACTGGGTGGTCTGCCATCTTCTGGTCAGATTACCCTGTTCGACGGCCGTACCGGTGAACAGTTCGAGCGTCAGGTAACCGTAGGTTACATGTACATGCTGAAACTGAACCACCTGGTCGACGACAAAATGCACGCGCGTTCTACCGGTTCTTACAGCCTGGTTACTCAGCAGCCGCTGGGTGGTAAGGCGCAGTTCGGTGGTCAGCGCTTCGGGGAGATGGAAGTGTGGGCGCTGGAAGCATACGGCGCCGCCTACACCCTGCAGGAAATGCTCACCGTTAAGTCTGATGACGTGAACGGCCGTACTAAGATGTATAAGAACATCGTAGATGGCAACCATCAGATGGAACCGGGCATGCCGGAATCCTTCAACGTACTGTTGAAAGAAATCCGCTCGCTGGGCATCAACATCGAACTGGAAGACGAGTAATCCTCGCTCAAACAGGTCACTGCTGCCGGGGTAACCCCCGGCAGTGGATTGTGCTAACTCCGACGGGAGCAAATCCGTGAAAGATTTATTAAAGTTTCTGAAAGCGCAGACTAAAACCGAAGAGTTTGATGCGATCAAAATTGCTCTGGCTTCGCCAGACATGATCCGTTCATGGTCTTTCGGTGAAGTTAAAAAGCCGGAAACCATCAACTACCGTACGTTCAAACCTGAGCGTGACGGCCTTTTCTGCGCCCGTATCTTTGGGCCGGTAAAAGATTACGAGTGCCTGTGCGGTAAGTACAAGCGCCTGAAACACCGCGGTGTGATCTGTGAGAAGTGCGGCGTTGAAGTGACCCAAACCAAAGTGCGTCGTGAGCGCATGGGCCACATCGAGCTGGCATGTCCGACTGCCCACATCTGGTTCCTGAAATCGCTGCCGTCCCGTATCGGTCTGCTGCTCGATATGCCACTGCGTGATATCGAACGCGTACTGTACTTCGAATCTTATGTGGTTATCGAAGGCGGTATGACCAACCTGGAACGTCAACAGATCCTGACTGAAGAGCAGTATCTGGACGCGCTGGAAGAGTTCGGTGACGAATTCGACGCGAAGATGGGTGCGGAAGCTATCCAGGCCCTGCTGAAAAGCATGGATCTGGAGCAAGAGTGTGAAACTCTGCGCGAAGAGCTGAACGAAACCAACTCCGAAACCAAGCGTAAAAAGCTGACCAAGCGTATCAAGCTGCTGGAAGCGTTCGTACAGTCTGGTAACAAACCAGAGTGGATGATCCTGACCGTTCTGCCGGTTCTGCCGCCAGATCTGCGTCCGCTGGTTCCGCTGGATGGTGGTCGTTTCGCAACGTCGGATCTGAACGATCTGTATCGTCGCGTCATTAACCGTAACAACCGTCTGAAACGTCTGCTGGATCTGGCTGCGCCGGACATCATCGTTCGCAACGAAAAACGTATGCTGCAGGAAGCGGTCGACGCCCTGCTGGATAACGGTCGTCGCGGTCGTGCGATCACCGGTTCTAACAAACGTCCTCTGAAATCTTTGGCCGACATGATCAAAGGTAAACAGGGTCGTTTCCGTCAGAACCTGCTCGGTAAGCGTGTTGACTACTCCGGTCGTTCTGTCATCACCGTAGGTCCATACCTGCGTCTGCATCAGTGCGGTCTGCCTAAGAAAATGGCACTGGAGCTGTTCAAACCATTCATCTACGGCAAACTGGAACTGCGTGGCCTGGCCACCACCATCAAAGCCGCGAAGAAAATGGTTGAGCGCGAAGAAGCTGTCGTTTGGGATATCCTGGACGAAGTGATCCGCGAACACCCGGTCATGCTGAACCGTGCACCAACACTGCACCGTCTGGGCATCCAGGCGTTTGAACCGGTACTGATCGAAGGTAAAGCTATCCAGCTGCACCCGCTGGTTTGTGCGGCATATAACGCCGACTTCGATGGTGACCAGATGGCTGTTCACGTACCGCTGACGCTGGAAGCCCAGCTGGAAGCGCGTGCGCTGATGATGTCTACCAACAACATCCTGTCTCCAGCGAACGGCGAGCCAATCATCGTTCCGTCTCAGGACGTGGTATTGGGTCTGTACTACATGACCCGTGACAAAATCAATGCCAAAGGCGAAGGCATGGTGCTGACTGGCCCGAAAGAAGCGGAACGTCTGTACCGCTCTGGCCAGGCTGAACTGCACGCTCGCGTTAAAGTTCGTATCACTGAATACGAAAAAGACGAGAACGGCGAGTTCGTAGCCAAAACCACGCTGAAAGACACTACCGTTGGTCGTGCCATTCTGTGGATGATCGTACCTAAAGGTCTGCCGTTCACTATCGTGAACCAGCCGCTGGGTAAAAAAGCGATCTCCAAAATGCTGAACACCTGTTACCGCATTCTGGGCCTGAAACCGACCGTTATCTTTGCTGACCAGACCATGTACACCGGCTTTGCGTATGCAGCCCGTTCTGGTGCGTCTGTTGGTATCGATGACATGGTTATCCCAGAGAAGAAATACGAGATCATCTCTGAAGCGGAAGCCGAAGTTGCTGAGATCCAGGAGCAGTTCCAGTCTGGTCTGGTTACCGCGGGCGAACGCTATAACAAAGTTATCGATATCTGGGCCGCGGCGAACGATCGTGTATCCAAAGCGATGATGGACAACCTGCAAACTGAAACCGTGATTAACCGTAACGGCGAAGAAGAGCAGCAGGTTTCCTTTAACAGCATCTACATGATGGCCGACTCCGGTGCGCGTGGTTCTGCAGCACAGATTCGTCAGCTGGCAGGTATGCGTGGTCTGATGGCGAAGCCGGATGGCTCCATCATCGAAACGCCAATCACCGCGAACTTCCGTGAAGGTCTGAACGTACTCCAGTACTTCATCTCCACCCACGGTGCGCGTAAAGGTCTGGCGGATACCGCACTGAAAACAGCGAACTCCGGTTATCTGACGCGTCGTCTGGTTGACGTGGCACAGGACCTGGTTGTTACTGAAGACGATTGCGGCACGCTGGAAGGCATCACCATGACCCCGGTTATCGAGGGTGGTGACGTTAAAGAGCCGCTGCGCGATCGCGTACTGGGTCGTGTAACCGCTGAAGACGTTCTGAAGCCGGGTACGGCGGATATCCTGGTTCCACGCAACACCCTGCTGAACGAACAGTGGTGTGACCTGCTGGAAACCAACTCCGTTGACTCCGTCAAAGTACGTTCCGTTGTATCCTGTGACACCGACTTTGGTGTATGTGCGCACTGCTACGGTCGTGACCTGGCGCGTGGCCACATCATCAACAAAGGTGAGGCTATCGGCGTTATCGCGGCACAGTCCATCGGTGAGCCGGGTACACAGCTGACGATGCGTACGTTCCACATCGGTGGTGCGGCATCTCGTGCGGCTGCTGAATCCAGCATCCAGGTGAAAAACAAAGGTAGCATTAAGCTCAGCAACGCGAAGTCGGTTGTGAACTCCAGCGGTAAACTGGTTATCACTTCCCGTAACACCGAGCTGAAGCTGATCGACGAATTCGGTCGTACCAAAGAGAGCTATAAAGTGCCTTACGGCTCTGTTATGGCGAAAGGTGATGGCGAACAGGTTGCCGGCGGCGAAACCGTTGCAAACTGGGATCCGCACACCATGCCGGTTATCACCGAAGTAAGCGGTTTTGTTCGCTTCACTGACATGATCGACGGCCAGACCATTACTCGTCAGACCGACGAGCTGACCGGCCTGTCTTCTCTGGTGGTTCTGGATTCTGCAGAGCGTACTGCCGGTGGTAAAGACCTGCGTCCGGCGCTGAAAATTGTTGATGCCCAGGGCAACGACGTTCTGATCCCAGGCACCGATATGCCTGCTCAGTACTTCCTGCCGGGCAAAGCGATTGTTCAGCTGGACGATGGCGTTCAGATCAGTTCTGGTGACACCCTGGCCCGTGTTCCGCAGGAATCCGGCGGTACCAAGGACATCACCGGTGGTCTGCCGCGCGTTGCCGACCTGTTCGAAGCACGTCGTCCGAAAGAGCCGGCAATCCTGGCTGAAATCAGCGGTATCATTTCCTTCGGTAAAGAAACCAAAGGTAAACGTCGTCTGGTTATCACCCCGGTAGACGGTAGCGATCCGTACGAAGAGATGATTCCGAAATGGCGTCAGCTCAACGTGTTCGAAGGTGAACGTGTAGAACGTGGTGACGTGGTTTCCGACGGTCCGGAAGCACCGCACGACATCCTGCGTCTGCGTGGCGTACATGCTGTAACTCGTTACATCGTTAACGAAGTGCAGGACGTATACCGTCTGCAAGGCGTTAAGATTAACGATAAGCACATCGAAGTTATCGTTCGTCAGATGCTGCGTAAAGCCACCATCGAAAGCGCGGGTAGCTCCGACTTCCTGGAAGGCGAGCAGGTTGAATACTCCCGCGTCAAGATCGCCAACCGCGAACTGGAAGCGAACGGCAAAGTGGGTGCAACCTTCTCCCGCGATCTGCTGGGTATTACCAAAGCGTCTCTGGCAACCGAGTCGTTCATCTCTGCGGCCTCGTTCCAGGAGACCACGCGTGTCCTGACCGAAGCAGCCGTTGCGGGCAAACGCGACGAACTGCGCGGCCTGAAAGAGAACGTTATCGTGGGTCGTCTGATCCCGGCCGGTACCGGTTATGCGTATCACCAGGATCGCATCCGTCGCCGCGCGGCGGGTGAAGCTTCTGTCGCGCCGCAGGTTAGCGCTGAAGAAGCGACCGCGAGCCTGGCAGAGCTGCTGAACGCAGGTCTGGGCGGTTCCGACAACGACTAATCGTTCACGCTAGTGCGATAAGTTGAAAAGGCCACTCTTCGGAGTGGCCTTTTTTATTGCTGCTCCGTAATTGCCGGATGGCGGCTTCGCCTTATCCGGCCTACAAATGCTACAAATGCAAAAGGCACCCTGGTGGGTGCCTTTTTTATTCCGTCATCGTGCGTTTAGCTCACCAGAGGAATACGGCGGTACAGTTCAATCATGTCGGTGGCCAGATCCTGGATAACCATCGCATTCATCAGGTGATCCTGAGAATGAACGGTAATCAGGTTAACCGGCAGCTTGCCCGTGCCTTCGTCGATGCCGATCAGCTGCGTCTGGATACCGTGTGCCAGCTTCACGAACTCGCGGGACTCTTCCATCGCTTTTTCTGCGCCTTCGAAGTCACCCTTACGCGCGAGCTGCAGCGCGGTTAATGCGGAGCTACGTGCGGCACCGGCGTTCACCAGCAGTTCCATGATGATTGATTCTAAATCTTCCACGTCTTCCTCACTCCATTAACTTAAGGGCTTTCTCAAGCACGACATCGCCTTTCATCATGCCGTAATCCATCATATCGATGACCGCGACTTTCTTGCCCAGCGGGTCGGCCAGCGCCTGTAGCTTAGCCTGCTCATACTTGACCTGTGGGCCGAGCAGAACGATGTCTGCCTCGTTGATATTCGCTTTGAATTCGGCCACCGGTACGGCTTTAATTGAGACTTCAACCCCTTTTTTCTGAGCTGCGTCCTTCATGCGTTGAACCAGCATGCTGGTGGACATACCTGCAGCGCAGCATAAAACGATATTCTTCATAATGCTCCCTCATGACCCGTGATTAACCATGTTTATCGCGAGCTGAAACGATCAACAACCGCTTTGCAGCGATTGTGTGTAAGGCATCACAAAGATTGTCGCAAAAGTCTGAAACCGGTTACATTTTTTAGCGTGGCGCAAAGACAAAAAAACCCGCGGCGCGGGTCTTTCGTTATCGAGGGGGAAAGTCAGGAGGTTGAGGTACGTTCGATGCGATTTTTCCCCTGGCGTTTGGCGCGATAAAGCGCTTCGTCAACGCTCGAGACCAGGTGATCCAACGTCTCCATATGCCATTCGCCCAGCCCGGCGCTGAAGGTGACATGCAGGCCTTCTTCACGCCATGACCGGTTAGCCACGTTCAACCGCCATAGCTCCAGCAGGGCGGCGGCTTCGGCAACGTGTTCGGCGGTGAAAATAACCGCAAACTCTTCGCCACCGTAGCGATACAACGATAGACCATGTGCCCGCAGGATAGCGATCCCTTCACGGGCGACGCTGCGCAGGACAATATCCCCGCTCAGATGACCCCAGGTATCGTTAATGGATTTGAAGTTATCGATATCGACCAGCGCGAGTGCGAACGACTGTCGCTCGTTCATCAGCTTAGCGATGTCGGTATCGAAGGCCCAGCGGTTCTTACAGCCGGTCAGCGAGTCGACGGTCGCCTGGCGCACGTAGGCCCGCTCGCGCGCTTTATTCGTCTCAATCGCTTTATGCAGCATCACCTCCAGGCCCGGCGCTCGTTGGGTATCACCTGTCTTGATGGCGTTAATGATATTCATCAGGATGCCGCGTGAGGCGTGCCGCAGGTACAGGCCGAAGGTAATGATAATCAGACCTGCCAGCGCGAAGCCCCACGAGATGATGATACTTTCATGCTGCGCCAGCATGCTGAGGGTATGGCCGGAAACTTTATAGATCACAAACCAGTCAGGGTTGGTGAAGGAATAGTAGTAATACCAGGTACGACTGGGTTTATCGAACACTTCTCCTTCGCCAGCGGTCATGCCGTTAAGCAGTTGTTCAGACACGACCGTCTGGAACAGCTTGCCGCTGTCCGGATGCAGCAGCGCCTGTCCCTGGCGGTTGACGATGAAGAACTCGCCTTGCACCGGCGAGCGCATCTGCCGCAGCGTATGGCTCATGGCGGTGAGATCAAAGTGGAACGCCAGCGTGCCTTTTAGTTTGCCGTCGGTCGAAATAACCGGTTTTGCCAGCGTCACGGTCTGTTGCTGCGTGAAGAAATCGGTGTAGGGCTGGGTATAGCGGCTGAAGATCCCGACATCGCCCTGATGCACGAACCACG
Organism: Kluyvera genomosp. 2; assembly: GCF_036759865.1. Classification (NCBI taxonomy): domain Bacteria; kingdom Pseudomonadati; phylum Pseudomonadota; class Gammaproteobacteria; order Enterobacterales; family Enterobacteriaceae; genus Kluyvera; species Kluyvera genomosp. 2. Next base: position 19,794 of record NZ_JAPKIA010000025.1, read on the forward strand.
GGCGGGTTGAGGCATCAAAAACCGGCGCATTCGGGCGCTCAATCGCCTGCGGTGCGCGCAGGTAATGGCCTTGCGTATCGGCGATCGACAGCGAAGAGACGGTGGGCATCATGGACAGCAGCTGCATCATGGATTGCAGCCCTTGCTCGGGGTCGATATTGACGAGTCTGTTCAGCTCATCATTACGGGCTAAAAAGGTTGTCGCACGCCCCAGAATATAATCGTTTTCATGCAGAATGGATTCCGTGTAATTGACCGCAAGGTTATGGGTGAAATTGCGGTTAATACTGTGATAATCACGAATAATATCATTGCGTTGAATGATAGTGACCAGCGTGGCAATAATCACAAAGCACAGGATAATGCCGGCAAAACTGATAAAAATAGGCGCTGTAAACGACAGCCGCCTGCTGTGAGAACTCATCATGGTTTCCATTCCCGGAGTGAATTGCAGAAAACCAGAGAGAGCAGGTACCGCAATCGTATACACATATTTATGACTCAATAATTATACTTTATCGATGTAAACATGAGTATTTAATCTATATGTATAGATTAAATTGCTAGTAAATACCGTTTTTTATGAAATATTCGTTTGTTAGGATTGGGTGAAGGGCGGCGCTTGAAGCACGTCGCCCTGAATCAGTGTAGCTCACTTTTAGCGCGGTGCGCTTCGTCCGAGCCAACTGTCCCAGTCTTTCCATACCGGCTGTAGCCCGCGCGCGGTTAACGCGTTGGCGACTTCGGCAGGGGTTCTGGCATCGTGCGGCGAGAACTGTTCCAGTTCCGGGCGATCGTCGGCGTAGCCGCCGGGCTGGGTTTTGGAAAAGGCGCTGACGTTATTGATGGCTAGCGGGATCACGCGGTCACGGAACCAGGGAGACTCGCGGGTGGACAGCGATAGTTCGGTATCCGGTGAGAACAGACGAAAGGCGCAAATCGTCTGTACCAGCTGCCGTTCATCCATCAGCGATGCCGGCTCGATGCCGCCCGCGCAGGGCCGCAGACGCGGGAAGGAGATTGAATAGCGGCTTTTCCAGTAGCGCTGCTGAAGCCACATCAGGTGCTCGGCGACCATAAAACAGTCGACCCGCCAGCTGTCAGACAGGCCTATCAGCGCACCGAGGCCAATTTTATCCATGCCTGCCTGGCCCAAACGGTCCGGCGTATCGAGACGCCAGAAAAAGTCCTGCTTTTTGCCTTTCAGGTGATGCTGAGCGTACATTCCTTCGTGATAGGTCTCCTGATAAACCATCACGCCATCCAGCCCCAGCGCCTTCAGCTCGGCGTATTCCTCGGTCGCCAGCGGCTGAACTTCCATGTGCAGTGACGCAAACTGTCGGCGAATAGCCGGAAGGTGGCGGCGAAAATAGTCCATCCCGACTTTTGCCTGATGTTCACCGGTGACCAGCAGCAGATGCTCAAAACCCAGCTCACGGATGGCCGTGCACTCCCGAGCAATTTCTGCGTTATCCAGCGTTTTACGCTTGATACGGTTGCTCATTGAGAAACCGCAGTAGGTGCAGTCGTTGGCGCAGAGATTTGAGAGATACAGCGGAACGTAAAAGCTCACGGTGTTGCCAAAGCGCTGACGGGTGAGCTTCTGCGCCCGCTGTGCCAGCGGCTCCAGATAGTCGGCGGCGGCAGGCGAGAGCAGCGCCATCAAATCATCGCGGCTAAGCTGCGAAGCGTTGAGGGCGCGTTCCACGTCAGCGGCGGTTTTCCCGTTGATACGCAGGCGGATGTCGTCCCACTCCAGCTGTCGCCAGCGGTCGGTGAAGGTATTCATGCCAGTGCCTCCAGAAATCCCGTCAACGGGCTGGTGGCCTGCGCGAGCGAGCTTTTGCTGCCGGGGACGGCCTGGCGCGCCAGAAGGCCCGCTTCAACCGCCAGACGGAAAGCGGTGGCCATCATCACCGGATCGTCCGCCACGGCAATCGCCGTGTTGACCAGCACCGCGTCGGCGCCCATTTCCAGCGCCTGCGTGGCGTGGCTGGGGACGCCGATGCCTGCATCAACGACCACCGGCACGGTCGCCTGTTGGATAATAATCTCCAGCATCGCTTTGGTTTCCAGCCCCTGGTTGGAGCCGATAGGCGCGCCGAGCGGCATCACCGCCGCGCAGCCCACGTCTTCCAGCCGCTTGCACAGTACCGGATCCGCGCCGCAGTAGGGCAGCACCACAAAGCCCTGTTTCACCAGCGCTTCGGCAGCTTTTAGCGTTTCAATCGGATCCGGCAATAGCCAGCGGGCATCCGGGTGGATTTCTAATTTCAGCCAGTTTGTGCCCAGCGCTTCACGCGCCAGTTGGGCGGCGAAAATCGCCTCTTCAGCGGTTTTCGCTCCGGAGGTGTTAGGCAGCAGCGTCACGCCCGCGTCGATAAGCGGGGCCAGAATGGCATCGTTATGCTGGCGCAAATCCACGCGCTTCATCGCCAGCGTCACCAGCTGGCTGCCGGAGGCGCGAATCGCCTCGACCATCAGCTGCGATGAGGCAAATTTTCCGGTACCGGTGAACAGATGTGAATCAAACGTTTTGTCGGCAATACGTAACATATCAACCCCCTGCAATAACCTGAAAAAGCAGGATCTGGTCGCCTTCCTGCACGATGTGCTGCTGCCACTGCTCGCGCGGCAGGATCTGCTGATTGAGCGCCAGCGCCGCGCCCGGTTTGAGCTGATTAAGCTCGGTGAGCAGCCCGCTGACGGTTTGTCCCTCGGCGCACTGCATCGGCTCATCATTGAACTGAATCTGCATGTTGCCCTCCGCATACCGGGCAGCCATTGGCCCGACGCAGCGCAAGGCTGCGCCACTGGCTGGTTTTACCGTCAAACAGGCGTAACTCGCCGCTGGGCGTCGCAATGCCGCTAAGCAGTTTGATGGCTTCCAGCGCCTGCAAGGTGCCCATCACGCCGACAACCGGGCCGACGATACCGGCGGTACGGCAGTTGCGCTCAGGTTCGACATCATCCGGCCACAGGCAGCGGTAACAACCTTGTTCCCACGGTGGCGTGAGCACCATCAACTGGCCGCCGAAACCGACGGCGCTGGCGGTCACCAAAGGCGTATTCAGCGACACGCAGGCGGCATTAATTTCCTGACGCGTGGCCATGTTGTCGGTACAGTCGAGCACCACGTCGGCCCGCTCGACAGCGTGCCGCAGCGCATCGCCCGTCAGCCGCTGCTCAAGGACGACCAGCTCGCTGTCCGGGTTAAGACGCGCCAGATGGCATTCCGCCGCCAGCGCTTTCGGGCGAGCAATGTCGTCGGTGGTGAACAATATTTGCCGTTGCAGATTGCTCAGATGAACGTCGTCATCGTCCGCCAGCGTCAGCGTGCCGACGCCCGCTCCCGCCAGATACAGCGCGGCAGGCGAGCCTAATCCGCCCAGACCGACAATCAGTACATGGCTGTCGAGCAGCTTTTGTTGGCCCTCAATAGCGATATCGCCGAGCAGGATCTGCCGGCTGTAACGCATAAAGTCGCGGTCATTCATCGCCGACTCCCGCTATGTCGAGCAGCTGCGCTGTGGCTGCCTGCCAGTCAGCCGCCTGGGTAATGGCGCTGACCACGGCAATGCTGCCGACGCCGGTTGCCAGCACTGCGGGCGCACGTTCCAGGCTGATGCCGCCAATGGCGACGGTCGGGTAATCTGCCAGTCGGTTAATATGGCTTGCCAGCTGCGTCAGCCCCTGCGGGGCGGAAGGCATCTGCTTGGTTTGCGTGGGGAAGACGTGGCCGAGTGCGATATAAGAAGGCTTAGCCGCCAGCGCGACGTCGATCTCCATATCATCGTGAGTGGAGACACCCAGGCGCAGCCCCGCCGCCTGAATCGCCGTCAGATCGGTGGTTTCAAGATCTTCCTGGCCCAGATGCACGCCGTAAGCGTTGTGCTTAATCGCCAGCCGCCAGTAGTCGTTGATAAACAGACGGGCGTCATAGCGACGCCCCAGTTCAATGGCGGCCATGACGTCGGCTTCGACCTCTTCATCACGCTTATCTTTAATGCGCAGTTGGATCGTGCGCACGCCCGCCTGCAGCAGGCGTTCAATCCACGCCACGCTGTCCACCACCGGGTAAAGCCCGAGGCGGAACGGCACGGTCGGGAAATCAGGCTGGTACATTATGCCTCCTCTTTTTTGAGGTAGATTTCACCGCCTTTGGCGCGGAAGTTCTCCGACATATCTGCCATTCCCACTTCAATAGTCTGCGCGGCGGCGTAGTCGCGTACTTCCTGGCTGATTTTCATTGAGCAGAACTTCGGCCCGCACATTGAGCAGAAATGGGCGACTTTGCCGGACTCCTGCGGCAGGGTTTCATCGTGATAAGCGCGGGCAGTGAACGGGTCGAGCGCGAGGTTAAACTGGTCTTCCCAGCGGAATTCGAAGCGCGCTTTCGACATCGCGTTGTCGCGGATCTGCGCACCCGGGTGCCCCTTCGCCAGGTCGGCGGCGTGGGCGGCAATCTTGTAGGTAATCAGCCCTTGCTTCACGTCTTCTTTGTTCGGCAGGCCGAGGTGCTCTTTTGGCGTCACGTAGCACAGCATCGCGCAGCCAAACCAGCCGATCATCGCCGCGCCAATGCCGGAGGTGAAGTGGTCATAGCCCGGCGCGATATCTGTCGTCAACGGCCCTAAGGTGTAGAACGGCGCTTCGTGGCAGCTCTCCAGCTCTTCGGTCATGTTGCGTTGGATCATATGCATCGGCACATGCCCTGGGCCTTCAATCATCACCTGCACGTCGTATTCCCAGGCGATTTTGGTCAGCTCGCCCAGCGTATGCAGTTCGGAGAACTGCGCTTCGTCGTTGGCATCCTGAATCGAACCCGGGCGCAGGCCGTCACCGAGAGAGAGCGAGACGTCGTAGGCGGCGCAGATTTCACAAATTTCGCGGAAATGTTCAAACAGGAAGTTTTCTTTGTGATGCGAGAGGCACCATTTCGCCATAATTGAACCGCCGCGCGAGACAATTCCGGTCAGGCGTTTAGCGGTCATCGGCACGTAGCGCAGCAGTACGCCGGCATGGATAGTGAAGTAGTCGACGCCCTGTTCGGCCTGTTCCAGCAACGTATCGCGGAACGCTTCCCAGGTGAGATCTTCGGCGATCCCGTTGACCTTCTCCAACGCCTGGTAGATCGGTACGGTGCCGATCGGCACCGGGCTGTTACGCAGGATCCACTCGCGGGTTTCGTGAATATAGCGACCGGTGGAGAGGTCCATCACCGTATCTGCGCCCCAGCGGGTCGACCACACCAGTTTTTCGACCTCTTCTTCGATAGAGGAAGTGACCGCCGAGTTACCGATGTTGGCATTCACCTTCACCAGGAAGTTGCGGCCGATGATCATCGGCTCGGATTCCGGGTGGTTGATGTTGGCGGGAATAATCGCCCGGCCCGCAGCGACTTCATCACGCACGAATTCCGGGGTGATATTTTCCGGTAGACGAGCGCCAAAGTTCATCCCCGGATGCTGGTGGCGCAGTACTTCACTACGAATACGCTCGCGGCCCATGTTTTCACGGATGGCGATAAACTCCATCTCCGGCGTGACGATCCCCTGACGGGCGTAGTGCAACTGGGTCACGCGCTTTCCGGCTTTGGCGCGCTTTGGCGTCAGCAGGCCGCTGAAACGCAGCCCGTCCAGGCCATCGTCGGCCAGGCGCTCTTTGGTGTAAGCGGAGCTGCGGTCGTCTAATTCTTCGCTGTCGTTACGCGCCGCAATCCACGGCTGGCGCAGTTTCGCCAGGCCCTGCTGGACGTTAATCGCCACGTCAGGATCGCCATACGGCCCGGAGGTGTCGTACACCGGCACGGCTTCGTTGTCTTCAAATTGCGGGTTGTCTTTGCTGCCGCCAATCAGCGTCGGGCTCAGCTGGATTTCGCGCATCGGAATGCGGATATCCGGCTGCGAACCGGTAATATAAATGCGTTTTGAGTTAGGGAAGGCGGTCCCTTCCAGGGTATCGATAAAGTGTTGGGCTTGCGCGCGCTGTTCGCGGCGTGATGGTTTAGTAGTGGCAGACATAGCTCATTCCAAAAAAGTAAGGACGTGGCTTGTCAGACGACGGATGAAGCAAGAGAGGCGATCGCCCAGGGGCGATACGGTTGTAGATTGACTCTTGTTCCCTTCGCAGGTCTTAACCTGATCAGGTTCCGCGGATCCCGAATTAACGGTCTCAGCCCGTGCTTGCGCACTGGGCACTCCGACAAGAAGTAACCTCAGATGAGAGGTAATGAATGTAAACTACTCGTTAATGCAGTAAATCTCAAGCCGGGCGTTTCATTTCGCCCCCGTCGAGCGCATTAAACGTCAGCATGATGAGCTGATCTTCCAGTAAAAAACGTGCCTCCAGCGCTTCGCCAATATCAGACAGCGCCTGCTGGAAGGCATAAACGTTATCCTGGTCGATGGCGTTTTCCAGCGTGGAATCGTAGTAGTCCATAATTTGCTGGGTGTTAGCATCCAGCAGCGGCCAGATTTTTCCGGCGTTTAAAAGCGGACTCTCGCCTTCCATTTTATGGATAATGCGTTCATAAATACTGAAATGACCGGCAGAAAGGTAATCGACCAGACGCTGACAAAAGTCATCCAGCGCTTTCTCGTTAAGACGCATGAACGATTCTTTGCCAGGCTTAAGGCCAACCAGATTGTAGTAAGCCACGAGCAGGTGCTTACGAATATTCAGCCAGCGGTCGACCAGTCTATGGTGTCCTTTTACACGCTCTGTCAGGCTCTCTAACTGGTTTAACATAGGTTGACTCCCGCATCGGTAAGTGAAAATCTGCTCACGTCAATATGTAAATATTATGTTAATAACATGCCTGTGAAGCAAAGGTAGCGCAAGAGATATGGATCGTATAATTGAAAAATCGGATCGCGGCTGGTGGATCGTTAGTCACGAACAAAAATTATGGCTGCCGGCAGGCGAATTACCATATGGCGAAGCGGTAAATTTCGATCTTGTGGGTCAGCGCGCACTGCGGATTGGTGAATGGCAAGGGGAGCCGGTCTGGCTGGTTCAGCAGGCGCGCCGTCATGATATGGGGTCGGTTCGCCAGGTGCTCGATCAGGACGTTGGGCTGTTCCAGCTGGCCGGGCGCGGCGTGCAGCTGGCGGAGTTTTACCGCTCGCATAAATTCTGCGGCTACTGCGGCCACACGATGCACCCAAGTAAAACGGAATGGGCGATGCTGTGCAGCCACTGCCGCGAACGCTACTACCCGCAAATCGCCCCCTGCATTATTGTTGCTATTCGTCGCGATGATTCCATTCTGCTGGCCCAGCACGTTCGCCATCGCAACGGCGTGCATACCGTGCTGGCCGGTTTTGTTGAAGTGGGCGAAACCTTAGAGCAGGCGGTTGCGCGTGAAGTGATGGAAGAGAGCGGCATCACGGTGAAAAACCTACGCTACATTACCTCGCAGCCGTGGCCGTTCCCGCAGTCGCTGATGACGGCGTTTATGGCGGAATACGACAGCGGCGACATCGTCATCGACCCGAAAGAGCTGCTCAATGCCAACTGGTATCGCTATGACGACCTTCCGCTTTTACCGCCGCCGGGCACCGTGGCGCGTCGGCTGATTGAAGATACGGTGGCAATGTGTCGGGCCGACTACGACTGACATGTTACAATGGGCGCATCAACGCTAAAGGAATGTAAAAATGACCGAACTGAAGAACGATCGTTATCTGCGTGCGCTGCTGCGCCAGCCCGTTGATGTGACCCCGGTATGGATGATGCGCCAGGCGGGCCGCTATTTACCGGAGTACAAAGCTACGCGCGCGCAGGCAGGGGACTTTATGTCGCTGTGTAAAAACGCAGAGCTGGCCTGCGAGGTAACGCTGCAGCCGCTGCGCCGCTTCCCGCTGGATGCGGCGATCCTCTTCTCGGATATTCTGACCATTCCCGATGCAATGGGGCTGGGGCTGTACTTCGAAGCCGGGGAAGGTCCGCGCTTTACCTCACCCATCACCCGCAAAGCTGATGTGGAAAAGCTGCCGATTCCGGATCCGGAGGGTGAGCTGGGCTACGTCATGAACGCGGTGCGCACCATCCGCCGTGAGCTGAAGGGTGAAGTCCCGCTGATCGGCTTTTCCGGCAGCCCGTGGACGCTGGCGACCTACATGGTGGAAGGCGGTAGCAGCAAAGCCTTCACCGTGATTAAAAAGATGATGTATGCCGATCCGCAGGCGCTGCATCTGCTGCTGGATAAGCTGGCGCAGAGCGTCACGCTGTACCTGAACGCGCAGATCAAAGCTGGCGCGCAGTCGGTGATGATTTTTGACACCTGGGGCGGGGTGTTGACCGGCCGCGATTATCAGCAGTTCTCTCTGTACTACATGCACAAAATTGTCGATGGCTTACTGCGTGAAAACGACGGCCGCCGCGTGCCGGTGACGCTGTTCACCAAGGGCGGCGGTCAGTGGCTGGAAGCGATGGCGGAAACCGGCTGTGACGCACTGGGCCTCGACTGGACGACCGATATCGCCGATGCGCGTCGCCGCGTAGGCCACAAAGTGGCGCTGCAGGGCAATATGGACCCGTCTATGCTGTATGCGCCAGCGGCGCGCATTGAAGAAGAAGTGGCGACGATTCTGGCCGGTTTTGGTCAAGGCGAAGGCCACGTCTTCAATCTGGGCCACGGCATTCATCAGGACGTGCCGCCGGAACACGCGGGCGTCTTTGTTGAAGCGGTGCACCGTCTGTCGGCGCCGTATCATCGCTAATGGATCTCGCCTCGCTGCGCGCGCAGCAGCTTGAACTGGCCTCTTCAGCGATCCGTGAGGATCGCCTGCAAAACGATCCGCCAGATCTGATCGGCGGGGCGGACGTGGGCTTTGAGCAGGGCGGCGAAGTGACGCGGGCCGCGATGGTTTTGCTGAAATACCCTTCGCTGGAGCTGGTTGAATACCAGGTGGCGCGTATCGCCACGACCATGCCTTACATTCCAGGCTTTCTCTCCTTTCGTGAAACTCCCGCGTTGATGGCCGCCTGGCAGCAGCTCTCGCACAAGCCCGATCTGCTGTTCGTTGACGGTCACGGCATCTCTCACCCGCGCCGTCTGGGCGTCGCCAGCCATTTTGGCCTGCTGGTGGATGTGCCGACGATTGGCGTGGCGAAGAAACGCTTGTGCGGCCAGTTTGAGCCGCTCGCTGCCGAACCCGGAGCGTTAGCGCCGTTGCTGGATAAAGGCGAACAGCTGGCATGGGTCTGGCGCAGCAAAGCGCGCTGTAACCCGTTGTTTATCTCCACGGGCCACCGCGTGAGTCTGGATAGCGCGCTGGCGTGGGTACAACGCTGCATGAACGGCTATCGCCTGCCGGAACCTACGCGCTGGGCAGATGCGGTGGCATCTGAACGCCCGGCTTTTACGCGGCTTGCAGCAAAAATGCCCCATATCGGGTAAACTGCGTCTAATTTCCGTATTTGAGAGCTCATCATGTTACAAAACCCGATTCATCTGCGTCTGGAGAAGCTGGAAAGCTGGCAGCACGTCACCTTTATGGCTTGCCTGTGCGAACGCATGTACCCGAACTACGCCATGTTCTGCAAAGAGTCGGAATTTGGTGAGCCACAGCTGTACCGCCGCATTCTCGATCTCATCTGGGAAACCCTGACGGTCAAAGACGCGAAGGTAAACTTCGACAGCCAGCTTGAAAAGCTGGAAGAGGCGATTCCGGCGGCAGACGACTACGACATGTACGGCGTCTATCCGGCGATCGATGCCTGTGTTGCATTGAGCGAATTAATACATTCGCGTCTGAGCGGTGAAACGCTCGAACATGCGATTGAAGTCAGTAAGAGTTCGATTACCACCGTCGCCATGCTGGAAATGACCCAGGCCGGTCGCGAAATGACCGATGAAGAGCTGCGTTTGAACCCCGCTGTAGAGCAGGAATGGGACATTCAGTGGGAGATTTTCCGCCTTTTGGCCGAATGTGAAGAACGCGATATTGAACTGATTAAAGGGCTGCGCGCAGACCTCCGAGAGGCCGCTGAAAGCAATATTGGTATAATTTTTCAGCAATGAGACAATAAAACGTGATTTACCGCCTGAATTGTCACGCCTGAAGGCTTCACATCTGCCCCCCGTCTGGTCTACATTTGGAGGGCGAAAAAAAGTGGCTATCGGTGCGTGTATGCAGGAGAGTGCTTTTCTGGCATTTTCGTCGCACTCGATGCTTAGCAAGCGATAAACACATTGTAAGGATAACTTATGAACAAGACTCAACTGATTGATGTAATTGCGGACAAGGCTGAACTGTCTAAAACCCAGGCTAAAGCTGCTCTGGAATCCACCCTGGCTGCTATTACTGAGTCTCTGAAAGAAGGCGATGCTGTACAACTGGTTGGTTTCGGTACCTTCAAAGTGAACCACCGCGCTGAGCGTACTGGCCGCAACCCGCAGACCGGTAAAGAAATCAAAATCGCTGCAGCTAACGTGCCGGCATTTGTTTCTGGCAAAGCACTGAAAGACGCTGTTAAGTAAGACTGCGTGGCAGTGAACAGTTTTAAAGAAGGGGCGGTTTCGCCCCTTTCGTTCATCTGGCGCCGTTTTGCGGGGCTTGCGGGTGTCTTATTGCTGACCGCCTGTAGCCACAACAGTGCGCTGCCTCCCTTTACCGCTAGCGGCTATGCGGATACCCAGGGCGCGGTGCGCATCTGGCGTAAAGATAGCGGCGGCGAAACGCACCTGCTTGCCGCATTTAGCCCGTGGCACAGTGGCAGCACCTCAACCAGCGAGTACCGTTGGCAGAACGACATGCTGCAGCTGATTGAACTGAACATCTACGGCAAACCTGCCGAACATATTCGCGCCCGCTTCGACCGTAACGGCGAACTGAGCTTTATGCAGCGTGAAGTCGACGGGCAGAAGCAGCAGCTCTCCAGCGACCAGGTGGCGCTCTATCGCTATCGCGCCGAACAGATCCGCCAGACCAGCGACGCGCTGCGGCTGGGGAAAGTGGTGCTGCGTCAGGGACGTTGGCACGCCGATTTATCGGTAACGACCTGCGAAGGCGAGACGGTAAAACCCGACTTCGATGCCCGCGCGTTAGGGCATATTGCCAGCCGTCAGAGCCGCTCTTCCGCCGAGGTCAGCATCGCCTGGCTGGAAGCCCCGGAAGGCTCCCAGCTGCTGTTGGTGGCGAATGAAGACTACTGTACCTGGCAGCCGACAGAAAAAAGCTTCTGAGCCTTACCCGCGGTGCATGCCACCCCTATGCCCGCCGCCGCTGTACCCGCCGCCCCGGCAGCCATCGCCTGCGCCGCCGTGGCGGGGAATACCGGCCTGTGCCATCGCAACATCAAACTTCACCCGCTGCTGATCCAGCTTCTGGCTTAAGCCTTCCATCTCCTGCGCGACCGCTTCAATTTTCGCGCTATCGGGTTTCTCTGCCGTCAGCAGCGCGTTGTACTCATAGCGCTTTGAGGTCAACTGCTGGCGCAGCGCGCTGGTCTGGTTGTAGAAATCGTTGTGCAGCTTCTGGGCGGTCGCCTGCTGCGCATCGGTTAGTTGACTGTAGCCACCGCCGTTGCCGGCATTATTGTTCCAGTGATGGGGGCCCGCGAGCGCCGCGCCGCTGGTGAAGGTCAGTGCGGCAAAAGCGAAGAGTGCAAAAGCCAGATTCTTGTTCCGTTTCATGGTGAATTCTCCTGTAGTGTGGTCATCTTAGTCATTGCATCTTCTGTGCCAGCTTGTCATCGCCCGCACACTGCGGCGCGGGCCTCGATGGCTTGCGATCGGCGAGTAAAAATGACCCGCATTGTGTATCCAGGCGAGTCATTTTTACCCGTTTAACTCGCCCATTTGTGCGCGCGGGCCGGGCTGCTGGCGCGGAAAGATGGCATGATTTCTGCTGAGGGATAGCAACGCAAAAACCAAGGAAGCCCCATGAACCCAATACGATTATCCAGGGATACGATTGCTACGGGCCTGAGCTGGCTGCTGACCGGCGTGATTGTGCTGGTGGTATGTCTGTTCTCCGCGCTGATCGTGCGTGACTATGGCCGCGAGAACGCCGCCGCCCAGCAAACGCTGCTGGAAAAAGGCAGCGTGCTGATTCGTGCGCTGGAGTCCGGCACCCGCGTTGGCATGGGAATGCGTATGCATCACGCCCAACTACAGGCCATGCTGGAGGAGATGGCCTGGCAGCCTGGGGTGCTGTGGTTTGCCGTTGTCGACGAGCAGGGGAAGGTGATGGCCCATAGCGATCCCGAGCAGGTGGGGAAAATTCGCTATACCCCGGATGAGATGCGCGCGCTGCAGGCGGGTGAGCAGACACGCTGGCGACGCATTGCGGCGCCGGAGCCCGCGCTGGAAATTTATCGCCAGTTTCGCCCGCTCGATCCGGCCCGTGGCCATCATATGCGCATGATGACGCGCCGGGAGTCGGCCGAAGTGCCGCAGATTATTTTTATCGCTTTTGATGCCCGCGAGCTCGACGCCGAGCGCGCGCGCGGGCTGCGTAATATGGTCGTGATGCTGTGCGCCGCCGCGCTGGTGATGCTGGCGACGCTTCTTGCCCGCTTCTGGTTTCGTCGTTATCAGCGTTCGCAGCGGCTGCTACAGGACGCCACCCACCGTCGAGAAAAGCTGGTGGCGCTGGGGCATCTGGCGGCCGGGGTCGCGCATGAAATTCGTAACCCGCTTTCATCCATTAAAGGGTTAGCGAAGTATTTTGCCGAGCGAACCCCGGCAGGCGGCGAGTCGCACGAGCTGGCGCAGGTGATGGCGAAAGAGGCCGATCGCCTGAATCGGGTGGTGAGCGAGCTGCTGGAGCTGGTGAAGCCTGCACATTTAAAATGGCAGCCAGTGGATTTAAATGAAGTGGTTGCCCATTCGCTTCAGCTGGTCAGCCAGGATGCGCTAAGCCGGGCGGTAACGCTGAATTTTAGCGCTCAACCTGGCTTGTGCCGTATTCAGGCCGACCCGGACAGGCTCAACCAGGTGCTGCTGAACCTTTATCTTAACGCCATTCAGTCCATTGGCCGCGATGGCTCGATTACGGTAGCGCTCAGCGAGGCGGGCGACGGGCGGGTGATGTTGAGCGTCACGGACAGCGGCAAAGGGATGATGGAAGAACAAAAACAGGCCATTTTCACACCATACTTCACGACCAAAGCCGACGGTACCGGGCTCGGGCTGGCGGTGGTACAGAATATTGTTGAGCAACACGGCGGAACGATTCAGGTGACGAGCGCGCCAGGCAAGGGCGCGACGTTTACCCTCTACCTGCCGGCCAACGGGCAACAAAAGGATGAACAAGGATGACGGCAGAGAATGTGACGATTCTGGTGGTTGATGACGACACCAGTCACTGCACAATCTTACAGGCGCTGCTGCGGGGCTGGGGATATGAAGTGTCGCTGGCCCATAACGGGCGACAGGCGTTGGAACAGGTACGCGAGCGGGTGTTCGATCTGGTGCTCTGCGACATCCGCATGGCGGAAATGGACGGCATTGAAACGCTGAAAGAGATTAAAGCCTACAACCCGTCGATTCCGGTGCTGATCATGACCGCCTACTCTAGCGTGGGGACAGCGGTTGAGGCGCTCAAGTCCGGTGCGCTGGATTACCTGGTGAAACCGCTCGATTTCGATAGCCTGCAGCAGACGCTGGTAGCGGCTTTAGCACACACACGCCAGCCGGAAAGCGCGGCGGTGGAATCTGCGCCGCAGTCTGGCATGGTGGGCGATAGCCCGGCCATGCGGGCGCTGTTACACAATATTGCGCTGGTGGCGCCGTCGGATGCGACGGTGCTCATTCACGGCGAATCGGGCACCGGTAAAGAGCTGGTGGCGCGCGCGCTGCATGCCCTCAGCCTGCGCGGCGATAAGCCGCTGGTGACGCTGAACTGCGCGGCGCTCAATGAGTCGCTGCTGGAATCGGAACTGTTTGGCCACGAGAAGGGCGCATTTACCGGTGCCGATAAACGCCGGGAAGGGCGTTTTGTCGAAGCCGACGGTGGCACGCTGTTTCTTGATGAGATTGGCGATATTTCGCCGCTGATGCAGGTGCGCCTGCTGCGGGCTATCCAGGAGCGTGAGGTGCAGCGCGTTGGCAGCAATCAGACCCTTTCCGTCGATGTACGGCTGATTGCCGCTACCCATCGAGACCTGGCTGAAGAGGTGAATGCCGGGCGCTTTCGCCAGGATCTCTACTACCGCCTGAACGTGGTCGCCATCGAGATGCCGCCGCTGCGCCAGCGCCGTGAGGATATTCCTCAGCTGGCACATCATTTTCTGCGGCGCTACGGCGAACGAAACCGTAAGTCGGTACAGGGCTTTACCCCGCAGGCGATGGATTTGCTGATTCACTATGACTGGCCGGGAAATATCCGCGAGCTGGAAAACGCGGTGGAGCGGGCGGTTGTGCTGCTGACGGGAGAGTATATTTCTGAGCGCGAGCTGCCGCTGGCGATTGTCGGGACGCCGGTTCCGGCATGCTCATCGGCTGATGACGTCATTCAGCCGCTGGTGGAAGTTGAAAAAGAGGTGATTCTGGCGGCGCTAGAAAAAACGGGCGGCAATAAAACCGAAGCCGCCCGTCAGTTAGGTATTACGCGCAAAACGCTGCTGGCTAAGCTCAGCCGTTAGTTTTGCTCACGTTCGATGGCGCGCCAGCCGATGTCGTTACGGCTGAAGCTGCCGTCCCAGCGGATGTCGGTCATCAGGGCGTAGGCGCGTTTCTGCGCTTCCGCCACGGTGTTGCCCAGCGCGGTGGCGCACAGCACGCGACCGCCGTTGGTCAGCACGCGATCGTCAGCAGACAGTTTGGTACCCGCGTGGAACACTTTACCGTCAGCGATGTCTTCCAGCGGCAGACCGCGGATCTCATCGCCGGTATTGTAATTACCCGGATAACCTCCGGCGGCAATGACCACGCCCAGCGAGGCGCGTTCGTCCCACTCGGAGGTTTTCTCATCCAGCTTGCCGTCACAGGCGGCGAGGCACAGCTCCACCAGATCGGACTTCATGCGCAGCATGATCGGCTGGGTTTCCGGATCGCCGAAGCGGCAGTTAAACTCGATAACCTTCGGGTTGCCCTGCTTGTCGATCATCAGGCCCGCGTACAGGAAACCGGTATAGGTGTTACCTTCCGCCGCCATGCCTTTCACCGTTGGCCAGATGATGCGTTCCATGGTGCGCTGGTGGACTTCGTCAGTCACTACCGGAGCAGGGGAGTAGGCACCCATCCCACCGGTGTTCGGGCCGGTATCGCCATTGCCCACGCGCTTGTGGTCCTGGCTGGTGGCCATCGGCAGCACGTGCTCACCGTCGACCATGACAATAAAGCTCGCTTCTTCACCGTCGAGGAACTCTTCAATCACGATGCGGTGGCCCGCGTCGCCAAACGCGTTACCGGCCAGCATGTCATGAACCGCGGCTTCGGCTTCCTCCAGCGTCATCGCCACGATAACGCCTTTCCCGGCGGCCAGGCCGTCGGCTTTGATAACGATCGGCGCGCCTTTCTCGCGTAGGTAAGCCAGCGCAGGTTCGATTTCGGTGAAGTTCTGGTACTCCGCCGTTGGGATCTGGTGGCGCGCGAGGAAATCTTTGGTGAAGGCTTTGGAGCCTTCCAGCTGCGCGGCGCCTTCGGTTGGCCCGAAGATTTTCAGACCGGCAGCGCGGAAGGCATCAACCACGCCAATCACCAGCGGCGCTTCCGGGCCAACGATGGTCAGATCGATCTTCTCGTTCTGGGCAAAGGCCAGCAGCGCTGGAATATCGGTTACGCCGATGGCCACGTTTTGCAGCGTGGGTTCCAGCGCGGTGCCCGCATTGCCCGGGGCGACAAATACCGTTTCGACTTTTGGCGACTGCGCCGCTTTCCACGCCAGGGCGTGCTCGCGCCCGCCGTTGCCAATCACTAATACTTTCATCGTCTGCTCCGTAGATTAATGGCGGAAGTGGCGCATGTCGGTAAATACCATCGCAATGCCGTGTTCATTGGCGGCGGCAATCACTTCGTCATCGCGAATAGAACCACCCGGCTGGATAACGCAGGTCACACCGGCAGCAGCAGCGGCATCAATCCCGTCGCGGAACGGGAAGAAAGCGTCGGAAGCCATAGAAGAACCTTTCACTTCCAGGCCTTCGTCGGCCGCTTTGATCCCGGCGATTTTCGCGGAGTAAACGCGGCTCATCTGGCCTGCGCCAATACCGATGGTCATATTGCCTTTGGCATAAACGATGGCGTTGGATTTCACGAACTTCGCCACTTTCCAGCAGAACAGCGCATCGCGCAGCTCCTGCTCGGTCGGCTGGCGTTTGGTCACTACGCGCAGTTCAGCTTCGCTCACCATACCCAGGTCACGGTCCTGAACCAGCAGGCCGCCGTTCACGCGCTTGAAGTCCAGGCCCGGAACGCGCTGCGCCCATTGGCCGCAGACCAGCACGCGAACGTTCTGCTTGGCAGCGGTAATGTTCAGTGCTTCTTCGGTGGCGGATGGCGCGATGATCACTTCCACGAACTGGCGGGAGATAATCGCCTGCGCGGTTTCAGCATCCAGCTCGCGGTTAAAGGCGATGATGCCGCCGAACGCGGAGGTCGGGTCGGTTTTGTAGGCACGGTCGTAAGCGTCGAGAATAGAGGTACTTACTGCTACGCCACACGGGTTAGCGTGCTTAACGATCACACAGGCTGGCTCGTTGAATTCTTTCACGCACTCCAGCGCCGCATCGGTATCGGCGATGTTGTTGTAGGAAAGTGCTTTGCCCTGTACCTGCTGCGCGGTGGCAACGGAGGCTTCTTTAACATTCTCTTCTATATAGAAGGCAGCCTGCTGGTGGCTGTTCTCGCCGTAGCGCATATCCTGCTTCTTAATGAAGTTCAGGTTCAGCGTACGTGGGAAGCGACCGGCAGCTTCTTTGCTTTCACCGTGGTAAGCCGGAACCATGCTGCCGAAGTAGTTGGCAATCATGCTGTCGTAAGCGGCGGTGTGTTCGAAGGCTTTAATCGCGAGATCGAAACGGGTGTCGAGGGTCAGAGAACCGTCGTTGGCATCCATCTCTTTAATAATGGCGTCGTAGTCGCTGCTCTTCACAACGATAGCTACATCTTTATGATTCTTCGCGGCGGAGCGCACCATGGTCGGGCCGCCGATATCGATGTTCTCTACTGCATCTTCCAGCGAGCAGCCTTCGCGTGCGACGGTCTCGGCGAACGGATACAGGTTAACGACAACCATATCGATAGGAGCAATGTGGTGTTGTTCCATAATGGCATCATCCTGGCCGCGACGACCGAGGATGCCGCCGTGGACCTTTGGATGCAGGGTCTTCACGCGTCCATCCATCATTTCCGGGAAACCGGTGTAATCGGAAACTTCGGTTACCGGCAGACCTTTCTCTGCTAACAGGCGCGCAGTGCCACCTGTAGACAGCAGCTCCACACCACGTGCGGAAAGTGCCTGGGCGAATTCGATGATACCGGCCTTGTCAGAAACACTGAGCAGAGCGCGGCGGACTGGACGACGTTGTTGCATGGTAAATCCCCTGGATTTGACTATTACAGAGAGCGTTAGGTGAATTCTTGGCTAAAAACTCAGCTAACGCCCCTTACGGGGCATCCTTGTTTTGCGGGGGCATTGTAACGAAAACGTTTGCGCAACGCTCGCGAATTTTTCTCTTTACCTCAATTCCATTATTTCATCTCTATAGATGAGGGATAAAACCAGGTGACTCTCGAAAGAGATCCTTATTTTTGTGGATAACTCTGTGTGTAAATGGGTATAAGGCGGGGTTCTGCTGTGGAATGCAGCAGTCAGTCATTTTTCTGCAATTTAAGGGTTGCGGCCTCAGGGAAACTCCCTATAATGCGCCTCCATCGACACGGCGGATGTGAATCACTTCACAGCAACTAGCCGGTTCGGTTGAAGAGAAAAAATCCTGAAAATCAGGGTTGACTCTGAAAGA
>NZ_JAPKIA010000026.1:0-36332 GCF_036759865.1 Kluyvera genomosp. 2
TTAATCAGCGAGTCAGCTTGGGAAGAAATGACCTGCTTATTCGCACCTTCCCTAAGCGTACCCCAAAGAAACACCGCGCCCGCGTCTATATGCTGCGCACTGGCGTAGAGGGATGGACAGAAAATGATATTCTGCGCTACTGCCGTCTTTCATCCGGGCGTAATTATGCGTCTGAACTGGAGCGCCAGCTTGATATTCAACTAGAGCGTATCGACGAGAAAAACCCGGATGGTATCGGCGCACACCTGCGCTACCGCTTTTCCTGCCGTGGCGACGTTCTTAAGGTGATCCAACTTGTGAACCATAATGCTGCCATTAATGAACATCACGGGCTATCTCAGCAGGATATTGCCGACATTCTGAACCTCTACCCGGACGCATTTAACGCCGCATAACGGAGCCGAAAACATGACTATCGAAAAAAGCCGATTCAATTCGGAGGCCGCCCCACAATCCAGCGTTAACCAGGGCGAATATAGCACTAATGACTTTGCCGCTATTGTTCCCGTTATTTCCGGTCAAATTGGCGGGCGTGAGGCCAGTATTGTTAGTGCTAAGGCACTGCATACAGCGCTTGGAGTAGGTAACGACTTTTCAACCTGGATAAAACTACGCATTGATGAATATGGCTTTAGCCTGAGTGCTGATTACGTGGTTTTTGATTCCTCAGATTTCAGGAATCAAAGTTCAAATTTTGAACAGGGTAGCCCCGGATGGGTGACAAAGCGTGGCGGCGACCGTCGCAGTAAAGATTATGGCCTTTCTCTGGGAATGGCTAAAGAACTGGCAATGGTTGAGCGAAACGAACAAGGTCGCGCCGTTCGCCGTTACTTTATTCAGTGTGAAGAAGCCCTACAGCGCAGCGTGCCAGAGATTGCCGCTCAGTATCGCCGCCAGCTCAAAGCCCGCATCGGTGCCGCCAACCTGTTTAAACCGATGTGCGTAGCACTGGAAAGCGCCCGCGCAGAACAGGGTAAACAGACGCAGGCTCGCCACTACAGCAACGAGAGCAACATGATCGCCCGCATTGTTTTGGGTGGCATGACGGCGAAGCAGTGGGCGCAGGCGAATAGCATTACTGGCGAACCACGCGACAGCATGAACGCCTGGCAACTGGAACACCTCACCTACCTGGAGAGTACCAACATTACGCTGATTGATATGGGTATGGGATATGACCTGCGTAAAGCCGAGCTAATCCGCCTCTCTCAGCGCTGGTTAGCTAAACATCTGGGGGCTAATCATGCTTAATGCCGCCGTCCAGAATAAAGCCTTTCCCCTGGCTGGCCTGATGTGTACCTTGCGCGGGATCGCGCACACGCATGAGGGTAAAGCTGGCATAACAGTGCCAGCTAATGCCAGCTCCTCATTTTCTCGTCGTGGTGACGAGGAGAGTTTCGAGACCAGTACGCGCACGAAGATTTATTGGGGGTCACTACGCGAGGAAGATTTTCCCATCATCACTACACGAGGCGGGAAGATTTTTCTGACATCACCACTAGATGCAGGGAATTTATGCAACAGTATGCGCACGCGCGAAGGTGAGTTTCTGGAGTCCATAAAAAAGGGCTTGCCGACTATCGCCAACCCGGTTTATGGTTATAGCGCACCAGCAAAATCTGGTGTCGGGATTGGCGTCCCGGTAATTATCAGAGCGCACAACACGCGCCATGCGTGTTTTTTTGTGCCGCGCAGTTACACCTGTTCAATGGTGGACTGTATGGGGGCGGAGCAATCCGCGCCGGTTTCTCTGATTCCCGGTTACGCCAACCCTGTACAGTTCACCACCAGCGAAATTGGCGTTTCCGGTGGTGGTTCTCAAAACCATGAATCAGAGGCTGCCGCTATGCTGGCTACTACCCCTACCCAAAATCCGCAATTCATCTGGCTAATCGCAGCCGTTCGCCGCGACATGCCGACAATTACCGCCAAAATCCATCACATTGCTGCTGAAACTGAGCGCGAAGCCCGCCGCACTCTGGCGCGGGATCACGTCTGTTTCTTTGCAGGCCGTATCCGTCTGGAGGTAGCAGCATGAGCCGTGAACTCACCTTAGAGCAGGTCGCAGAACGCGCGCACCAGACAGAAATAATTGCCCGTCTGGTTGAAGACTTCCCCCACCACCTTGCCGATAGCGAAGTATCCGCAATCGCCACTCTGTTAAAGCGCCTTTCCGGTGATGTTGCCGCATGGCTGATTGAAGAATTGGCAGAACGGGAGGGCAAAGCATGAGCAATATACTGACCATTAAACCGGGAAATCCCGACCTGTTCCACGCAGAAGCCACACCGGACGGCGTAAACATCATGACCCGCAATGATGCCGGGATGTATGAGCATGTTTGCCTTGTTCCCTATTCAGACGCGGTAACTCATCTCGATAGCGGCAGGTATGACGAAATACCCGATGAAGGATTTGCCCTGCATTTTGCAGTGGCTGACGGCGGGGCGCGTGGCTGGTTCGACTTCACCGCGCAGCATAACCTGACTATGTGGCGCTGGCTGATTGCTGCCACGTTCATTTCTGAGATGAAGCGCGAAAACGGCACAACCTACGTCACGGAGGCTGACGGCACAACATCGCAGGTGGCGATTTACTCCAATGGTAATGCGGGCATGGTGATTTACCCGTTTGCTGAACGGCTGGCGATGGCGAACAACATCGAGGGCGCAATGATTGAGCGCTACGGCGTTGAGCAAGGAACAGAGAACGCCATTGTGTTCTACCGCGCCATGCAGGATGCGGAACGCGGAGAGCTGACCCCGTTCGGACGTGAAACGCTGGCAGAGCTACACGATCACTTCATTGCTGATCTGGATGAAAACGGCTGGCCTGAAATGCCAGCGGCGCACTGAGGGAGCGACACAATGCGTAATATCGACCTTATCCGCGAAGTGACCACCGCCGCCGCTGGTAACTGGCCTTATGTGCTGGCTGGCCTGTCTATCGACGTGCCTGATTCATCACGCCGTCATGCCCCCTGCCCTGCATGTGGCGGTACGGATCGCTTCCGGTTCGACGACAACGGGCGCGGCAGCTTTATCTGCAATCAGTGCGGCGCGGGCGACGGGCTGGATTTAATCAAGCGGGTGAACAATTGCGACACAACAGAGGCGGCGCACCTTGCCGCTGATGTGCTGGGTATTGATTACCGGGCAGCACAAACCGACCAGACGGCAGCGAGCCAGAGAAGGGAGCAACTGGAGGCTGACCGCCAGCAGCGTGAGCAGGAGCGCCAGCAACAGGCAGCAGAGGACGCAGAGCAGCGAAGGGCAACGTTTACCCGTCTGTATGCCGGAATGCGCCAGAACGTCACACAGGGCGAATCTGATTACCTGCAATCAAAAGGGCTGACCGGGTTCAATTACCCGGTTATGTCCGATGGTTCGTTACTCCTGCCGCTGGTGGATGAATCAGGCGCAGTGGTGGCGGCGCAGACCATCACCCCGCAGGGTGAAAAACGACTCCTGACAGGTTCAGCAAAGCGTGGGGCATATCACGCCGTTAACGCACCGGGACAGCCGCAGAAGGTGATCATTGCCGAAGGGCTGGCAACGACTTTATCTACTCACCTGATGCGGCCTGACGCACTGACAGTGTGCGCCATTGATGCGGGCAACCTGCTGCCAGTGGCGGAGTTTATGCGCCAGCAGTACCCACAGGCGCAGATCATCATTGCCGCTGATAACGACCGACTGGATGACAAGCCCAATACTGGCACTGAACGGGCGGAGAAAGCCGCTTCTGCCGTGGCGGGCTATGTTGCCGTGCCGCCGACAGACTACAAAGCTGACTGGAACGACTACCACCATCAACACGGGCTGGAAGTCGCTACGGCTGCGTTTAATGATTCGATGTACCAGCCGCAGGGGGAATGCGTGAAACCACAACTACAGGCCATTGAGGGCGGTAAAACTGACCAGCCAGAGAAAGACCCGCTAAAACCCCGCATTGAGAGCCGCAAAGATGGCGTTTACTGGATCACGCCTAAGGTGGACAAGGAAAGCGGCGAGATTATCAACAATGAAAGCTGGCTGGCCTCATCGATGGACGTTATCGGCACCGGGCGGGACGATAAGGATCAGTACCTGATATTGCGCTGGCTGGCCTTTGGCGCAGGCATACCGACAACAGCGGCTATCCCCCTGGCTGACATTGGCGAGCGCGAGGGATGGCGCACCCTGAAAGCGGGCGGGGTTAACGTCACCACCAAGAGCAGCTTGCGGGCGATTCTGGCTGACTGGCTACAGCGTAGCGGCTCGCGTGAATTGTGGCGCGTTGCTCACGCTAGTGGCTGGCAGTGCGGGGCATACATTATGCCGGATGGGGAAATTATCGGCGCACCTGCGCAACCCGTTTTATTCAGTGGACGCAGTTCTGCCGCCGCCGGGTACAGCGTAGCGGGAACCTCAGAGAGCTGGCGTAACAGTGTTGCGCGGCTGGCATACGGTAACTACGCGATGATGACGGGCATTGCCGCCGCACTGGCAGCACCGTTAATCGGGCTGGCTGGCGCTGACGGATTCGGCATTCACTTCTATGAACAGTCGAGCGCGGGTAAAACCACCACGGCGAACGTGGCGAGCAGCTTATACGGCAACCCGGACTTACTACGCCTGACGTGGTACGGCACGGCGCTGGGGCTGGCGAACGAAGCCGCCGCACACAATGACGGACTGATGCCGCTGGATGAAGTCGGACAGGGGGCAGACCCGGTAAGCGTGTCACAGTCTGCTTATGCGCTGTTTAACGGCGTGGGGAAATTGCAGGGAGCAAAAGAAGGTGGCAACCGCGATTTAAAACGCTGGCGAACCGTGGCGATCAGCACCGGGGAAATGGATTTAGAAACCTTCATCGCCACCGCCGGACGCAAGACCAAAGCCGGGCAACTGGTACGCCTGCTGAATATCCCACTGAGTAAAACGGTACGCTTCCATGACCACCAGAACGGCAAACAGCACGCCGACGCACTGAAAGATGCTTACCAGCACCATCACGGCGCTGCCGGGCGGGAGTGGATCAAGTGGCTGGCAGGCCACCAGCAGCAGGCGATTGATACCGTGCGTGAATGTGAAGCCCGCTGGCGCAGCCTTATTCCTGCTGACTATGGCGAGCAGGTACACCGTGTGGCCGCACGCTTTGCCATTCTGGAGGCGGCGTTATTGCTGGGTGAAGTAGTCACCGGGTGGGATGCTCAGACGTGCCGTGATGCGATACAGCACAGCTATAATGCGTGGTTGCGTGAGTTCGGCACGGGGAACAAAGAGCACCAGCAGATTATTGAGCAGACGGAGGCGTTTTTGAATGCGCATGGCCTGAGTCGCTACGCACCGTTGGGTTATGACCCCCGTGATTTACCCATCCGCGATTTAGCCGGGTACAGGAAGAAGGGAAATCACGACAGCGACCCGATAATTTTCTACACCTTCCCGGCGACCTTCGAGCAGGAGATAGCGCGGGGATTCAATGCCAAACAGTTTGCCGAGGTACTTAAACGCGTCGGGATGCTCACCCCGCCGACCAGCGGCAGAGGTTATCAGGGGCGTGTGCGAGAGGATGGCAGGCAAATCCGCGTTTATGTGCTCAACTTCATGGCAGAGGAAACCACCCAGCCAGAGGAGTGATCTTTTTTCACATACGTAGTTTTAGTGTTGTCTCAGTTGTCTTTGTTGTCTCAGTTTGTAAATTTGATTGATTTATAAGGTTTTTATTTCATTTCCTGAGACAACAGCGAGACAACATTTAGCTGTTTTGAGACAACATAGTGAAAGTGTGATTTTTTGCCTGGCTGGCAGTGAGACAACATTTACCCTGCGTGAGACAACACAAAATCATCAATGTTGTCTCGGCAAAATCCAGACGTGACGCGGCCTGTAGCGCCGTGAGACAACAAAGACAACTGAGACAACACTATTTCTGCTTACTATGAAAAAAATCGGCAGGTGTCCCACGTTAAGAAATCGTCATTAGCAAAACTAATAATCCGGTGAGGTAACAATGACAGCACAAATTTCAGCATACGGGCGGCTGGTGGCAGATCCCCAGACCCGCACCACTACGAACGGTAGCAACATGGCTATGGCACGGCTGGCTGTATCGCTTCCCTGCAATGCGGCAGAGGCCGGAGAGTCAACCTTCTGGCTGGGTGTTATTGCCTTTGGTAAGCAGGCCGATGCGCTGGCGAAGCACCAGAAAGGCGACCTTGTTAGCGTGGCTGGCAATATGCAGGTGAACCAGTGGACAGGGCAGGACGGTGGCATACAGACCGGGTATCAGGTGATTGCAGACAGTGTGATCAGCGCCAGAACGGTACGTCCCGGCGGGAAGGCGGGACAGCAGGGACAGGCGACGGACGCGCTCAGACGTGCGCAGCAGCCATCCCGTGATGAATACGACCAGCGCCCACCATTCGACGATGAAGCGCCATTCTGAGGGAGATAAACATGGTAAACGACAGCAAAGCCGAGGCTTTGGAGGCGAAGGGGCTGTATCGTAGGGCTGCGACGCGCTGGCAGGAAGTCATGATGCTTTGTGCTGAGGACGATGATCGGGAATGGGTAAAGCAGCGCCGTGATACGTGTCTGACGAACGTGAAGCGCCCGCCAGTGAAAACCGATGATTACGGCGATCTGCATAAAGCAGTCACTGAGACACAACACCGCATGGGGATAGCGCAACCAAACGGCAATGCCTTCCGATTAAACGGTGGTAAGAAGCAACGACAGGCCACCAGCGGGGGCGACAGTTCGCAGTAAAGTTAGCACCAGAACGGCTGTAAATTTTGGACTGTCCTGGACGGATTTAAAACCCTCGTAGCGCTAAACCCGCGTCAGCAGAGGGCTGGAAGCCAGAGCGTGATTTAGGTCGTCCAAAATATTATGGTTCGCGCCACTGGTTCGCAGTACGCAGTCAGGTACGCAGCAAAACTGCGCATTCAGCGTGCGTACCATCTGACGAATTCTAACGGTGGCATTGCTAATGCGCAGTAAATTGCGCAGAACGAAATGCGAATTCGCAAAATAGCGGAGAGGACTGATATTACTGGCGCAGATTAGTCCATTCGCAGTTGGTAGCACCACGGATATGCTAAGTTTTGCTAAGGTTTTGGGCGCAGTAAATTGCGAATTGCGCAGTTCACAAAAAAACTGCGCAAAACGAAACGGATATCAATGCGCAAACCATCCTCAACCCCGCGCGATTACTGGCTTTATTGATGTGAAGCCGCAAAGTTTGTGCGCAATTTACGGTAAAATACGCATATTATTTCGTATTCAATTTGCGCACCGTTCGCAGTTAATGCGCAGTAATTCGCAGGAGGCCAGCCAGTGAGAGACAGAACGCGCAGCTATACCACCGACCTGCCCCGTATAGGGTTGCCATTCCTTGCGAACATGCGTAGCAGGCTGGCGGATGCTGAGCCGGGTCCGCAGCTTTATACCCAGACCGAAAGCGGAATGTTGTATACCTTCCGGCAAGCCGACAGCTACGCCATGACAATCAACGGCGTGACGCGGGCTATTCGCACCACAACCACGAAGGCCGGGTATGGCGTGCGGGAATGGTACGTTTGCCCTCACTGTAGGAAGCGGGCTGCAAAGCTGTATATCGGCAAGAAAGACATTGGCTGCCGGGCGTGCTGGAAACTTCACTATAAGAGCCAGAGCGCCGACAGACTGGACAGGATGCGCATGAAGATACGCCAGCAGCGATACGCGATTTGGGGCAACAATGACCTTACCAATAACCTGTTTAATGACATTCGCATGTTCCCGAAACCAAAGGGGATGCGCAGGGCTACGTTTGACAGGAAGCGGGCAGAATTATCAGTTATGGAGATGGCTTACTGGCAGGCATTCAGCCCGGTAGTGGACAGAATCACGGGCGTTATTGAGCGTAAAGCGGGAAAAGCAGCCAGAGGCATTGGCCTGACTCTGTAAAAGCAAAACGCCCACAAGGGGCGTCAGGGAACGGTATAGACCTCTGCGACAATTTGCATTCGCTGCCAATGTAGCAAACCATCCACATCAAGCAATAAACTATCACCGGGGAGGGGGAGGCCAAATCTCTGCAACCCTGAGCCTTACGGACTGCCCGCCTCATCGAATGTTTATACCCGCGAAAAATGAAATTTAATCCGGGGCTGTTTCATCCTTCCAAAGGGTATGGCGTATGACACCACACGAAATAGCAGCGCTGACCGCCGCCAAGCTGGAGCATGAAGGCCACCAGCTTACCCCGGCAGAGGTTCGGGAAATGGAGCGTATTATTGAAGCTGATACAGTCCGGCGTAAACGGTTCGGGGAGATGATGCGAGCGCCTGCCTACCAGTGGAAGAAGCCAGCGCCGCGCAGGTAGATACGGGATTATTCCCCATGTAACTTATGCGTATTAAGCAAATTACCTTTATTCACCTTTACAGAATTGTGAGTGCGTCAGTATCGTTATCCTTCCGATTCGCATTTATTCAGGATTTGCATGTACCAGCTAAAGATAACCATCCGAGACAGCAAACCACCAATATGGCGGCGTGTGCTGGTTCCAGAGCAAATCCCCTTTAGTGAACTTCACGCGGTGATCCAGTTGGCTTTTGGCTGGAATGACGAACATCTGTATATGTTCGAGAAAGGCCGTAAAGGTGATCTAGGTAGCGAGTATCGCGTATGGGGTGAGGGTGAAAGCATGGGTAATGCGGCAATCACGCCACTATGGGCGGCGATCCAGAATGAGGGTGACAAGCTGGTTTACACGTATGACTTTGGCGACTGGTGGGATTGTCTTATTGTGCTGGAGAAGCAAACCCATGATACCAGTATCCAGCCTGTTAGCTGTTTGCGTGGGAGGGGGACTACCCCGGCGGAAAATTCGGGGGGATTGCATGGTTACAATGAATTGCTCTTACAGGCCAGAGAATATGATAATCCTGAACAGGCCGAGATCCGCAATTTCCTGATGCTGGATATTGAACGCCGGGTTTACGACCTGAACAACATTAACAACAGATTGCAGGCTCTTAACTGACCCGCATGTATTCACCTGATATTGCGTTATCAGCGCCGCCACTATCTCGCACAACGGCACACTGTCCCGGTAAACCGTAGCGCACGACTGTTGCGCTGGTTTCACCGCCACGCTTTACCTGCCGCGATTCATACACTGTCACACGTTCCAGTAGCCCCCCGGCAACCATGCTTTCAAGAGTTCGCCGGGTGGATTCGAGCTGGTGGCGTTTATCGAACGACACCATGCCATGAAGCAGGTAGGCCACACCCGACACATCGAACGGCGGCGCACCAATCTCACCTGTTACCCAATCGCGGTTATCCGGTTCAAAGTAGCTGAGTATCTCTTTTTTGCGGCTGGTCATTCCCATGGCTGGCTTATTCCTTATTGTGGGATAGCACTATCATACAATAAGAAGCGGTGAGGAATGGCTACTTAACTTTCCCCTCCATTTTGTAACGCAATCAGTACCCCCTCATGTAGTCCGCAACCCTTTTAATTAAAATATTTTATCTTGACGATTTATTTTATTGATCATAAGTTAACCCCATACAGAAGAAGTATGTACGTTTAACCAGTATCAGGAGGTCAGGAAATGGCAGTCACTAACAAAAAGCCGATTCTTGTTGATCAGCCGATTCTCGAAGGGTTACAGCGCCTCCGGGATGATGAATGCCGACGTTCTACCGTAGGCGCAGCCCCAAGCATTCAGGAGCTGGCGCGTCACCTTTTGCGCCAGGGTATCCACCGGCATGAGGCGGGCAAGAAGTAACTCTGCTGCCCGGAAAGGAGAAAGCAATGCCGCTAATGAAACTACCTGCATGGGCGCAAACAGCGTTCGGTATGAAAGGTAAGAAAAAACAGCCCCAACTCTCTGAGGAAAACCCATCCATGTTTGATTTCTCGCATCTGTCAGGCAAAACCAAAACGAAAGGCGAGTCCGATAACGGTAATGAGCCACTGAAACAGGATAGTGACGATATTCAGGTATATCGCCCAAACCAGCACAGTCGTGGTCACAATGTCGCGGTGTCTACTGAGGCTAAGAACAACCCGGTTCTGGCTGTTCGTTTGCTGAAAGAAACAAAGCTTTCATCGAAGAAAATAAAGCAGCAACTGGCATCGTCGCCGATGGCGCTTTCTGTGTTTACCCAGAAATTTATGGAAGAGAACGATCCGACCTGGGAGTTTCAGGACGACGAAGAGAAAGCCCGAACGGCGCTGATGTTTTCAACGCAGAACCGTGACGCAAATGGTTACAGCGCTGCCCAGAGTAGCGCTATCAAGGCATTGAAAAAAATGGAAGAGCCTCTGACAGAGGATGAGGTCAAGGCATTAGCCAACATGACATTGAAGATGCAAAACGAGTACGACCCGATGTCGCCTGACAATGTCAATGCTCGCCGCATAGCGGATGAGGAGTACCGGGAGGAAGTGGCACAGGCCACAGCACGCCGCAATGATCGTATCCGGGCATCTGGTGTGAGCCTGCCGGGAGATACCCGTCGCGTTAATGGCAAGATTGAAGGGCCGGCACGTGAAGCTGAGCACCTTAAATCACAGGTTTCTCTCTGAGAGGTGCGGTGGTGAGCATTATGAACTTTCAGCATCTCAATCCGCCGCAGCCCGATGCGCAGGCATATGGCTTTTCCGGGCGCCGTATGCAGCGCATGCATCGACTTCAGCAGTCTGTTGAAGACGAGCAACCCCCTGAACGTCGCCATTCTGATGCACATCTGATCGCGGTGAGAAAAGAGGCCAAACAAAACCCGATACAGGCACTTCATCTTATCGCTGAAGGGATACCACACCAGCGTGCCATCGCCTTACTGCAGGGCAGCGTTCGGCAGCTCAGTCGTTTTACCCGTCGGGCCATGGAGAAAGCCTATCCTGGCTGGGAGCTCCTTGATGCCGAAGACCAGAACATGGCGGCATTCCAGCACAGCATGATTAACGGCGACACCAACGGCTATCGGGCTGGTTTTAACGCTGCTCTGTCGGCGCTGGAGAAGTTTGTAGAGCCAGTTACGTTTGACGATATCGTGAATAGCGTTAATTCGCTGGTGGAGGAAGTATGAGTAATTCATTCGATTTTGAGCTGGTTGCTGATGACAGGGCCAGTGCTGCCATTGACGACATTAATGAGGCTATTCGCAATCTTGGACCGCATCTGGAGAAGAATAAAGATGGTTCGGTGAACACCTTAAAAACACTGGAGTCGATTGCGAAAATTTTCACAACCCTACGGCCTGATCAACAAAAATCCGCTGCCGATGGGTTGGGTATGACGCCTGAATTGCTGACACTGATGCGTGAAGGTGCGCTCCCTCAAGGATGCTTTCACAGAACAACCGTTAAGACTGGAGATCGTTATGACTAACGATAAAGGCGAGCGAAAAACTTACAACGTTGAGAACAACGGGAAAATAATTACGCCCATGAACTATTGATGCGGCCTTCCGCCGTCGCCTTACAAAAATGGGTCCTTCCTGAGACTTTTGTAAGGCACGGGCATTGCGCGCCGCGGTGTTTTTGTAGCTATGGGTTTTCAATTTGATTGACACTTTACACTTGACACTTTTTTGTTGTCAGGTTGTTAAGTCCCAGAAACGGCGCGTGATGCAGGGGAATTGGTGAGGATTTTTGATTGACAGTTTGATTGACACCTTCAGCCCGAAAAGTGTCAAGCGGTAGATCCCTTGACGTTTGATTGACAGTTTTCCGCCGGCGGGTTGACACACTGGCCAGCTGGCGACAATGAGGCAAGAGAAAAATTATGTCACTAATGAGCATCAGCCAGTACGCAAAACATGCCGGAATGAGCCGGCAGGCACTGTATAAATGGGAGAGCCATGAAGGATTCCCGCCGCGGGTTGACGGGAAGATTGACCAGGAGGTCTGTGATGCCTACCTGGCCCGATACCGCAGCGCCAGTGACCCGCGCACGAAGAATGCCAGGGGGAAAACCAAATCTGCTCCAGCCGGTCAGGCGCAGGGGAGTGCGCTGGTGGAAATGAGTGTTGCGGAGATTAAGCGCATCATGGTGTCAGGTGCCGGTAAGGTGGCCGGGATGGATCCGGACGAACGAGCCCAACTGGCTGCAAAGGCCGTAGAGCTGTTTGTAAGCGAAGGGCCTTATAACCCTCCTGTAACGTTCGGCGGCTACCGGCTGTCGATTGTTGAAACGCCAGATGTTGAAATCGGGCAGATCATCGCGGGCGGCGCGTTCGGCCTGTCTGCATATGATGTGATTTACGAGTGCCGGGATTACACCCTGACCCTCATGAGCGATGAAACCGAAGAAACAGCCATGCGGAGAGTGATCCCTTCGTTGCTGTATGCCCTGGCCGACGATACCGACTAAACCAAAGTGTGCCAGCAGGCTCCTGTTATTCCAGCCCTCCGGGGCTGGCTTTTTATATTGATGCTCAGGGCGTGCCGTTGAGCCATAGGGCAGGAAGATATACCGTGTTAAAACAGAAGAAAATCGAGGCGGTAATTGAAGAGCTGGCCCGCCTGCAGGGGCATGAGCTGAATGCCGCCGATATGCTGGAGTTACGTTGCAGGGTTGCGGGAACGCTCGCAGCTAAAGAACGGCACCGCCGGAGGATGACGGCACCAGCCTACCAGTGGAAGAAGCCAGCGCCGCGAAGATAGCCGCCCTGTGAATCATCGCGTTAGCCAACCCGCTCATATTCACCAGATATCGAGTTATCAGCGCCGCCACTATCTCGCACAACGGCACACTGTCCCGGTAAACCGTAGCGCACGACTGTTGCGCTGGTTTCACCGCCGCGCCGTACCTGACGGGATTCATACACTGTCATTCGCTCAAGCAGTCCACCGGCAACCATGCTTTCGAGCGTACGCCGGGTTGATTCGAGCTGGTGGCGTTTACCGAATGATCCCATGCCATGAAGCAGGTAGGCCACACCCGACACATCGAACGGCGGCGCACCAATCTCACCTGTTACCCAATCGCGGTTATCCGGTTCAAAGTAGCTGAGTATCTCTTTTTTGCGGTTGGTCATTCTCATGGCTGGCAGGTTCCTTATTGTGGGATAGCACTATCATACAATAAGCGGGTTGAAGGGAGAGCGTTACCGCCTGATATGCTGTATGAATAACAACCAAATTTCAGGGGCGGAAAAAGATATGGGGGTACTTTTGGGGGTATCTATAAAAAATGAACAATAAAAAAGACAACAAAAACAAAGGTTATCTCCTATGTGTATTGTTCCTATTATCGCACCATTAAAATCAAATTCTTACGTAAGATCTTATCATTCTCCCACCAAAAAATTATTTTCATGTAACAGCTGGTGTAAGTAAATTCTATCAACGAAGATCAATCTTATCTACTGACCAAAAAGGCCTGATAGGGCTTCGCTCACTATACATCCGTGGCTGCAGGTTTAGTTGTCCATGTCTACACCACTCCTAAATTTAATGTGTTGGCAATGTGTTCAATAAAGCTCGAACAAATTAGCTCATTATGATCGGTTAATACTTCAACTTCTGGTTGCATGATTGTTTGTCCGTAAAAAGATAACGCGCCCGCCGGGTAGTAGCAGGCGCATTACGCAATAGGTAAACAAGGGAGGAAGTTCAGAAATGTAAATCGGGAAGGTTGTACGCAATGTTCATCGTACTACGTTGTTACGGCTTTGCCGCAACAAGCCAGTTGCCTGCCGCGCTCGCAGAATGTCTACAGCCCGGAGATAAGGAGATTGTTCCTGCCAGCTAAATCCCTTCCTGTCTATACGAACCAGCTCGTATTTTTCTACCAGAAAATTCACGGCATCGGCTAGGGTGATACCGGCATCGATGTGTTCCTTAATCACAGCCTCATTGCAGAATGGCGTGTCGTTTATTGTCAGACCATAGTGCTGTTCCAGCAGACGTGTCAGTAACATTTGCCAGACAGCCACGGGTGACAGGCAGGGCTTCACCGCCCGCTGAGTTGTTGCAGGTAAAGTTTTCATGTTTGCTCTCGTGAAGGTAATTAACGCTGAGTGGGGTAAATGGCGATGTATACGTAGCCGCAACTGCCAAGGGTGTCGGCTTCGCAGGTTAAATCGTTGTGGTACAGGGTAACGCAGTGGGCATGGTGGGTGCTGAGTTCACCAGTGGTCAGCATCGATTCCATCTGGCGGATAAAGTGCGGGAATGTTTCATCCAGCTTCCGGTATTCGATGTCACTGAACTTGCCGGTCATGCTGGCCCGGTCAGCCAGATAATGCAGTCGGTTGCCTTCCTGCACCAGACGGGCTCCCAGACGTGGCGTGATATCACGCTGCAGACCCCATGTGATTTTGCTCATTGATAACCTCTTTATTGTCAGTTCAGGGTGATGCTCATCAGGCAGGCATAAGGCCCCTCGCGGTCCTGGCGGCGTTCGGCGTATACCGCCAGGACTCCTGTGATATCCGGAACGTCCCTGCCGGTGTAATGGCAGACGCTACCGTGCCACTGGTATTTGCCGGTGCAGAAACGAAAGATTCGGGACTCAGGATGCTGGCGGTATATCGTCATTGCCCGGCGTTTACTGATAATTTTCATGTAATACCTCACAGCAGACCGTGTTCTGCGAACGAATAGATTTGCCTGCCGCCGACAATCAGATGGTCAGGGACACGGATATCCACCAGTTGAAGTACCTGAACCAGTCGCTGCGTGAGGGCTTTGTCAGCCTGGCTGGGCGTCGTCTCGCCGGAAGGATGGTTATGCGCCAGTATTACCGCTGCCGCGTTGAAGTACAGAGCGCGCTTGACCACCTCGCGGGGATGTACCTCGGTACTGCTAATAGAACCGGCAAACAGGGTTTCGTGGGCAATCAACTGGTTCTGCTGGTTCAGATACAGCACCCGGAACTCTTCCCGTTCAAGCGCGGCCATATGCAGCCGCAACCACTCCCGGACGGCATGAGTGGAGGTGAAGGCTACCCCAGGCTCATGCAGGTGCCGCTCCAGAGCCCTGAGCGCCCGCTGAATGAGACGCCGGTCCTGTGGCGTTATCTCGCCGGGTAAAAAGGAAAGCTGTTTCATTCGTTGCTCCTCCGGTCAGTCAATGATACGCAAAATGGCGTGGGCTTCAGAATGCTGCAGGGCATAGTCCCGCAGGCGGTAATAGTGCGCGGTCATTGCGTCACACTCTGTACGGCAGGCGTGATGGCTGTATTCAATCAGGCAGACAGCAATGCCTGCGGCTTCAGCACTCATGTCCGCGCCATTGCCGTTCATACCGTTGAACAGATGCCATTTATCGTCAACGTCAGCATCAGGGGCCATAAACGCGCCGCCATTGCTGAGCGTGTAAAAGGACCAGATACCACTGTTGTACTCGTCACAGAAGCGGTCCATCCAGGCGAAAATGCGGGGTTCCAGCGTTATCCATTGTGGGATAGAGCCAAAGTACTGCGGCCAGAAGCAGATACGCTGTTCGTCGGGTATCTGCGTTACGGTCAGTTCAAATTCGGATTCGTTAGCAGCAGATGCGAGGTTGTTTTTTGTCGCTGTTGTCATGGGTATGTCTCCGTCAATAAAAAAACGCCAGCGGCGACGGCTGGCGTATGCGGTAATAATGAGTGTTCGGGAAGATTAAATGTTGCTGGTAAATCATGCGGAGCCAGCAGATGGATACGTCCGTACAGATGCCTGGCTTGCGGGTATAGCGGTTAAGACCTTCACCGGCATCCGGTTCAAAGTTCCATGCCTGCCCTAGTCGTCTTCAATGTTAACGCCGGTGATACTGGCAGGAACTAATGGCCCTGCTGCGCAATCAGCCGATACCCACTACGGTAGGTCATAAAGCGATTAGTGAAACGACTTCAAACCTTCAGAATTATTCATTACTCCCCCCCTGAAAAATAATAAAAAAGCGGCAGAATCGTGAGATTCTGCCGTTAGTTGTGTATGTTCAGAGGAATGATATATATCTGAATATTTTTATAATGCTGATAGGCCGTTTTGTGCCAAAAGCAGAAGCTGGTAATTCGTGTCTAATATACTTCACTTAACGTATATCCCAGCTCTGGTACAGAATATGCAAATTAAATACCCAAGAAGTGGCAGGCTGATTAACAAAGAACTCCTTCGATTATAGGATGATTTGTATCGGCACTCATCACACCATGTGCTCGATTCACGCCGCATAGTCAGTTGAATTTTGCTACTCTGTAAGAGGTGGTAAGCATTATCCAATACGGATTTAAATCAATGGAATAAATGATTATGAGTGAAAATGAAACAATCCCAAAGAAGTCTCACAGCCAGATTAACAAAGCTGTATTCTTTACATCTGCTTTGTTAATTTTTCTTCTTGTCGCTTTTGCCGCTGCATTCCCGGATGTTGCTGACAAAAATTTCAAACTACTTCAGCAACAAATCTTCACGAATGCAAGCTGGTTCTACATCCTTGCTGTGGCCCTGATTTTATTGAGTGTCACGTTTCTGGGACTCTCACGCTACGGTGATATCAAGCTGGGTCCGGACCATGCGCAACCTGATTTCAGCTATCACTCCTGGTTTGCGATGCTTTTTTCGGCAGGGATGGGGATCGGCCTGATGTTCTTTGGCGTTGCTGAACCGGTGATGCATTATCTCTCACCTCCCGTTGGCGCCCCAGAGACTGTTGCGGCAGCGAAGGAAGCAATGCGGCTGACCTTCTTCCACTGGGGTCTGCATGCCTGGGCAATATATGCCATTGTAGCGCTGATTCTGGCCTTTTTCAGTTACCGCCACGGTCTACCTTTAACGCTGCGTTCTGCACTCTATCCCATTATTGGCGATCGCATATACGGACCTATAGGCCATGCGGTTGATATTTTTGCCGTTATAGGTACGGTCTTTGGCGTTGCAACATCGCTGGGTTACGGTGTTTTGCAGGTGAATGCCGGTTTGAACCACCTATTCGGGGTGCCCATTAATGAAACGGTGCAGGTCATTCTGATCGTGGCCATCACGGGGTTAGCGACGATTTCTGTGGTGACCGGCCTAGACAAGGGAATACGTATCCTGTCTGAGCTCAATTTGGGCCTCGCGTTGTTGCTCCTGGCGCTGGTCCTGTGTCTGGGGCCAACTGTGCTTCTGCTGAAGTCATTTGTGGAAAATACCGGCGGTTATCTTTCGGAACTGGTGAGTAAAACGTTCAATCTTTACGCATATGAACCTAAGTCGAGCAACTGGCTGGGGGGCTGGACATTACTGTACTGGGGATGGTGGCTTTCATGGTCGCCATTTGTGGGGATGTTTATCGCACGGGTCTCACGCGGCCGAACCATTCGCGAATTTGTCACCGGTGTGCTGTTTGTTCCGGCCGGCTTTACGCTCATGTGGATGACGGTGTTTGGTAACAGCGCAATCTATCTCATTATGAACCAGGGGGCGACCGATCTCGCCAATACCGTCCAACAGGATGTCTCGCTGGCCTTGTTCAATTTCCTGGAGCATTTCCCGTTCTCCTCCGTGCTGTCATTTATTGCAATGGCTATGGTCATCGTCTTCTTTGTCACATCTGCTGACTCGGGGGCAATGGTTGTAGATACTCTGGCATCAGGTGGGGTGGCAAACACACCCGTCTGGCAGCGAATCTTCTGGGCATCGCTCATGGGAGTTGTTGCAATTGCGCTTCTCCTTGCGGGAGGGCTGAGCGCGCTGCAAACGGTGACAATAGCAAGTGCATTACCCTTCTCCGTGATCTTGCTGATATCCATATACGGGCTGTTAAAAGCCCTGCGTCGAGATTTGACTAAGCGTGAAAGCCTGAGCATGGCGACTATTGCTCCTACGGCTGCACGTAACCCAATTCCCTGGCAGAGAAGGTTACGCAATATCGCGTATCTGCCGAAACGATCTCTTGTGAAACGTTTTATGGACGACATTATCCAGCCTGCCATGACGCTGGTTCAGGAAGAACTGAACAAGCAGGGGACGATAAGCCACATTAGTGACGCAGCCGACGATCGTATTCGTCTTGAAGTGGATTTGGGCAACGAGCTGAATTTTATATATGAAGTGAGGCTTCGCGGGTATAGCTCACCCACCTTCGCGCTCGCCGCAATGGATAATGATGAGCAGCAGACTGACCAACATCGATATTATCGCGCTGAGGTTTATCTCAAAGAAGGCGGTCAAAATTATGATGTGATGGGCTGGAATCAGGAACAGTTGATTAATGACATACTGGACCAGTACGAAAAACACCTGCACTTCCTGCACCTGGTTCGTTGATAGCAAAATGCCGTCCTAGGGGGCGGCAATTATTTATCCCGACCGCAATACGAGGGAATGCAGAATGATTTCACGCTGGCAATGGATTCTGAAGCAAACATTTAAGAAACTCTGGTTCAGAGCTACGTTATTCGCAATTGTCGCGATAATAACGGCTCTTTTATCTATTCTTTTTAAATCAATGATTCCTGAGTCGGTTTCAGTGAAGGTTGGTGCGGAAGCAGTTGATAACATTCTGAACATACTGGCATCGAGTATGCTGGCAGTGACCACATTTTCGCTGAGTATCATGGTCACAGCCTACGGTTCAGCCACTACTAATGTTACTCCCAGAGCAACGCGTTTAGTTGTGGAAGACGTAACCACACAAAATGTACTGGCCACCTTCATTGGTTCCTTTCTCTTCAGTCTGGTAGGAATTATTGCCCTCAATATGGGAGCCTACGGAGAAAGGGGAAGAGTCATTTTATTCATTGTCACACTCGTTGTCATTGCCCTCATCCTCATCACATTGCTTCGTTGGATACAGCATTTGACCTCTCTGGGGAGGGTCGGTGAGACAACAGCAAAAGTAGAACAGGCGGCCATCGAAACATTTATTGCGAGAGCCAGAAATCCCTGTCTCGGCGGATATCCATGGCTTGAGAGCTATGAACAGCCGAAAGGAACGGTTGCAGTTTATCCGAAGAAGATTGGCTATGTTGAATATATTGATATGGAGAAACTCAGCAAGCTGCTGGCCAATGATCCTCGTCATGTATACCTTGTGGCGCAACCAGGCAGTTTCATTCATCCGTCCATGCCAGCTTTGTACCTGAGTCAGGGCCAGGAGTCATCAATCTGCGCCGATTTACTTGAGACGATCATTGTCTCGGATGTGCGTTCATTTGCTCAGGATCCCCGATTTTGTCTTAGCGTCATGGCCGAAATAGCCTGCAGAGCCCTTTCACCCGCAGTGAACGATCCTGGAACCGCAATCGATGTCATTGGCAGAGGTGTTCGTATACTTTCTGCTTACGCGCAGAATAAGTCTCATGAAATTGAAGTGACCTATCCTTCAGTACACGTTGCGCCACTTCAGAACAACGATCTCCTGGAAGACTTTTTCTCACCTGTCGCACGCGATGGTGCCAGTATGAGAGAGATTCAGATAAGAGTGCTCAAAGGGCTATCTATGCTGAGTACGGGTTGGCCTGAGATGTTTGCTGATGCCGCGCACACTCTGGCAATTGAAACATTAGAGCATGCAAATCGCGCTGACCATATAGACTCCGATAGAGAATTCATAAAATCAATTTATTTTGATTTGTTTTTTGATGAAAACGCTAATAAGCAATCATAGTTGTGGAGCAAGCGATTTGGTTGCTAGCGAGACAAGAACAAAGCGTCTGCATGAGAATGGGCGTCTGCTTTGTATTAGAAGAGAACATACTGAGTCTTCATCACTTTTGCAGCAGGCTTTATCTCTACGTAAGACATCGCCTACAATCAAATATTTCGGTTTAATACCAGGAGAACACTAAATGTAGAAATTATGTCTACTCAGTTCGGAACAGACTACTGTTTTTTTATTCCGTAGCTGAGACCATCATATTTCCTCCAGCAAAGGAGATAAAAATGGAAAAATTATTTACCCAGTTTCAGACCGGTGATACTGACCTGGTAAACCGCGTCGTTATGGCCCCCATGACCCGCTCACGGGCAATGACTAGTGATACCGCTGATGAACTGACCGCAAAATATTATCAGCTGCGTGAATCCGTATGGGGCAAACCGGAGGTCGTCCGTGACGGGCTCAGGGATCTGGTTCGCCGCACGGGCGCAGATGAAATTATGGTGAACTCATGGCAAGGCACTCGTCTTTGCCGCTCTTCAGAAATAATGCTGAGTATTCTACCGGAAAGGCAAAAGGATCATTTACCAAAGATAATGACGAGAAAGTCATTGACGAAGCGGGGAAGGGGTTAAGTCATCAATCCATATCAAAATATCAGACGCCTGTTTACGCTATGCGGGCGTCCGCTTTTCGCTCACAGCGGACCTTCAATCCAGTAAGTATGTCGGCTTCGTGCTATGAGTCCAGCGATTATTGCAAGAATCGAAATACGCTAACCAACTGGGATCGGGGTACGTCGGCAATCGAAGCTGCAGGCAGGTAGCTCCTGCAGCCAGTATTGTTAACATTTCAACAGCAGCACTCTGCTTCTTTTTCACTACATTCTTCACAAATTCTGCAAGAGCAGAAGTCCTCAAGGTTATTGCACTGGCTACATTTTTTGCAGGTACAGTCCGACTCTTTCTCGTCACAGTTCTCACAAGTTCCACAAGTACATGCACTCATCATGTGTGCACACTTATCACAAATTTTATCCATAGTTTCTCTCAACCGCTAAATAAACAATCTCAACATAACACGTGATTATTTTATCATTGCTATATAGTCAACTAAAACTGGCCACTGCGCTCATTATTCGGAAGTGCCTGGACTAATCGGTGGAAATAAAAAATGAAAAAAATAAACCCTGACTGCTCCTGGCAGTCAGGTATGTTGTTATGGATGGAAAGCACAACTGTCACTCGTTAGTGCAGTCTGCTAATGTTGGCAGTGCCTTCGTAGCGTTCGTCAGGTCAACGCTGAAGGTCCCCGCTTTGCGGTCATTGACGTAGACGTCGAACTGCCTGGCCTTACGGATATCCATGATGAAACTAAACCAGGCATTATCCCCGTTACGCCAGCCAAGGGTTGAGGGAATGGCGTATTGCTTATGGGGCCCATCACCACTGTGATGTCGGTACTGTCATCATGCGAGCTGATCGTTTTATCCCCTGCGAGGGTCAGAAAAACCGATTGCTGGTAAATACCGTTCTGGTCCGGATTTTCCGTGCAGTTGATGGTAAACATCTTTCCGCTGCTATCCGTCACACTGTATTCCGCATTGCCCTGACCGTACCCCTGTTGCCAGAGTCCCGAAACCGCAGAGGCATTGAAGCTGACAAGCAGCACGCCAGCGAGCATGAGCCGACTTAAAGAATTTATTTTCATTTCTGTCTCCTTTGTCTTTGTATTTATTCCCGGTTATCAGGATTTGAGGGTATCAGCAGCCGTCCCATCAGTTTGCCGTCATGGGAATATTCAAGGAAACGCTCCCGGGTGCGCGGGTCCGTTTTCTCGTGGTATTCCAGGCTGATGTTGTCGGCAATACACAGCGCATTCATCAGCGGCTGCACGGTTTTCTCCTCCATATCCACGAGGTAGTAGTAACAGCCACCCTCGCAGCCATCGGGCGACTGACGGGTACGTAAGACCTGCATAGTGGGACCAGAAAGAGCAATCTGCGACCACTCTTCCCTGACATCATCCTGACGGCTCACCACATCGCTGAAGCGCGGAGGCGTGAGGTCCTTAAATTTACTGATAGCTTTCAGGTCATCACTCCTGTCATCGCAAGCGCTCAGAAACAGAGTGGAGGCAACCAGCGCCAGTAGAGGTAGTGTTTTACGTTTCATTATTTTTTCCTGAAATCAGACGAACCACTTTGGTAAAGACATAAATCCCCACGAAAATACCCACCGGCACGCCGACGAACGGCGTCAGCGCGACACTGGCAGCACCGGCTGCGCCACCTCCCGTCAGTAGTGCGGCAACGGTTGCAAGTGTCAGGGCCGTGAGGCTGTCGGACACTCCAGTTTTGTTCAGAATGATGACGATGATAACAATGGCGATAATGGCAATAACAGGCACTGGGCTCCTCCCTGTTGCCGGGTTGATAACAACGCCTGCGCTATTCCGGTGGGCTGTCAGCCGGAACAAACGTAAGCAGTGAATGCTGGATAAAGCGAAAATGGGGTAAGGCCTGAATGAAGACCGGGTCTTCAGTCAGGCGGCACAGACTGTCATTCCGGCGAAAAGTCTCCTGCAAAGGCTGAATCAGATGGATTTCATCAAGTGTGAATAAGGCGATATGTCCGTCGTGCTCTGCCACCAGATACCAGGCCTGCTGGTGGATAAGTAACCGGCAGGGAGCCAGCCGCTCACAGCGCTGCCCCTCGGCAATCAGCGTCACCCGCCTGCGCCCGGTAATGGCCTGAATCAGTCGCCAGAAAGACAATGCGCCTGATGGCGAAGGAGCCGGACTGGCGGGTGCGATTACGCAGGGAGACTCATCGCACATCAGCAGTGCGTTTACCAGACGACGGTCAAAGCCAGGGAAAAGACCGGCCATCCCGCTGCGGTGGGCAAAGATAAGCACGTCGGGCACCATCTGCGTCTCACTGCCCGCAGTGCGTAAGCGGCAATATCCGGACTGATACTCCAGGTCCAGATACATCAGCCGCTCACGAAAATCACGCCGCAGCGTGCGCACCGACACACCAAACTCAGCGGCCAGCTTACGCACACTCAGTGTTTCCCCTGCCACCAGACGGCTGATTATCAGTGACAGCCTGACAGCCAGCCGGTCATGGCGGCGTTCTGCCTGTGTCATGAGACGTTCTCCGTGAAAGTTAACTGACTGAAAATGATGTGATTACTTTAAAGAGGGGGTCGGACAGGGTATGGACATCACAGAAACTATTTTTCATTTCTGCAAAAGCCAGAGGCAGCGGGGGTTACAGGCCATTCCTCAGTGAGTGAGGACCGCCAGCACGGTGCGATGCGGACAGGTGGTGTCCGATATTAACAAAGCGGCAACATTAAACGGTCACTGCAGTTGCGTGAGCATCGCTTCCGCCATCACCCACAGTGCCCGGTTAAGTTTCACGTCCCCGTCGATACCGCGAACGGCACGGGTATGTGACCGTCCTCCTTTGGCATTACGGCCACTGAGCCCACCCTTAATCAGGTTCTCCTGAATACGCTGGTACGTGGTCCACAGGTCGCTACTCTCATCTTGCCAGCGGCGCGGGGAGAGGATCTGCGACTCAGTCACCGGCTGGTGGTCCTCACCAAAGCGGTACGTCAGCGCGGCTTTTGCCAGTGCCTGCTGCGCAGGTGGTGGCAACAGCAACGACTGCATCGCATCCCGCTTCTCCTCCACACGGTCAAAAATGCCCAGCACTTCATAGGCCCCCTCAATCACCTGACTCACTACATCGCCTTTGTGCGGCACACGCACCTCGCCAAATGACTCACCGCAGACGAGCCCGTTCTGACAAACCGCACGAAATAAACCCGGCAACATCTGGTACGAACTGGTGCCATCATGGGAGTTGAGCAGGATAATTTCTGGTACCTGTTTACCGGTAATCTGCCCCTCCCGACGAAGGCGTAGCATGTGTTTTGTGTGCTCGCGTCGACCCGGGTCGCGTACCCGGGTCTGACAGGCAAAGAACGGCTGGAAGCCTTCGCGCTGCAGGCTGTCCAGCAGGGATATGGTGGGTATATAGGTATAACGCTCACTACGGGATGCGTGTTTGTCCTCACTGAATACACTGGGCACCACGCGAAACAGCTCTTCGCGGGTTAACGGGCGGTCGCGACGGATAAGATTTGCTGCGCCAAAGCGCGAAGCCAGACGGGCCATAAGCAGACTCCTCATAACGGGAAAACAAATAAAAGGGATCCCCGTCGCATCTGCGACAGGGGCAGGGAAGTAACAGGGATGGGTTAAATACTCAGAAGAAGAAATCCCAGACGGCGCGGGCCACTGACACCACCGTGGTGCGCACGGCCTGAATGACAGCCCGTACCGGGGCGGGTATCAGGGGAAAGGCACTGATGCTATCGAGTACGGCCCCGACGGTTTCACCAAAATCGCTACGAGCCTGTTCCCGGACTACCGTCGTGCGAAAGGAAGACTGGAGTTGCGACACCACCGGGCTGGTGGCCTCACGTGGCAGGCACTTAATCATTCGCTCGGCCATCACCCGCAGTCCCCACTGAAGACGGACCGACACGGCACACACCGGATGTACGGGCTGGAACAGCTCATGCAGCAGACAGATTTTACGGCTGATATTCTGCTTCTGCGCCGTGGACAACGGTCCCCCACCGCTGGTGGGTTCGGCCTTATCCGACTGGCTGATAACAAACAGCACCTTATGCCGGTATACCTCTCCAATCACCTGATGATAAAAATGTTCATCCACCGCCAGCGCCCGGTCATCGGCCTTAATCAGCCACAGAACCAGGTCGAGCCGGGGGAGTTGTTCGCGGTACATCGCAGCATACTCGGTATCGCGAGCACCACTTTCGCCCACGCCGGGCAGGTCCACCAGCGTCATATAGCGCTCGCCGACTTGCAGGCGAAAGCGCAGTGGCTCACGGGTACATGCAGCCACATCGCTGACCGGTGATATATCTCCGGCAAACAGGGCATTGCACAGACTGCTCTTCCCAACACCGGTTTTACCCATAATGCCGATCACTGGCTCGTAGCGGGTTAACTGATTTATCTGCTGCAATATACGTTCAGACACCCACTGTGGCAGACCTGCGAGCGATTGCTGAAACGGCTTCAATCCTTCAGAATTGTTCATTACTACTCCTCTGAAAAATAATACAAAAACGGCAGGATCGTGAGATTCCACCGTTAGTCAGGTATGTTCAGAAGAATGATATCTATCTGAAAATAATTTGAATTAAGGTAAGCGTTAAACAGCTGCCGCCTGTGATCCCGGCCCCTAAGTCGTTAGGTTATTCTGCCCCCCTCATCCTCAAGCCAGACCAGTGGATAAGGGCAAATTGTCCGAGGGGCGATAGGGCATTGGGCATTGGGCATTGGGCATTGGGCATTAAGGTTTTATAGTTGTTAGGCATTAATCTAACGTTATAGAAACATCAGCTAATACGATGACTGTCTACGTTTGAAACGTCATCTCTTGCTTTTACATAAGTATTAATGTTGATTATCATCAATTTGATTATAATCATGGCACTTTATTGATTACCGTATTAAATTTTCATTTTTCCCTATAGTGATGATTCATGCCTAGTCCCCCTTGTAAGCGGCTTGACGACTTGAGTCAGGTCCAGCGCGAACGGCTGGCCTACATCGATTTTCGGCTTTACTTCTTCGGTGAGATCGGTCGCCCAGATCTGATTGAGCGCTTTGGCGTTGCTCCAGCAGGAGCGACTC
Source organism: Kluyvera genomosp. 2 (assembly GCF_036759865.1). NCBI lineage: Bacteria > Pseudomonadati > Pseudomonadota > Gammaproteobacteria > Enterobacterales > Enterobacteriaceae > Kluyvera > Kluyvera genomosp. 2. The sequence continues at coordinate 25,307 of NZ_JAPKIA010000026.1, forward strand.
GCGATTTGGCTTTGTACCGGGAAATCGCTCCGAATAACATCACCTTTGATGGTAGCGACAAGATCTATCGTATCGGGCAGGCGTTCTCTCCGTTGTTCGAGCACGCATCGCAGCGTGTTCTGTCGGCGCTGGCTCTGGGCTTTGGCGATGGCGTGAATGGCCCAATGCAGGCGTTGCTACCCTGTGAATCCCCCACAGCCCTGAGCATACCCAAGATGGATGTGTTGGCCGTGATTTGTCGAGCCATCCACTCCAAGCGCCCCGTCGCCATCCGCTACCACTCGATGAGCAGCGGAAAGTCCGAACGGATCATTGTGCCCTTTGCTTTGGTAGATACCGGCCTGCGCTGGCACGCCCGGGCCTTTGATCGCAAGAGTGGAGAGTTTCGGGATTTCGTCGTCACCCGCATCGAAGCGCCAACATTGCTTGAAGAGGTTCCGCAGGCCAACGAACGACCGGATAATGATATCCAGTGGACGCGCATCGTTGAGTTGGATTTCGTGCCGCACCCGCGTGTTGAACGCCCCGAAATCATCGAGATGGACTACGGGATGACCGGTGGCTCGATTAGGATGTACGTTCGTGCAGCGGTGGCAGGCTATATGTTGCAGCGCTGGCGTGTTGACTGCTCACCCAATCATTGCCTAAATGGACCGGAGTACCGTTTATGGCTCAAAGATCATCTCGCGATCTACGGCGTGAAAAACGCCTTACTGGCACCAGGCTATAGCACCTCTACAAAGGCTGACTCTTGATGGAACTGATCGACAATATCAATCGTCTGCTCGGAGACGACCTAAAGCAGACGCTCAAACCCGGTGCTCGCCTGAAGATCGCCGCCTCCTGTTTTTCGATGTACGCGTTTGAAGCGCTAAAAGCAGAGCTGGAAAAAATCGACGAGCTGCAATTCATCTTTACCTCGCCGACGTTCACCGCTAATGAAGTAACCGACAAGATTCGTAAGGAACGCAAAGAATTCCACATACCGAAGGCTGACCGCGAACGTAGTCTGTACGGTAGTGAGTTCGAAATTCAGCTGCGCAACAAACTGACCCAGCGCGCAATTGCAAAAGAGTGTGCGGACTGGATGCGGCGTAAGACAACATTCAAGTCCAATCGCAGCAAGGCTCCGATGCAGCAGTTTGCTTGTGTTCAGGCCGCCGCCGCAGAGACTGCCTACATGCCACTGCACGGATTTACGGCCGTCGATCTTGGCTACCAGCAAGGCAATGCTGTTTCAAACCTCGTCAACAAAATGGACGAGTCGACGTTTACGGCGACCTACCTCAATCTGTTTAACCAGATCTGGCAAGATCCTGAGAAGCTGGAGGATGTAACGGCGCAGATCTGCGACCACATTGCATCCGTCTACCAGGAAAACTCGCCTGAAAGTATCTACTTCCTGATGCTCTATAACATCTTCAATGAGTTTCTGGACGACCTCAACGAGGATGTCCTGCCCAATGACCGCACGGGCTATCAAGACACGCTCATCTGGAACAAACTCTTCAATTACCAGAAAGATGCTGCCACTGGGATCATCAACAAACTTGAAAACTACAGCGGTTGCATCCTGGCCGACAGCGTGGGCTTGGGCAAAACCTTCATCGCACTTGCCGTCGTAAAGTATTACGAACTGCGCAACAAGTCAGTTCTGGTGTTATGCCCCAAGAAACTTGCGGACAACTGGCTGAACTATAACCGCAACCTTAAGACCAACATATTTGCTCGCGACCGGTTCAGCTACGACGTGCTTTGTCATACTGACCTCAGCCGTACGAGCGGCGAGTCGTTTGGAACACAATTGAATCGCATCAACTGGGGCAGTGAAGTGGCACACTGAATTTGTCCACCTGAACAGAGGTGATATGCTCACCTCAGAACAACACAGGTGCTCCAATGAAAAAAAGAAATTTCAGCGCAGAGTTTAAACGCGAATCCGCTCAACTGGTTGTTGACCAGAACTACACGGTGGCAGATGCCGCCAAAGCTATGGATGTTGGCCTTTCCACAATGACAAGATGGGTCAAACAACTGCGTGATGAGCGTCAGGGCAAAACACCAAAAGCCTCTCCGATAACACCAGAACAAATCGAAATACGTGAGCTGAGGAAAAAGCTACAACGCATTGAAATGGAGAATGAAATATTAAAAAAGGCTACTGTAGATTCAATTGGTCAACGCAACAGTTATGTGAAAACATGGGGTTGCGGAGGTTTTTTGAATGAGACGAACATTTACAGCAGAGGAAAAAGCCTCTGTTTTTGAACTATGGAAGAACGGAACAGGCTTCAGTGAAATAGCGAATATCCTGGGTTCAAAACCCGGAACGATCTTCACTATGTTAAGGGATACTGGCGGCATAAAACCCCATGAGCGTAAGCGGGCTGTAGCTCACCTGACACTGTCTGAGCGCGAGGAGATACGAGCTGGTTTGTCACCCAAAATGAGCATTCGTGCGATAGCTACTGCGCTGAATCGCAGTCCTTCGACGATCTCACGTGAAGTTCAGCGTAATCGGGGCAGACGCTATTACAAAGCTGTTGATGCTAATAACCGAGCCAACAGAATGGCGAAAAGGCCAAAACCGTGCTTACTGGATCAAAATTTACCATTGCGAAAGCTTGTTCTGGAAAAGCTGGAGATGAAATGGTCTCCAGAGCAAATATCAGGATGGTTAAGGCGAACAAAACCACGTCAAAAAACGCTGCGAATATCACCTGAGACAATTTATAAAACGCTGTACTTTCGTAGCCGTGAAGCGCTACACCACCTGAATATACAGCATCTGCGACGGTCGCATAGCCTTCGCCATGGCAGGCGTCATACCCGCAAAGGCGAAAGAGGTACGATTAACATAGTGAACGGAACACCAATTCACGAACGTTCCCGAAATATCGATAACAGACGCTCTCTGGGGCATTGGGAGGGCGATTTAGTCTCAGGTACAAAAAACTCTCATATAGCCACACTTGTAGACCGAAAATCACGTTATACGATCATCCTTAGACTCAGGGGCAAAGATTCTGTCTCAGTAAATCAGGCTCTTACCGACAAATTCCTGAGTTTACCGTCAGAACTCAGAAAATCACTGACATGGGACAGAGGAATGGAACTGGCCAGACATCTAGAATTTACTGTCAGCACCGGCGTTAAAGTTTACTTCTGCGATCCTCAGAGTCCTTGGCAGCGGGGAACAAATGAGAACACAAATGGGCTAATTCGGCAGTACTTTCCTAAAAAGACATGTCTTGCCCAATATACTCAACATGAACTAGATCTGGTTGCTGCTCAGCTAAACAACAGACCGAGAAAGACACTGAAGTTCAAAACACCGAAAGAGATAATTGAAAGGGGTGTTGCATTGACAGATTGAATCTACAACCGCGCTCTTGATGTCAGACTCCCTGAACAGTTCTCGATAATCGGGAAACTCAGAGCGCATTATCCTGTGGTCACACTCTGCCATGTGTTCGGGGTTCATCGCAGCAGCTACAGATACTGGAAAAACCGTCCTGAAAAACCAGACGGCAGACGGGCTGTATTACGCAGTCAGGTACTTGAGCTACATGGCATCAGCCACGGTTCGGCCGGAGCAAGAAGCATCGCCACAATGGCAACCCGGAGAGGCTACCAGATGGGACGCTGGCTTGCTGGCAGGCTCATGAAAGAGCTGGGGCTGGTCAGCTGTCAGCAGCCGACTCACCGGTATAAACGTGGTGGTCATGAACATGTTGCTATCCCTAACTACCTTGAAAGGCAGTTCGCCGTGACCGAGCCAAATCAGGTGTGGTGCGGTGATGTGACCTATATCTGGACAGGCAAGCGTTGGGCTTACCTTGCTGTTGTTCTCGATCTGTTCGCAAGGAAACCTGAGGGTTGGGCAATGTCATTCTCACCGGACAGCAAGCTGACATCAAAGCGCTGGAAATTGCGTGGGAAGCTTGCGGTAAACCCGCCGGAGTGATGTTCCACAGTGACAGTAATAATGCCGGTGTCAGTCTTTACCACCACTCAGTTTGCCGTTTAACCCGATTGGTGTGATTACTGATGCAGTGAAGACCTTTCCGCATCACATCACTACAAATATTGATTTTTGATTGTTGGATTCGCACCAGATTTCACCTCTGTAGGGTATTCAAAAATGCTCAGTTATTACTGATGCCTAAACTGCAGCGTTGCGGGCAGGTAGCGTTGTAGCGTTTCGGGCGTATCGCCCTCGATCAATTGGCTTATCAGATCATAGCAGTGCCAGGCCAACTGGCGGTTATCCTGCTGTACGGTATCGATACGCAGCGACAGCGAATCATAAAGATAGTGATCGTCAAAGCTCGTCAGATGGATATCTGAGTCGAGTAAATGGTGCTGGCTCATATAGCGCAGTACCCCTTCGAGCAGTCCACAGGCGGCAGTGAACAGCGCCTTAGGCGGCCGCCCAAGTCGCGCGCAGAGTGCGGCGAACATCTCATAGCCTGAGCTCGGGTGGTAGTTACCGTTAATCACCCATTCCGGGCGCAGTGCAATACCCGCCTGAGCCAAACCCTGCGTGAAGCCGGTCAGACGATCGCGTGAAGGCGACAGACGCGACTGACCGCCTAAAAACCAGAACTCATCGCTATGCTTAGGTGCAATGCGGGAAATCAGTTCCGCCGTTGGGGTAATCGAATCAGTCATCACCAGCGGCAGCAGGCTTTCATTAGGACAACGGTCAAACAGCACTACTGGCAGTTGTTGGCTGAGCTTAAGATAGTCGGCATCGTTGTGCATACATGAAGCGACGATCAGACCGTCAACCTGGCGGGAAATCATGTTATTGACCACCACGCTCTCCTGACCGGGGTTTTCATCAGTACAAGAGATCAATAGCTGGACGCCTGCTTCGCGGCACAGCATTTCCAGCTCATGTGAAAAGACCGCAAAGCCGTGGTTGGTGATCTCCGGCACCACCAGTCCGATGGTGTGGCTGCGGTTGTCGCGCAGCGAGCGGGCGTGAATGCTTGGCTGATAGTGCTGCTCACGGGCAATCGCCAGTACTCGCTCACGCGTTTCCTGCGCCACACGCAGCTCCTTACCACGACCGTTCAGTACTAGGCTGGCGGTCGCTTTTGAGACGCCAGCCTGTTCGGCGATATCTTTAATGGTTACGCGTTTAGTTTTCATTACGACGCCATGAGCTTGAGGCAAAACGCTTATTCTACCATGCAAGTTCGCAGCGGCCAGTAGCAGAATGCGTCCGGTGTGATGCCAGAGAACATTAGCTGCCCTGAACAGGCCGGGAAGTAGCGGCAGCTCATCACTCCTTCGCCGCCGTTGATGAAAATCTCCACGCTAGACTGGTCGATGAAAATATGCAGCGAGCGGACGTCTCCGCGCCAGTAACGATAATGCTTCTCGTCGCTGGCCAGACTGGGTCGGGCCAGGCGGATCCCGCTGGCATCGCGTTCAAGGATTAATGCGCCGTCAAAATCGAGGCTCAAAATATCGTCCCCAGTGGTTTGTAGAACGATTTCCATCGGTGCCAGCGGCAGGGAGTTCCCTGCCCAGCCGTGCGCTTCGCCGCGCAGGGCGCTCAGCTCTCGTAGAGGACGTTGGTATAGCTGACCATCGATAAACTCCAGCTCACGCAGGCAGGTCATCTGATGGATCCAGCCGTTGGTGAGGGTCGGTTGAAGCATCTCTTCGCCCTCCGGCACGCCCATCCAGCCGACCAGCAGACGGCGGCCATCACTGGTAAGCATGGTTTGCGGGGCGTAGAACTCAAACCCTGCGTCCAATTCGTGCAGTTCGCCATGCTCGAAGGCCGCGCGGTGGTAGTCGAAATCGCCGCTCATCCACACTGCCGGGTAGGTGTTGAGATAGCGCTCTTTCTCACGAGGCACGCCCTGCGGGCAGCAAATCAGGACATGCTGGTCGCCGAGGGCAAACAGGTCCGGGCATTCCCACATATAGCCCGCGTCGTCCAGGCCATTGATGCCATAACCGGCGATTTCGCCCTGACTCGTCCACTCATGAAGGTCCGCTGAGCTGAATAACAACACCTTGCCACGCTTTTGCAAATCCTGTGCGCCCAGCACCATGTACCAGCGACCTTCGTGCTGCCAGACTTTCGGGTCACGCACGTGGCCGGTATAGCCCTCCGGCAGCGGTAATACCGGGCCGAGTTTGGTAAACGTGCCGTCGGCATTTTCCGTCGCCAGGCACTGCCACGCGGTTCGGCTGCCGTCGTCAAATTTTACGTTGCCGGTATAGCACAGGGTGAGCGTGCCCTGACTATCCACGGCGCTTCCGGAGTAGCAGCCGTTGCGGTCATACTCTTCATCCGGCATGAGCGCGATCGGCTCATGTTGCCAGTGCAGCAGGTCGGCAGAGCTCCAGTGCCCCCAGCACTTGAACTTATGATCGCAGGCGAGCGGGTTCCACTGATAAAACAGGTGATAACGTCCGGCAAATTCAATAAAGCCGTTGGGATCGTTCATCAGCCCGGTCACCGGCGCATGGTGCCAGCGGGGATAGTGGCTGTCGGCCAGCGCGCGCGGCTGGCCCTGCATAACAGCCTGCAAAATCGCAGGCAGGCGTGATGGATGTGACATTATTCAGCGTCCGTTTTGTATTTCAGTACCAGGGAGACGACAAAGGCGACGCCAAAGGCGATAACCATCCCGATAATGTAGTTCAGCAGCGAGCTGGCCTGCACGATAGCCATGCCAGGGATAGCCGTCAGGCCCACGGCGGTCATGTAAACATGCATGGATACCACCCACGCGCCGCCCACCGCGCCGCCAATCAGGGCTGCGATAAACGGTTTTACAAAGCGTAAGTTAATACCAAAAATCGCCGCTTCGGTGATGCCGAGCATGGCAGAAAACGCCGAGGGCAGGGTAATGGCTTTGATTTTGGCATCTTTCGTTTTGAACCACACCGCCAGACAAGCACCGCCCTGAGCGACGTTGGCCATCGCCCAAATCGGCAGCAGGAAGTTGACGCCGATGGATGGGTTGCCCAGCAGTCCCGCTTCGATGGCGTGGAAGCTGTGGTGAATACCGGTAATGACGATAACCGAATAGAGACCGCCAAACAGCAGTCCGGCCAGCCAACCGGCGTGGGTAATCAGGGTGCTAAGGACAAACGAAATACCGTCGCCAAGCGCGCGACCAGCCGGGCCGATAATCAGCAGGGCGATAAAACCGGAAATGATCACCGTCAGGAACGGCGTCAGGATCAGATCCAGTGCATCGGGGATCACGCGACGCAGCTGTTTCTCAACGATGCTCATAAACCACACCGCCAGCAGCACCGGGAACACCGTGCCCTGATAGCCGATCATGGCAATCTCAAGGCCGAAGAAGTTCATGGTGTGGAAACCGGCGGCCACACCCCAGGCGTTGGTGAGCGCCGGGTGAGTCAGGATGCCGCCAAGCGTCGCGCCAAGATAAGGATTACCACCGAACTCGCGGGCGGCGGTGAAGCCAATCAGGATCGGCAGAATAATAAACGCCGCTGAGCTGCACATATCCAGCATGATGTAGATGGCGTTACCCGGGTCGACCCAGCCGTACGTTTTAACCATCCCCAGAAGGCCCATCAACAGGCCGGAGGCGACGATAGCCGGGATGATCGGCACAAAGATGTTCGACAACAGGCGGGCAATGCGCTGGAAAGGATTCAGTTTTTTCGCCGCAATGTCGGCAGCTTCCGATTTGCTGGATTCGCCAATCCCTGCCGCCTGAATAAAGGCGGCGTAGACTTTGTTCACCACCCCGGTGCCGAAGATAATCTGCATCTGTCCGGCGTTACGGAAACAGCCCTTCACCCCATCAATTTTGCCGATGGCCTGCTGATCGGCCAGTGAGTCATCGACCAGCACCAGGCGCAGGCGTGTGGCACAGTGCGCGGCGCTGGCGATATTTTCCTTGCCTCCCAGAAGCGGAAGTAGCGAGCGGGAAATCTGTTCAAAATCCATAGTACCCTCTGAATGCGTATTGATTTTCGAGTTGTCGTCCCGTGGTAGCCGGAGCGCATTCTCTTCGTTGTTATTGTGTCCGGGGCGACGAAACGTATTTTGTCGCCCCGGCGGTTACTGTCGCCAGGTGTTAACCATCAAAACCAGGTTTCCATCTGCATCCCGAACGACCATTCGCCGCCCGATTTAAAACCACTGCTGCCCAGCGCGTCATCGCTGGCGTAATTATTGAGTTTTTTGCTCCAGTCCATCCACGAGGTGTAAAGACGGATTTCAGGACGGCTGAAGAAATCGCCGATGTCGCCAACCTTAAAGGTCGGGGCGAAGGTGAGCTTGTAGAAGCTGCCGTTTACCGCATGGCGATCGTTATAACCTTCAGGTTTGAGATCCATATACTGGTAACTGCCTTCATAAGCGAGGGCGAAGTTTTGATTGATCTCCTGGATCAGACGCATGTTGAGGGTTGCCCACTGGTAGCTGTCGCCATCGACATAACGGTCTTTACTGGTTTGTGCCAGTATCGCCGGGGCGATAAACCAGTTCTTGCTCAGTGGCGTGGTGCCGTAGCTGGCGAAGCGCCAGGTGTTAGCCCCCGAGCGTAACGCGCCGTCAGAGCCGACACCTTTAACTTCGGCACCCAGTCCGTGACCGTAGAGCAGGGCGGTTTTGCTGGCACCTTCACGCAGGCCGTAAAAACTGTCGTTGTGCAACCCGAGCAGCGCATGTACACCGGTATTTGCCGCATCGCCTTTGACCGGATTACCGTTGGTATCCTGGCGTTCGTCGTTGTCTTTTGCCCGCATCCCGCTGACCATCATCTGCACCGGCCCGATGAAATTGTTCATGCTGACGATGTAGTTCTGCACACTGTTGCTGGTATCAGCAATATCGCCGAAGTTACGCCCGTAAAGAGAGAAGTTGCTGCGAACGCTGTCGTTCCACCTGACATCGTAAATACCGCCGCCGGTACCGGCGAGGAACACGACATCCGAGTCGATCCAGTGAATGTCAAAGTTATCCCGGTCAAAGCGTTTCCCGGCCCACAGGGTGGAGCCTTTAAACGGCCCGTCGAAGGTGGGCAAGTTGCCCAGTTCAACAAAGGCCTGACGCACGTTCAAATCACTGGTGCTCGCCGTCCAGTCGTTATAAGTGGTTTGACCGTCGGCGACCATGACTTTGAAGCGGGTCGTTGCCCCGTTATCCAGGGTCTGCTTATGTTCAAGATTCATTTCAACATAGGTATCGGCCTGGTTTCCCAGGCGGCCAATAGCCCCACCGGTTTCCCCTGCTGGCGTCATGTAGGCTCCGGATTTGGTGCTGGCGCCGGAGTCATTCATTATCACGCCGGAGCGGGCGTAGCCGTGGAACTCAAACCCGCTTTTCTCATCGGCTTTTTTCTCCAGTTTGGCGGTACGCTGAGCCACTTCCTGAGTGCTGTCCTGGGTTTTTTGTTGCTGTGTCGTGAGCTGCTGTACTTTCTTCTCTGCCGACTCTGCGCGGGTTTCTGCCGTTTGCGCTCTGTTTTCGGCATCCTGTAAGCGTTTTTCCAGCGCAATTAAACGGGCTTCGATACTGCTGAGATCCGTTTGTGCATGGGCTGAGGCGGCGCCGGTTAGCAAAGCGATAAGAACCGCGAGTGTGCTTTTTCTGAACATATTGATTGCATCCCAAAAGGAAAATAAAAAATTGTGTGTTTTTGCTAAACCGGTTTAGTTGCAATGTTAAGCACGACATTTAACATTTTGAAATTGATTTTGCTAAACCGGTTTAATAAGTGTGATGGATGCAACAAAGTGGACCGCGTACGACGGTATTTAGGATCAAATCTGGCGGTGTAGATCGCGCTGGTATGGCAGGGCAGTCATCGCGCCTTTCGCCAGGGTTGCCAGGGCACCGCAGGTTTGCGCCAGAGCGAGCGTTGGCTCCAGGGCATTGATATCCGCCGGCATCCCGTTGGCAGCAAGGCTGGCAAGCAGTCCGGCGACAAACGCATCGCCCGCACCGGTGGTATCCACGCTGACAACCGGTTTAGCGCTGAAATGGATAAACTGCTGCTGGAATGCGGCGATGACGCCCGCTTTACCCTGAGTCACCAGCAGTAATTCAGGCTGATAACGCTCAGTGATGCTGGCGATCCCCTGCGCGATATCATTACTCCCGCTGATGAGTATCAGCTCTTCTTCGGACAGTTTCACCACGTTCGCCAGACGCAGGGCGCGGTCGAGACAGGCGTGCAACAGGTTCTGATCTTGCCAGAGATCCAGGCGGATATTAGGGTCAAAGCTCACCCGGCCACCGGCACGTTTGATGTTCTCCATAGCCGCGAAGGTAGCACTGCGGCTGGGCTCGGCGCTGAGCGCGATGGAGCAGATGTGCAACCACTGTCCGGCGGCAAACTGTGGCAGGTCTTCTTCAGCCAGGAACAGGTCAGCGCTGGGGCGTACCATAAAGGTAAAGGTGCGTTCACCTTGGTCATCAAGGTCGACCACCACAGTGGACGTGCGGTGATGATCGTCAAGATACATATGGCTGACGTCGACCTGCTCCTGTTGCAGGGTATGACGCATGTAGCGGCCAAACGGGTCACCGCCGACGCGGCCGATAAATCCGCTGTTGCCGCCAAGGCGGGCAACCCCTACCGCCACGTTAGCCGGCGCGCCTCCAGGGCACTGTAGCAAGCGCCCTTCACTCTCCGGTAGCAGGTCCACCACTGCGTCGCCCAGAACCCAAACTTTTGCTTTCATGCTAAAACCCTCCAAGGCTAAACTTAATTAAACCGGTTTAGCATATTAAATCACAGTGAATGAGTGGGGGAAAGTTCCAGCCGGAAAAGCACTGCTCAGGGCATAAAAACGTGAGCCGCCTTACGAAATAGAATTGATTCGACAGCTGTGAAGACTTACGTCCTGGACACAAATGGATCCTGGATAAATTACCATGCAACTTGATGAAATTATCATGTTTTATCTTATTTACAGATAAATCAAAGGGCTTTTAACACCACACTTCTTGGGAAGGTGCGAATAAGCAGGTCATTTCTTCCCAAGCTGACTCGCTGATTAAAAT
>NZ_JAPKIA010000027.1:0-34969 GCF_036759865.1 Kluyvera genomosp. 2
CGGGCATCGTTAACTTAAGATACAAAAGCTGTCCGGAAATGGCGGGTCAAGATCAAACTTCATCACGAAGCTCTTCAAGCTGTACAGCCGCTTTTTTACGAGCAGTGATAAGACGTTCCAGTTTATATCTGTATTCCCGTTCAGCGTAATCCCGCGCCTCTTCTGTATCGGCGTATGACATGAGGCTTTCACGCTCTTGCGGGATATAGACCAGTGTCATTCTTGTATTGGTCACAGCCCCAAGGTTCATATTCAGAGAAGAACTGTCAACAATCTTGTAGCCTTCAACATGGATTGCACCACTCTTCACCAAGTGACTAAAGTGTTCAGCACCAGCAACATTGATTTTCTTGATTTCAGGGTGACGTAAAGAACCTGCATACTCACCACGCAGAGCAGCTTTAGTACCCTCAGCATTATCTTCATATCGGGTAACGTGGTCACAGGCTTCACGGTGATTGTGAATGGCGAGATTCAGCATCGGTCGATACTTCTGTTCAAGATAAATCTTTGCTTCAGTTGATGTCATACCTGCAAGCTCGTCCTGTACAACCTGCACAGCATTGTTAATTACATCAGCCTCAGACTGTGAACGCTTAAACGCATCTTCATCAACAGCGAAATCAGTATGTGATGGCACATGGATTTTTAGTTTATCTGCATTGCCAGCAGCATAAAGTTCAATCATTCAGCCTCCCATGACTCAACTTCTGTCTGATTTGCCAGTACAAGAGACAGCGTATCAACGATAGCGTTACGTGTGGTGGTTATAGATTTTTTAGCCGCTTGCTGTGCAATGTATGGAGGGATACCAGCTTTACAGAGACTATTATAAATCTCTTGCAGGAGCGCTTCAGGCTCAAGGAAGATTGCGTTTACAGCGGTAGTAAATGGTACACTGTCGAGGTCAAAGTTTGTTGGATTATAAGGAGTCATTTTTCATTCCCCGACAGATGCGTGTGGGTGATATGTCAAGATTGTTTCTTTCAGACGATTGATTTTATCGTCAGCACGAGGATTTAAATGAAGGAAAATCGCTTCATATGTATCCTCAAGTAACTTCTGCACAACCTCGCCATGTGAAGAAATGTCACGCTGGAGTTGTTCAACCATAAGTGCCTTGCTATATGCACGATTCTGAAGGTGAACTGTCAAGCCATGCTGAAGTTTTGCCAGTTCTTTGCTTCGGGCTTCTGCATCACTCTCTCGCTTCTTCTGCAACTCGTGCTGATGAAGTCTTTCCTGCTCCTGTTCCGCAAGGAGCGCTAAAATTTCTTTTACTTCCATTGGTGCCACCTTACTGGAGGAAATGTTTAAACAGGTCACAAAACAAGAATGTGATAATGACAAGAGTACCGTTTGTTAACGGTTCGATTTGAAATTTCATTGGATTGTCTCGATAAAAAGAAGGCTGCACGTTAGCAGCCCAAATATGGAGTTTCTGAGGTGAAAATGTTCTTGTGAAAGCCCCTGCTGGAGAGAACAGGAATCAGTCACACCTGTGTTTTCACAGGATTTTAATCAGGGAACTGAAGGGAACAAGACCTTCACGAGAACATCTTACTACCGGAGGGGTGATGAGGAACTTCTCACCACATAAGAACATTGTTACATATTTATCACATAATGTCAACATATTATTAACATTAAAAGATACGAAATTAACTTTACAGTTTTCATGAGAATCAGCCTTGCCAGTGATTCAATCAATCTGTAATTCTGTATGCATCAACACTTACAATGCGGAACAGAAGACATGAAAACTCAAGCACCGTTTAAATACTTACAGGTAAACGACTCAACAAAGGCATGTGATATAAGCGCCTTAATGACGCATAGCACAGCAGGTGAATACGAGGTGATACAAATCCCCACCTCAACACTAAATCTACTCAGAGATGCTTCTGAGTGGCTTACAGTCGATTTATCAGATGTATTCCTTGTCAGTGATGACTTCCATCTTTCAAGACTCATTGGTGCAGGGAAAGTAAGTGAAGCAGAGCAGAAATCTTTTCTGACCGGATATCTTAAATCCCTTCTCGGAGATACTGACAAACTCAGCAATAACTCTTTGCGCTCAGTTCTCACAAACCTGACCAGCACTCCCCAGAAACCTGAAGTCACCAGAAAGAAGGGGTGGAACAAGCGCGAGTACACATTTACGCCAGAAGAGAAGCGGGATGTATTAAAGCTGATTGTTCAGGCAATCAAAGACGGGAAGCGCCCTGTCTGTAATCGTGATACACCGAAGGAGACTGAATTTAATATCGCCCTCCCTCATCCAAGTGTACGCGCTGAAGCTCACGGGAGAGCACGTGCGGTATACAATCAAGTCTTTGGTGCAGATTTACCAACCCTGAAGGAATGGAATGCTATGAGCTCCCAAGATAAAGAGAATCTGTTAAAAATATCTCAACAGGAAGCCCTGAGCGGAGTTTAAATCGAACCATAACCAACTACATAGGTTACAGTTTAGAGTTGCGTACAGTGCATTACAGGGCGTGTGAAGCTCGCTTGCTTACGCATGAGAACTACAGATAGCAACCCTGATTGAAAAACAACCTCATAGCATTTATTTTGAATGTATTTTTAGCAAAAAATGCTATATTTTGCATGATAGCACAAAATGGTAAAGACAAAGGCTTGACAACGTGGTAAATAATCACTCAAGCCCTTTTAGACTTTACTCTTAACAGTTCTACTGTACGTTGTCTTATCACACTAAAACCTTTTTCTTCTCCGTTCCTTCAAAAGAAATGTTTATCTGATAATTATCTGTACCGTATCTGTTAAGAACTCTGTAAAGAGTTATCTTAAAAATACTCTTATAGAATTCTGTTCGGAGTTCTATCAGCGTGAGATGAGTCCACGTATGAGGGACGAAGAAAGATTTTGATGTGATACTGTTTCTGAACAGAATTTTATATAGACCCCGTATCGGTGTAACTGGTACGGGGTTTTGTGTTTACTACTCTTTATCTAGCTCGTCCTGTACCCAATCAGGGGCAAGGTGCTGAGGTAACGGGAACCGTTCATCATCGCTGAACGTGTATTCTTTGTCGTCTAGCAATCCGATGATATCAGCAAACTTTGAACCGTCTATCACGTATGAAAGCGGGTAGCGGTTCAGCTTGATTCCGTTGTGCAGTGTGATATCACAGGTCTTGTTTGCAGTATCTATCAGTATCTCTTTTATCACACGCTTGATGATAATTTGAGCCTCGATACGGTCTTTCTTCGTCGTAAGGTCAAGATGTCGGATAGTCTCCAGTTGGCTGGACGCTTCCCGCTGGTGGTTATCCGCTATCGACTTCTCAACATCCTTGATTTGCCCGTTAAGCTCTCTGAGACGTTTAGCAGAAGACTCGATATCACCCGATAGCTCAGCCAATTTAAGAAGATTATCTCTGCGTGTAGTTAGCTCAGAGAGTTCAGCCTGAAGTGTTCCAACTACTGAACTACTATCACTCTGTAACGCTAGTCTGTTCGTGTTGTACAGCAAGCCCTGTACTAATGCCCTGTCAGTTTGTAGACGACTGATACCTTTAGCATCACACCGCCCCTCAGCCTTCATCGAACATCTGTAATTACCGTTACGTTTTTCTGTGACTCCAGAGATTATCATGATGTAACCGCATTTAGAGCAGCGCATAACCCCTTTGAAGAGATTTGTCAGCAAAGGCAAATCAGAAGAAGGCTTACGTCCAGAACCCTGCTTAAGCTGCTGTACAGCGTAGAATTGCTCATCTGTGATAATGGCGGGGTAATAGTTCGGAATCTCAGATACTCCCTTCACCACCATAGACTTTGAGGGAACCTTGAAGCCCATCACCGCACGATTACTCAGTAGTTCTGTTACTGATGTCTGTGACCAGCCACCTTTAACAGGTTTGTATTGATTAAGAGTTTGCCATCCCTCTTCGTTCATCCTTGCTGCTATCTTCGCATGTGCAATACCTTCAAGACGTAGCTCAAAGACACGCTGAACAGCTTTCACGTTCTCCGGGATATATTCAAACCGTGTACGGTCTTCAGACACTCTCAGCCACGCGACACAGCGTTTAGACATTATCTGACCCTGAGTAGCCTTTTCACGCTTAGACGCCCATACAGAGCGTAGACGGCTTGATTTCATGGCTGATTCTTCATGCGCTCGTTGCATGATAAGAATGGCTTTTATCATGCTCAAAGGGTCTTTAAGACTATCTTTGGTATACCAGGAGTTGTCTACTAGCGTTACCACCTCTACACCTGCACGAAGAATATTCCTGAGTTGCTCCCCTGCTGCATCAATATCCTGCCGCGACACACGGTCTAATGACTCAACCAGAAGTACAGAACCTTGCTCTATGTACCCTTTTTCAACAGCAGTAAGGAACTCACCGAAGTCACCTGATTTAGCATTTGCACCGGAGTAACCACTAATTCCTAAATCAGTGAAGCGAAGATTCTCGTCTAAATAGTAATCAGGGTTACGCTTTAACCAATCAGTGATATACTTGCTCTGCCTTTTGGCAGAATCACCAACTGACTGACTTTTAGACGAAAAACGGATGTAAGATATTGCCTTTGGCATAGTTGATAGCCGCTATGGGAAGATTAGAAAAGTGTATCATAAGATAGGTCTAATCCTTGATAGCCGCCCGGTGCATTCCGCAGTGGCACATAACGCAGCCGTGATAGAAGCTCAGCGCAAAAAGCCCAAAGTGCCGGTACACGCCGTCGTCACCGCCAGCCAGCCGATGGTGCGCTTTATCGGCAGCGATAACATGGCGCAAAATCTGGCGATGTTTACGCCATGGCTGGAAAAGTTGCCGCAGTGGCAGCAGACCACCACGCCCTACCTGTTCCTGCACACGCCGGATATTGCTCAGGCGCCGGAGCTGATCGATACCCTGTGGAATACGCTTCGCGCCGCCCTCCCCGACCTCGGCGATGCGCCGGCAATTCCACAACAATCTTCTCTTTTCTGACGTTCCTACCTATGATAATGGGTGCCATCTGCCAACAGAAAGGGAGTTTGTATGGTTAGCGCGCTGTATGCCGTCCTGGCGGCATTGTTGCTGATAAAGTTTTCCTTTGATGTCGTTCGTCTGCGTATGCTTTACCGCGTTGCCTACGGCGACGGAGGGTTTAGCGAGCTTCAGAGCGCAATCCGCATTCACGGCAATGCGGTGGAATATATTCCGATTGGCGTTGTTCTGCTGCTGTTTATGGAAATGAACGGTGCCGAAACCTGGATGGTACACCTTTGCGGCCTGCTGCTGCTCGCCGGGCGCCTGATGCACTACTACGGTTTCCATCATCGGCTGTTCCGCTGGCGCCGTTCGGGAATGAGTGCAACCTACATTTCACTGTTGCTAATGGTGCTGGCGAACCTTTGGTATATGCCGTGGGAGTTGGTTTTCTCCCTTCGTTAGCGCACAATACGCCGTTTTTATTTTTCCGGATGTCACCTTATGTCTGACCGCGACACGCTATTTTCTGCCCCGATCGCCCACCTTGGCGACTGGACTTTCGACGAACGGGTAGCCGAAGTCTTCCCGGATATGATCCAACGTTCCGTACCGGGCTACTCAAATATTATCTCCATGATTGGCATGCTGGCCGAGCGCTTCGTACAGCCGGGTTCGCAGGTCTATGACCTGGGATGCTCGCTGGGCGCGGCCACGCTTTCTATTCGTCGCAACATCGCCCACGGCGACTGCCGCATCGTTGCCGTTGATAACTCCCCGGCGATGATCGAACGCTGCCGCCGCCATATCGATGCCTACAAAGCGCCGACGCCGGTCGACGTCATCGAAGGCGATATTCGCGATATCGACATTCAAAATGCCTCCATGGTGGTGCTGAACTTCACCGTTCAGTTCCTCGAGCCCGCAGAACGTCAGACGTTGCTCAATAAAATTTATCAGGGGCTGAATCCGGGCGGCGCGTTGGTGCTGTCGGAAAAATTCAGCTTCGAAGACGCCACCGTCGGCGAACTGCTGTTCAACATGCATCATGACTTTAAACGGGCTAACGGCTACAGCGAGCTGGAAATCAGCCAGAAGCGCAGCATGCTGGAAAACGTCATGTTAACTGACTCCGTTGAAGTGCATAAAGCGCGTCTGCGCCAGGCCGGTTTCGAACACAGCGAGCTGTGGTTCCAGTGCTTTAATTTCGGCTCTCTCGTAGCGCTTAAGGCGGGTAGCCCGGCATGATCGAGTTCGGTAATTTCTATCAGCAAATCGCCAAAAGCCCCCTTTCTCACTGGCTGGAAACGCTGCCCGCACAGATTGGCGCCTGGCAGCGCGATCAGCACGGGCTGTTTAAACAGTGGTCCAACGCGGTCGAGTTCCTGCCGGAAATCCAGCCGTGGAAGCTGGATCTGCTGCACAGCGTCACCGCCGAGAGCGAAACGCCGCTCAGCGAAGGTCAGATCAAACGGATTGACACCTTGATGCGCAACCTGATGCCGTGGCGCAAAGGGCCGTTTTCGCTGTACGGCGTCAATATCGATACCGAATGGCGCTCCGACTGGAAATGGGATCGCGTCCTGCCGCACCTGTCTGATCTGAGCGGTCGAACCATTCTCGACGTGGGCTGTGGCAGCGGTTACCACATGTGGCGGATGATCGGCGCGGGTGCCCATCTGGCGGTTGGCATCGATCCCACCCAGCTGTTCCTGTGCCAGTTTGAAGCCGTGCGTAAACTGCTAGGCAACGATCAGCGTGCGCATCTGCTGCCGCTCGGCATTGAGCAGCTTCCGGCGCTGAAAGCGTTTGATACCGTCTTCTCCATGGGCGTGCTCTACCATCGCCGCTCGCCGCTGGAGCATCTCTGGCAGCTTAAAGATCAGCTGGTGAACGACGGTGAACTGGTGCTGGAAACGCTGGTGGTTGACGGTGATGAAAACACGGTGCTGGTGCCGGGCGACCGCTACGCGCAGATGCGTAACGTTTACTTTATTCCCTCTGCCCCTGCGCTGAAAAACTGGCTGGAAAAATGTGGGTTTGTCGATGTGCGTATCGTCGATATGAACGTCACCTCAACCGAAGAACAGCGTCGTACCGAATGGATGGTCACCGAATCGCTGGCCGATTTCCTCGACCCGAACGATCCGACCAAAACCATCGAAGGCTATCCTGCGCCGCTGCGCGCGGTGTTGATTGCGCGTAAACCGTAATCGTTTTGCCTGACTACAAATCGTAGGCCGGATAAGGCAAAGCCGCCATCCGGTAATCAGCGCGACGCTGACCCTGCCAATAAAATACGATGGCGAAAAAAAGGCCCCTGTTTAATGGGCAGGGGCCTGGTACAAGCAAGCATCATATTGGGCGATATGACGCGCGGTAAAAAACGGTTAACTACTCATGACGCGCGACGATCGCACTCATTGCGGCTACGGCCGCACCGTCGACGGCATAACGTGAATACTCATCAGCGTCAGGATCCGTTGACATTGACAGTCCGGGATTGCGATAACGCATTTCGGAGGGCAACCATTGCCCGGCTGAACTGTGCACTTCTTTGACGCCTGTTTCCAGGAAGAGCGAAAGGTTGCTCGCCCTCACACCTGCACCCGCCATAATGGTTGGAGTACCCTCTCGGGCAATAAGTTCCCGAATTAATGAAATACCTTTTTCGGCCGACGGCTGCTGGCCAGAAGTCAACACCCGGGCAACGCCTAAATCTGTCAATACATCAGCGGCTTGCAAAGGATTGGCACACATATCAAACGCGCGGTGGAACGTCACCGCCAGCGGCCCTGCCGCTACCATAATTTGCCGCATACGCGGCACGTCAACCTGCCCTTCGGGGTTGAGCACGCCAATCACAAAACCGGGGTAGCCCAGCGAGCGAATCTGACGAACGTCTTCCAGCATGGCGGCAAACTCACCGTCGGTGTAGCAAAAATCGCCGCCGCGCGGGCGGATAATGGGATGCACGGGAATCGTCACCCGCTGGCGCGTCGCTCTCAGGACACCGTACGACGGCGTCAGCCCGCCCTCCAGCGGCGCGGCGCACAGTTCAATGCGATCGGCCCCGTTCTGCTGCGCGATCACCGCGCATTCCGTGCTGTAACAGCAGATCTCCAGCAATGCCATGTTTCTCTCCGTTTTTCTCCAGCGTCCGATGATGCCATCGTTACGCGCACCAGACCCCGCGTTAGCTCACATTGTTACACTGCTTGTTCGCTGGCAACGATTTCTTCGAGGGTCCATGGATGAAATTTCACCGTTACGTGGCCATCGGTGATCGCCATAGTGGGGTTTGGCAGGCGTTCGCGTTCGCCTTTCGGCGAGCTGGTTTTGACCGATATTCCCGGCTGGCTCAAACCCTCGTCGGACAGCAGCGCCAGCGCCCGCGCGTTGAGCTGCTCAGGCTCGCCCGGCAGAACAATCTCAATATGCTCCCAGCCTTCGTGCGGGTAGCGCTTTTCACCCGGCCACGGCAGCTCAACCACCGTAAAGCGCCAGTGCACAACGCAAACCGGCTCATCGAGTTTAAACAAGCAGATAGGACGCCCGTTGATGAGGTTTTCCGACAGTAACGTACCGCACTGCTCGAAACCGGCACGCCAGCGCTCGGCGGTGGCGTTTTGATGACAACGCAGGGAAATGTGGTCGGCATTGAGCGGCGCGATATCGAGCCCCAACCGTTGCGAAAGCGCAGTGAACGCCTCGGTAAAGCGCGGAAGGTCCGCGGAAATATCCTGTAGCTGCGCGATAGTCTGCCAGTTTGCCATTTCAGCCCTACTCTTATCTGATGAAAAGGCTAATCTACCCTGTTGTGGGCGCTGAACCAACCGACGAGGCGGACAAGCGGTCAATCCCTGCTCAGGCGGCGTTGGGCCAATGCTGACGGCATCGGGCAAATGCAGTATACTCCCGCCTTAATTTATCCACACCCGGCGCTGCACCCCGCGGGCAGCAGCGTCTAAAACGTAAGGTATTCCGGTGAATATTCAGGCTCTTCTCTCAGAAAAAGTCAGTCAGGCCATGATTGCGGCAGGCGCGCCTGCCGATTGCGAACCGCAGGTTCGTCAGTCAGCAAAAGTACAGTTCGGCGACTATCAGGCCAACGGCGTGATGGCGGTTGCGAAGAAACTGGGCATGGCGCCGCGACAACTGGCAGAGCAGGTACTGTCTCATCTCCAGCTTGATGGCATCGCCAATAAAGTGGAAATCGCCGGGCCGGGCTTTATCAACATTTTCCTCGATCCGGCGTTCCTCGCCGAGCACGTTACGCAGGCGCTGAAAAGCGAACGTCTGGGTATCGCGCAGCCGGAGCCGCAGACGATTGTCGTTGACTACTCCGCGCCAAACGTGGCGAAAGAAATGCACGTGGGCCATCTGCGTTCAACCATTATAGGCGACGCGTCGGTCCGTACCCTGGAGCTGATGGGTCACAAGGTTATCCGCGCCAACCACGTCGGCGACTGGGGCACCCAGTTCGGGATGCTGATTGCCTACCTGGAAAAACAGCAGCAGGAAAACGCCGGTGAAATGGCGCTGGCTGACCTCGAAGGTTTCTATCGTGAAGCCAAAAAGCACTACGATGAAGACGAAGCCTTTGCCGAGCGCGCTCGCAGCTACGTGGTTAAACTGCAGGGCGGCGATGAATACTTCCGTAAAATGTGGCGCCAACTGGTCGACATTACCATGTCCCAGAACCAGCTGACCTACAACCGTCTGAACGTGACCCTGACCCGCGATGACGTCATGGGTGAAAGCCTGTATAACCCCATGCTGCCGGGTATCGTTGCCGATCTGAAGGCCAAAGGGATGGCGGTCGAGAGCGAAGGCGCAACCGTGGTGTTCCTCGACGAATTTAAGAACAAAGAAGGCGAGCCTATGGGCGTCATCATCCAGAAAAAGGATGGCGGCTACCTGTACACCACCACCGATATTGCCTGTGCGAAATACCGTTATGAAACGCTGCACGCCGATCGCGTGCTGTACTACATCGACTCCCGTCAGCACCAGCACCTGATGCAGGCATGGACTATCGTGCGTAAAGCAGGCTACGTGCCAGACAGCGTTCCGCTGGAACACCACATGTTCGGCATGATGCTGGGTAAAGATGGCAAGCCGTTCAAAACCCGCGCCGGCGGTACCGTGAAGCTGGCAGATCTGCTGGACGAAGCGCTGGAGCGCGCGCGTCGCCTGGTGGCGGAGAAGAATCCGGATATGCCGGCAGACGAGCTGGAAAAACTGGCCAATGCCGTCGGCATCGGTGCGGTAAAATACGCCGATCTGTCCAAAAACCGCACCACCGACTACGTGTTCGACTGGGACAACATGCTGGCCTTTGAAGGCAACACCGCGCCGTATATGCAGTATGCCTATACCCGCGTACTGTCTGTGTTCCGTAAGGCCGAGCTGGAAGAAAGCGCCATCGTTAACGCCGCCGTGAACATTACCGAAGAACGTGAAGCGCAGCTGGCCGCGCGCCTGCTGCAGTTCGAAGAAACGCTGAATGTGGTTGCTCGCGACGGTACGCCGCACGTCATGTGCGCATACCTGTACGATCTGGCGGGTCTGTTCTCTGGCTTCTACGAACATTGCCCGATCCTCTCAGCCGAGAGCGAAGCGGTGCGCAACAGCCGCCTGAAGTTAGCGCTGCTGACGGCGAAAACCCTGAAGCTGGGCCTCGATACCCTGGGGATCGAAACCGTCGAACGTATGTAATTCCCGTTCCCCAAAAAGCCCGCGCCGTGTCGCGGGCTTTTTTATTTTCCCCCTCCCCGCCGCGTTTGTTACAAAACACAAGAAATGACACATTTTCCCGGAGGGATGGAACACTTTTTGTCTGTCATGACGCAGGCCGCTCCGTATGATTAGGCGGCTTAAACACCGGGTACTGTCATGACATTTAGAGACTATGAAGCGGAGCGAAAGCTCTTCCTGCGTCGCGCGCTGGTGGCCTTTGGCCTGGTGATCGTCTGCTTTTGCATTCTTATCTTCAACCTTTATCATTTGCAGGTTGATGAGCACGATTACTACACCACGCGATCCGACGCCAACGATATAAAAATGCTGCCTGTCGCCCCCACGCGCGGCATCATCTACGATCGCAACGGTATTCCGCTGGTCAAAAACGTGACCTGGTACGATATTTCCGTCACGCCTTATAAAATCAGCGATATGGACGCGCTGTTGCGCCAGCTAACGCCCATCGTCGACCTTACTGCCGACGATATCGACCAGTTCCGTAAAGCCCTCAAATCAAGCAGCCGCTACCGCCCGGTGGTGCTGAAAAATGCGCTGACCGATATCGAAATCGCACGCTTCTCCGTTAACCAGTTTCGCTTCAGCGGCGTCACCGTCAACAGCTATGAGGACCGACAATATCCCTACGGTGCCGCGCTGGCCCACGTGCTTGGCTACGTATCAAAAATTAACGACAGCGATCTCAAAGCGCTCGATAAACAGGGTATCGCAGAAAACTATGCCGCCGACCACAACATCGGTAAACAGGGGATTGAACGCTACTACGAAAGCGAACTGCACGGTAAGACCGGCTATCAGGAAGTGGAAGTTGATAACCACGGGCGTATCGTTCGTCTGCTAAAAGACGTGCCGCCAGTGGCCGGAAAAGATATTCATCTGACGCTGGATCTGCACCTGCAGGAGTACATTGAGAGCCTGCTGGTCGGCCAGCGCGCGGCGGTATTGGTGGAAGATCCGCACGACGGCTCGGTGCTGGCGATGGTGTCCAACCCGAGCTACGACCCGAATCCCTTCGTCAAAGGTATTAGCTACCAGGATTACAATGCGCTGTTACAGGATAAAAACCTGCCGCTGATTAACCGCGTCACTCAGGGGCTGTATCCGCCAGCCTCCACCGTGAAACCCTATATGGCGATGTCGGCGCTGCTCGATGGCGTCATTACGCCGCAAACCCACTTCTTCGGCGCGCCGACATGGACGCTGCCCGGCACGCAGCGCCACTACCGCGACTGGAAAAAAACCGGTCACGGCATGCTCGACGTCACCAAAGCCATCGAAGAGTCCGCCGACACCTTCTTCTACCAGGTCGCCTATATGATGGGCATTGACCGGATTCATAGCATGCTGAGCCAGTTCGGCTACGGTAAACCAACCGGCATTGACCTTGATGAAGAGTACACCGGTCTGCTGCCCAGCCGCGACTGGAAAGAGCGGGTGCACAAAAAAACCTGGTATCAGGGTGATACCATCTCAGTGGGTATCGGCCAGGGTTACTGGATTGCGACACCGATTCAGATGGTGAAGGCGATGGTGGCGCTGCTGAACAACGGCCGCGTGATCCCTCCGCACCTGTTAAAGGATGAGGCGTCTGGCAAAACGCTGATTCCCTACCAGCAGCCGAAAAATGAAACGCAGATTGCCAGCGCCGCCTCTCCGTACTGGAGCCTGGTGCGTCAGGCTATGTTCGGCATGGCCAATGCGCCCAACGGTACCGGCTACAAGTTCTTCCATACCGCACCGTACGGCATTGCGGCAAAAAGCGGCACCTCGCAGGTGTTCAGCCTCAAAGAAAATCAGACCTACAATGCGAAGATGATCCCGACCCGCCTGCGCGATCATATTTTTTATACCGCCTTTGCGCCGTATAAAAATCCGCAGGTTGCCGTTGCGCTGGTGCTGGAGAATGGGGGGAGCGATGGCGTGGTCGCAGCACCGGTCATGCGTCAGATACTCGACCATCTGTTTGCCCCCCAGGACAGTCAGCCGCAGCCGCCGTCCCAGGGGTAAGAGGGAAAATCGTCGGGTGTCTTAGCGCCCGGCTGAGACCGCTTCAACCACAACCGGCGCGTCGTCTTTTTTGAACAGTGGACTGTTGCCCCAGCACTCTTCATAGCGGTGACCAACCAGATCTTCCACCACCGCTCGCACGTCCGGCGCAATGTCTTCCAGCTTGCCGCCGGCCTTGATTCGCGCCACTTCCTGCAGCACGATGAGATGGGTTTTGCGATCCAGCTTCATCTGCTTACTGAAGACCACCGCCGCCAGCGCCAGCAGCGCAACGCCACCGCAGAAGACCACCGCAATGGCGTTCACTGCGCTTTCCGGCTGTACATGCGCTTTCGACTGGAAGCCGTAGTAGCTAAGAACAGCGCCCATCACAAAGACAATAACGGAGCGTAAGATTTTACCGGAGAAGGTCATCGCCCCCGCATAGATCCCTTCACGGCGACGACCGGTGTAGATTTCATCAACGTCCGCGAGGAAGGTATAAACCGTCCACGGAATGTAATACACGCCGCCGGTCCCCAGCCCAAAGATGATTGTGATGCCGAACATCAGAATCGTCGCCAGGTGCGCAGGCAGATGGAAGAACCACAGGGAGGTGTACAGCAGCACCGCGAAAATAACGATACTCAGCGCCATAATGTACGGCTTACTGAAGCCTTTTTTCACGCACAGGCCGATAAACAGCGCCGTGGAAATCAGCTGCAGGATGGAGTTCAGGCTATTCAGCCCCGCGACCATTGCCGGATCGTGCTGGAGAACAAAAATGACGAAGTAGGTAAAGATAGAGGCGAACAGCCACTCGGCGCCAAAGCCACACAGGTACATCCCCAGGTGCTTACGGAATACGCGCAGATAGAACGTCGAACGCATATCTTTGGCCAGCGACAGCAGCGTGTTGAGCAATCCGCTTTTCACCTGTTCCTGCGGCTCTTCTTCACGCGGGCGCTCCCAGCTGTTGTACCACAGGCAGGCTACAGCGGCGATCAGAATAGCACCGTAGGTCAGGCCGGTCAGAAAGAACGGCGTCGCCGACTCTTTGCCGTACAGCAGGATAAACTGCCCAGGAATAAACGCCGCCAGGAAGTTTGCCAGTTTACCAAAAATCGCTTTGTAACCGGTGAGCCTGGAGCGCAGTGCGAAATCGTCGGTCATTTCGGTCGCCAATGTTTCGTAAGGCACCATGACTGAGGTATAAATGATCTCGAACATCACGTAGGTACCCAGGTAGTACCAGAAGCCCAGCCCTTCCACCCACAGCAGCGGG
The DNA here is from genome assembly GCF_036759865.1 of Kluyvera genomosp. 2. Classification (NCBI taxonomy): domain Bacteria; kingdom Pseudomonadati; phylum Pseudomonadota; class Gammaproteobacteria; order Enterobacterales; family Enterobacteriaceae; genus Kluyvera; species Kluyvera genomosp. 2. Next base: position 13,990 of record NZ_JAPKIA010000027.1, read on the forward strand.
TAGAACATCATCAGTGGAATGCCGATCAGCAGGAAGAAGCGGCGGCGGCCGAAGCGTTTGCCAAGGCGGGTTTTACCGAAGTTATCGGTGAGGTAACCCATCAATGGGTTACTGATCGCGTCAATGACGCTGGCAACGGAAAAAATAAACGCAGCCTCGATTAACGTCAGGCCGCAGAAGGTGGTGTAGAAGTAAAGAAGCCACGCACCGCTGATTGCCAGCGCGCCGCTGCCCAAGAGGTTTCCGCCTCCGTATGCCAGTTGATGGCGCAGATTGACAGGTCTTCCCTGCAGCCCGTGGGGGGCTGAAGCCGCATTTCTTGCCATAAAAATAAACCTCATGTTTTATAATTTTGAAACACTGTTTTTATATTCTTATCATGAGGTTTGAAATGTGAGCAAAATCACTATTGTCATTACGGCTAATACGCATCATGCAGGAATGCGATCCACTTAAAATTTTTTTATAACCAAAACTGAAAATTTCAAAAAAAAATTGATGGTTCAGATAATAAAAAACCCGACAGCGGTTGCTGCCGGGTTGGCGGGAAGTATGAGAACTTAGAAGAACTTACGCAGATATTCCGTCAGGCACAGTATCGCCATCGCCTGCCCGTACGGCATGGAGGTCAACGGAATTTCACGGTAGAAATCGAGGTTTGACCCCATGCCGGTACCAAAGGAAGTTTGCAGCAGCTCACCTTCCGGGGAAACGTGCTTCACGATGCCTTTCATCGCTTTTTCCGCGACTTCGGCATACTCCTGGCCCACGTAGCGCTTACGCACCGCCTTCAGAATGCCGTAGGCAAAGCCTGCGGTGGCCGACGCTTCCAGGTAGGAATGAGGATCGTCGAGCAGCGTGTGCCACAGACCGCTTTCGTGCTGGCATTTCGCCAGCGCGGCAATCTGCGCGTTCAGCACCTGCACCAGATAACGCCGCGTCGCATTGTTCTCCGGCAGATCCACCAGCTCCAGGAAGTCAGGGATCACGATGGTCAGCCAGCTGTTGCCGCGGGCCCAGCGGGCGTGAGCAAAATTATGGTGGCCGTCATAGTTCCAGCCGTGGAACCACAGACCGGTCTCGCGATCCATCAGATTCTGCACGTGCAGCAGGAACTGATACACCGCTTCTTCGACGTACTCAGGGCGATTCAGCAGCTTGCCGATTTTCGCCAACGGCAGCACGGTCATCATCAACGTATCGTCCCACATCTGCTGATGGTTTTCTTCCGCCAGCGTGATGTGCTGCATGCCGCCGTAGTCGGTGCGCGGCATCTCGTGCATTGCCCACTCAGCCCAGCTGTCCAGCCAGGGTAAATAGGCCGGGTTACCGGTCTCTTCGTAGCGATAGGCCAGCGTCAGGAACGGCGCCATGGTATTCACGTTCTTGGTGGTCGCGCCTTCCGCAAAGCGATCGGCGAACCAGCTATCGATGATGTCGCGCATCGCGACATCACCGGTCTGCTGGTAGTACTGATAGATACCGTACAGCCCTACGCCGTGCGTCCATTCCCAGCCTGCCCATCCTTTGGTATCGATCACGCGACCATCGTCAAGACGCAGCAGAAATTGACCAGTCTCATCCTTGATATTCACCAGATTGTTCGTCACCGTCTGAATCAAGGCTTTCAGCTCTTCCCGGGAGATAAAATGCTCCGGTTGACGTAATAATGGGCTATGTTTGACGGGCCAAACTTTCATATTCTTAACCTCTGTTGTAAGTCGAATTCAATGTTGCAGCCTGCTTCAGCGAAGGTGCCGCAGGTTTATTACGATTCAGGTAACCAATGTTGTTGTTGCCCCACAGGGATTCGTACGGCATTCCCGCCAGCATTTCGACGGTGGCGCGCGCCTGTGGCGTGACGGTTTCCGGTACCACGTGGCCGGACTGGCGCATTTTTGCGGTTTCTTCACGCAGCACGCTGTGGGTTTTCAGGTTCAGCTTAAAGCGCAGTGAGACCAGGAAGCCCAATGCCAGTACCACGATGGTGCCCATACTGAGGATCATCAGGATGGTATGGCTCACTTCCGGCGGCTGGGTTTTCTGCCCGGAGACGAAGCCGGACATCTGCATGATGATGCCCACCAGCATGACCGCCCCCGCCTGAGAGGCTTTACGCGTCAGGGTCATGATGCCGGCGAAGATACCCTCGCGGCGCTGGCCGGTGATCACTTCATCAACGTCAGAGATATAGGTGTAGGTGTTCCACGGCACATAGTTGATGCCGCCGCGTCCCAGACCGGCAATCGCGGAAATCAGCAACAGTAATGCATAGATATCACTCATACCCGCATAGTACAGCGCAGCATACGAGAACGACCCCAGACCAAACAGCACCACCACCATGCGATAGGACGGTGCCGGCCCGAAGCGGATGCACAGCGGAATCATGGCGATGACGGCAATGAACTGGAAGATAGCCATGGTGCCGAGCAGGTTGGAGGCGACGGACGCTTCCTGCATCAGTACGAACACCACGTAGTAGGTAAAGACGGCGTTAAACACATCCTGCGCGATATAGCCGCCGAGGTACATTCCCAGGTGCTGGCGGAAAATCTTGATGCGCAGCGTTGAGCTCAGTTCGACAAACAGGCGATTCATGCTCTGCGCAAACGTCAGGTGTTTTTTCTCCTCTTCCGCCTTCAGCGCCGCCACAGTCCACTCTTCACGCGGGCGCTCCCAGGTAAAGAACCAGACAAAGGTCAGCATGATGGCGCACAGCACCGAGAACACCAGGCTGGCATAGAAGAAGGAAATGGCGTTGTCTTTACCGAAGTGGGTCAGCAGAATGCCCGGCAGGAAGGAAGCCAGAATCGCCGACATCTGCGCCATACCGATACGCGCGCCGGAGAATTTGGTTTTCTGTTTGAAGTCGTCGGTCATTTCCGGGACCAGCGTTTCATACGGCACCAGAATCATGGTGTAGACCACGTCAAAGATCAGATAGGTGACGAGGTAATACCAGAAGCTCATCTCCCCTATCCACATGAAGGAATAGCTGAACACGCAGGGAATGCCGAGCAGAATAAAGAATTTGCGCCGACCAAAGCGTTTACCAAACCAGGTGGAGCCGAAGTTATCGGTCAGGAAGCCCATCAGCGGGCTGACCACCGCATCCAGTACGCGAGCGGTGGCGAAGATAAAAGTGGCTTCAATGGGGGTTAAGCCGCAAAACGTGGTGTAGAAATACAGCAGCCAGGCGGCGGTCAGCGCGGTGGTACCGGCGCCGAGAAAATCTCCCGATCCGTAGGCAAAATAGTTAACGAGTCCTATTTTTCGTGTTCTGTTCATTGACGTTATCCTGTGCCTTTTATTATGGAACTCCTTCAGCCTGCCAGAGCTGATAACAAAGGAGTACTGACACGGCTACAGTAAAAGTATGCGTTAAGGGATACCTTCCTATTTCTGCCAGCGCGAACGCCTGATTGGCAAAAATGCAAAGAGTCGTGGCATATGCATCACTGATTTATAAAACAACGTTTCTTTACAATCAAAAGTGAGGGTCAGAAATGCGAGGTCGCCACCAGAATCCGGTGGCGAAAAGAGGAATGTAGGGCTTTCAGCGGTAGTTAACGATAATTTGTATGCTTTGTACCCGTAACGCCGGAATTAATCTCCCACCGCCCGGCACTTCCCAGATAAACCGAAACGGCTCTGCCGCCGAAACCTGGCTAAAAGCCAGCGTGCTGCCGCTCTGCCCATCCAGCTCCGTACAGCGCGAAAGCGAGCACAGCCGGACCCGCAGCCCGGCCGGTACGGGGCCGTTCAGCGCATAGCGCCAGACCACCCGCGTGGTCATGCCCTGCACCGACTGCGAGGCGGTCAGCGGCCGCGACGATACGGCAACTCCGCGGTGATTCAGGGTGATGCCAATATTGCTGTCCTGCCAGGCCCCCTCGCCCGCCGCCTGCGCCAGGCCAGGCAGAACGAACAGCAACGCAAACCACCGACGCATTATTTACCTCCAATGGTCGCCGTCATGCGAATGTTGCGGTTATCGGACAGCTCCATGTTTGACAACACCACCAGCTGTGGCAGGCTGCGACGCAGGAAGCGCGACAGCAGAGGACGCAGCGCGTGGTTCACCAGCAGCACCGGCGGCGCGCCGAGCATTTCCTGACGCGCCAGAGCCTCCTGCGCCTGCGCCAGCAGACGGTCAGCCAGGCCCGGTTCCAGGCCTCCGCCGCCCTGTAGGGCTTGCAGCAGCAGTCGCTCCAGCGGCGTATCCAGCCCGATAACCTGCACCTCGTCGTTACCCGGGAACCAGCGTTGGGTGATCGCCCGGCCGAGGGCCACGCGCACCACCGACGTCAGCTCGCCCGCATCGGTCTGGATCGGCGCATGTTCAGCCAGCGTTTCCAGAATGGTACGCATATCGCGAATCGGTACTTTTTCATCCAGCAGATTTTGCAGCACTTTATGCAAGGTGGTCAGCGTCACCACCCCCGGCACCAGATCTTCAGTCAGCTTCGGCATCTCCTGGGTTACGCGCTCCAGCAACTGCTGCGCTTCCTGACGACCAAACAGTTCCGAAGCGTGCAGGCTAATCAGATGATTCAGGTGCGTCGCCACCACGGTACTGGCTTCCACCACCGTGAAGCCCTGAATCTGCGCCTGCTCTTTCAGCGCGCTTTCAATCCAGATAGCCGCCAGGCCAAACGCCGGATCGGTGGTGACTTCACCGGGCAGTGAACCCGCTGCGGTACCGGGATTGATCGCCAGCCAACGGCCAGGGTAGGCCTCGCCGCTGCCAATCTCGACCCCTTTGAGTAAAATACGGTACAGCGCCGGCGACAGGTCCATATTGTCGCGAATATGCACCACTGGCGGCAGGAAGCCCATTTCTTGCGCAAATTTCTTCCGAATACTGCGGATGCGCCCGAGCAGTTCACCATCCTGCTGGAAATCAACCATCGGAATCAGCCGGTAGCCCACTTCCATGCCCAGCGTATCTTCCAGCTGCACATCGCTCCAGGTGGCCTCTACCGCCTGCGACGTATTTTCCGGCGCTTTCACCGGCTGCGGCTGATCCGGAGCCTTTATCTCACGCCCACGGATCCACCACGCCAGCCCCAGCAGCGCGGCGGTAAACAGCAGGAACACCAGGTTCGGCATACCCGGGACCAGGCCCAGCAGGCCGAGCACCCCGGCGCTCAACAGCATGACGCGCGGGTTGCTAAACAGCTGGCCGACCATCTGTTCGCCAACGTCCTGCTCGGTACTTACGCGGGTCACAATGACGCCCGCCGCGGTCGAGATCACCAGCGCCGGAATCTGCGCCACCAGGCCGTCACCAATGGTCAGCAGGGTGTAAGATTCCGCCGCTTTGCCCAGATCCAGACCGTGCTGTAACACCCCTACCAGCAGTCCGCCGATGACGTTGATCACCATAATCAGAATCCCGGCGATGGCATCGCCGCGCACAAACTTACTGGCACCGTCCATCGAACCGTAGAAGTCCGCTTCCTGGGTCACCTCTGAACGGCGCTTTTTCGCTTCCTCTTCGCCGATGATCCCGGCGTTGAGATCGGCGTCGATCGCCATCTGCTTACCCGGCATCCCGTCCAGCACAAAGCGCGCACCCACTTCGGCAATACGCCCGGCACCTTTGGTGATAACCATAAAGTTGATGATAACGAGGATGATAAACACCACGATGCCGATAGCGAAGTTACCGCCGACGAGGAAGTGGCCAAACGCTTCAACCACCTTCCCCGCCGCCGCCGCGCCGGTGTGTCCGTCCATCAAAATAATACGCGTCGAGGCCACGTTCAGCGCCAGACGCAGCAGCGTGGTAAACAGCAGAATGGTCGGGAAGGCGGCAAACTCCAGCGTGCGCTGGGTGAACATGGCCACCAGCAGCACCATAATGGACAGCGCAATGTTAAAGGTAAACAGCAGGTCGAGGACGAACGCCGGCAGCGGCAGTACCATCATCGACAAAATCAGCAGGATCAGCACCGGCCCGGCAAGCACCTGCCACTGGGTGGATTTCAGGTTGCTGGGGAGGCGCAGCATTGCGACAAGATTAGCCATCAGAGTCCTTCTCGTTCAAAAAATCCAGTGCCTCAGGCACCGCTATGTTATCCGGTTTTTTCGGCGCGGCACCGCCCGCCAGTCGCCAGCGCTTAAGCTGCCAGCCCCACGCCAGCACCTCTGCCACCGCGGCGTACAGCTGGCCGGGGATCTGCTGACCGATATCGGCATGGCGATACAGCGCGCGCGCCAGCGGCGGCGCTTCCAGCATCGGAATGCGGTTCTCCTCGCCAATTTCACGAATGCGCAGCGCCACCAGCCCCGCACCTTTCGCCACGACTTTCGGCGCGCTCATTTTGTTTTCGTCGTACTGCAGGGCGACGGAATAGTGTGTCGGGTTATTGACGATCACGTCAGCCTTCGGTACGTCGGCCATCATCCGACGGCGTGCCGCCGCACGCTGCATCTGGCGAATACGCCCTTTAACGTGCGGGTCGCCTTCACTCTGCTTAAATTCATCGCGAATATCCTGCCGCGACATACGCAGCTTTTTCAGATGGCTGTGGATCTGCCAGAAAACGTCGAAGCCGACCATCGGGATGATGCCCATCGCCACCAGTAGCGCGCACAGGCCTACCATATTCAGGGCGTTACCTATTGCCGACAGCGGTGATTCGCTGACCAGACGCATCATCTGCGGCCAGTGCATCCACAGGAAAAAGCCCGCCACGGTCCCCATCAGCACCGCTTTCATAATCGCCTTACTCAGCTCCGCCGCCGTCTGCGCCGAAAACATGCGCTTAATGCCGGGCAGCGGGTTGAGCTTATCGAGCTTGAAGGCCAGCGATTTGGTGCTGAACACCAGGCCGCCGAGCATCATTGGCGCAACCAGCGCCACCGTCACCACCCCGACAATCAGCGGAAGCAGCGCCAGCATGGCTTCTTTGAGCAGCAGGATAATCTGGCCGAGGATCAGGTTGGGGTCATTGACGATGCTGTGATCAAAGCGCAGCCCGCCCGAAAGCAGGTTCGCCAGCCGTCGAGCCAGCGACTCGCCGCCCAGCCAGAGCACACAAACGCCCACCAGCAGCATCAGCAGCGACGTCAGCTCGAGGGAACGCGGGATCTGCCCCTCCTCACGCGCCTTTTCAAGCCGTTGGGGTGTGGGGTCTTCTGTTTTGTCGTCGTCGTCGCTTTCTTCTGCCACGGCATCACTCTCGAAAATACGGTCGCGAGTATTATCTCGATGCGGCGCGTTGCCAATAGGACGAATAGCGGAATGAAAGTGAAGGAATTCGGGCGTTTATTGATGGGTATCCGCGTATATTGCCGGATAGCGGCGTAAACGCCTTATCCGGCCTACAGATATGTGTTTTTTTTTGGCGTCTGCCAGGCCTACGGCGATATGCTTATCGGTAGGCCCGGACAGCGCGATTAGAAGCCCAGGCTATCGAGCAGATCGTCCACCTGATCCTGGCTGGCAACGACGCCGGCTTTTGAGGTGTCAACCTGCGGCCCGTTGAGCAGACTGTCGTTTTCGCGTTTTGGCCGCGCGCCCTGCTCCGGAATGTTCTCCAGCAGCACCATCAACAGCTGGCGCTCAATTTCCTGGATAACGTCCATCATGCGCTTGATAACCTGACCGGTCAGGTCCTGGAAATCCTGCGCCATCATGATTTCGAGCAGTTGGGCGTTCGTAAAGCTGGTATGCTCCGGCACCTCGCCAAGATACTGGCGGGTATCGCTCACCAGTTCACGCGCGTCGGACAATTCAATCGGATTTTCAAACCACGCGTCCCAGCGCTTGGTCAAGGCTTTGGCGCCTTTTTCCATTTCATCCTGATGCGGCTGCGAGGCTTCGACGCTGTTCAGCGCGCGCTCCGCAGCCTGCGCGGTCATCTGCACAACATAGTCCAGACGGTCACGCGCGTCGGGTATCGCTTCGGCCGCTTCCGCAATCGCCTGATCCAACCCCAGCTCGCGCAGGCTATCGCGCAGCATACGGGTCAGATTGCCGATGCGGCTGATAATATCCGCGGCGGAGTGGTCATCGCCGGGCTTGATGGAAGAATGCATCATGTTCGTCACCTCACATGCCCAGTTTCTCGAAGATCTTGTTCAGCTTCTCTTCCAGCGTCGCCGCAGTGAACGGCTTCACCACGTATCCGCTGGCCCCGGCCTGCGCGGCGGCAATGATGTTCTCTTTCTTCGCTTCTGCCGTGACCATCAGCACCGGCATTGCCGCCATCCCACCGTCGGCGCGGATCGTTTTCAGCAGCTCCAGGCCATCCATGTTCGGCATGTTCCAGTCAGAGATGACAAAACCAAAGCCGCCCGCCTGCAGTTTATTCAGCGCATCCACGCCGTCTTCTGCCTCTTCAACGTTGTTAAATCCCAGTTCCTTTAACAGGTTGCGCACGATACGACGCATGGTGGAAAAGTCATCCACAACCAAAAACTTAAGCTCTTTATCCGCCATAAAATAATACTCCTGATTCAAATACGTATTGCCTGTCCGGCACTGATTTTCGCCAGCATCTGCTGGCTTACCTGGCTAAGATCGACCACTTCGCTGACGCCACCGGTATTGATGGCCTCGCGCGGCATGCCGAACACCACACAACTGGCTTCATTCTGCGCGATGGTCCAGGCTCCGGCCTGGTACATCGCATGCATCCCGGCCGCACCGTCGTTGCCCATGCCGGTGAGGATCACCCCTACGGCGTTGCGCCCCGCGTGCTTCGCGACCGAATGAAACAGCACATCAACCGACGGGCGATGGCGATTAACCGGCGGCCCGTCGTGAATTTTGATTTGATAGTTCGCCCCGCTGCGCGCCAGCTCCATATGCTTATCGCCCGGCGCAATATAGGCATGACCCGGCAGGACGCGCTCGCCGTCTTCCGCCTCTTTAACCGTGATTTGGCACAGCTTATTGAGGCGCTCGGCAAATGAACGGGTAAAGCCCGGCGGCATATGCTGCGTGATCAGCAGCGCCGGGCTGGAGAGCGGCAGCGGCTGGAGTACATGACGAATAGCTTCAGTACCGCCGGTTGACGCACCGATCGCAATCAGCTTTTCGGAGCTCAGCAGCGGGCCAGACTTGATCGCCACCGGCGCGGCCAGCGGTTTGTGGGCGCTAATGCGCGCACGCGAGGCGGCGCGCACCTTCTCAGCAATGGTTTCGCTGTAGGCCAGCATCCCCTCACGAATGCCCAACTGCGGTTTGGTGACAAAGTCCACCGCCCCCAGCTCAAGCGCGCGCAGCGTTACCTCCGAGCCTTTACCGGTCAACGAAGACACCATGACCACCGGCATCGGCCGCAGGCGCATCAGCTTCTCGAGAAAGTCCAGGCCGTCCATGCGCGGCATTTCGACGTCCAGCGTCAGCACATCCGGATTGAATTTTTTAATCAGATCGCGCGCCACCAGCGGATCCGGCGCGGTAGCGACCATTTCCATATCGTCGTGGCTGTTAATGATTTCCGTCATGATCTGGCGCATCAGCGCCGAGTCATCAACGGATAACACCCTGATTTTACTCATGCTCTTCCCTTACTTAGCGCATAGACCGTCTGTCCACGCAGGCTGAACTCACGGGAGAGATGGCTAAAGTTCTCTGAATGACCGGCAAACAATAATCCGTCCGGTTTCAGCAGGGACACAAAACGCTTGAGGATCTCCTGCTGCGTAGTTTTATCAAAATAGATCATCACATTACGGCAGAAGATCGCATCGAACGGACCGGGAACGTTATAGTGGGTATTGAGCAAGTTCAGCGTGCTGAAATCCACGTAGTTCGCCAGCTCGTTACGCACCCGGACCAGTCCGGAGTGCGGCCCGGTCCCGCGCATGAAATAACGCTGCAGCTGCTGCTGAGAGAGCGTTTTCAGCTCGTCCATGCGATAAATGCCGCTCTGCGCTTTTTCCAGCACTTCGGTATCGATATCGCTGGCATACACTTTCCAGCGGCCCGGCGCGGTACCCAGGGTATCGGCCAGGGTAATGGCGATGGAGTACGGCTCTTCCCCGGTCGACGCCGCAGCGCTCCACACCCGGTACTCCCCCTGCCGACGCGCGGCATGTTCGGCGAGCGTCGGAAAGTGGTGCGCCTCGCGGAAGAACGCCGTCAGGTTGGTGGTCAGCGAGTTAATAAACGCCTGCCATTCCGCGCTGTCGCCGTTGGCCTCCAGTTGCCCCAGGTAATGACCAAAATCATCCAGGTTCAGCGTCCGCAGACGCCGCACCAGACGGTTGTAAACCATGTCACGCTTGTGATCGGCCAGCACGATCCCGGCGCGCTGGTAGATCAGTTGACATATCCGACGAAACTGCGCGTCGGTGAGCGTCAGGCGCTGCGTCAGCTGGCTCAGTAATTGCGATTGCCCATTTGGCAGAGATACAGTCATAGCGCCTTCTTACATCACATCATTCAGGAAACAGCGGGTATCGCGGCCGGCGTAACGTTTTCACGCGCCACCGCCGCCTTCACTTCTTCAAGTTCAAATACGGAAACCACGGTCGTTAAGCGATCGGCCTGCCCGGCCAGCTGTTCGGTGGCCGCGGCCCCCTCTTCCACCAGCGCGGCGTTTTGCTGCGTCACCTGATCCATCTGGCTGACCGCCTGCGCCACCTGTTCAATGCCGCGGCGTTGTTCATCCGAGGCGGAAGCAATTTCGCCCATGATGTCGTTCACTCGGGTCACCGACTGCACGATCTCACTCATCGTACTGGCCGAGGTTTCCACCAGCGTGGAACCTTCCTGTACGCGGGCAACCGACTCTTCGATCAGCACTTTAATTTCTTTCGCCGCCTGGGCGCTGCGGCTGGCGAGGTTGCGCACCTCCCCGGCTACCACGGCAAAACCGCGACCCTGCTCACCGGCACGCGCAGCCTCCACGGCGGCGTTCAGCGCCAGAATATTGGTCTGGAAGGCAATACCGTCAATAACGCTAATAATGTCGCTGATTTTCTTCGAGCTGGTGGCAATGTTATGCATCGTCTGCGCCACATGATTTGCCTGTTCTCCGCCGCGCTTGGCGGTATCTGCCGCGCCGTGCGCGAGGTGAGACGCCTGGCGGGCGTTGTCGGCGTTCTGGCTTACCGTTGCGGTCAGCTGTTCCATGCTGGCCGCCGTTTCCGCCAGCGAGGCCGCCTGCTGTTCAGTCCGCGCAGACAGATCGTTGTTGCCTGCGGCAATTTCCGAGATCCCGGTGTGCATGGCGTAGCTGCCCTGACGCACTTCCCTGACGGTGTCACGCAGCGAGTGCTGCATGGCCTTCAGCCCGGCAAAGATGGCGCTGATTTCGTTCTTGCCGTAGACCGCAATCGGACGCGCCAGGTTGCCTTTCGCAATGCTTTCAAAGTGGTGGCTGATAATCGCCAGCGGTCGCACCACCATATGGCGAACCCACCACAGCGCACCCACGGTAATGAGTACGGAAATGACGACCATCGCCATAAACATCATCGTCGAGCGCGTGTAATCGCTCTGACTTTCACGTTCGGCGGCAGCAACGTAGCCGTCAATGTTCTTACGCCAGTTCTGGTACTCACCGTCAAACTGATCCTGGGTTTTTTGTACCGGTGCGGCGACAAACTCCGCCAGCTGGTTGTTCTCAAGCCAGGCGACCTGATGCGCCAGCATCTCGTGCCAGTTGGTAAACGCCGTTGCGGTTGCCGCCTGTAGCGTTTTGTCGTGCTCACTCATCAACGGCAGCGCCATAAACCCCTTAAACAGCGCATCGCCCTGCGAGAGATTCTGTTTGACGTCGTCGATCATGCTGCGCACTTCACCAGGCGGATAGCTCAGCGCCGTCAGGGTGCCCGCTTTGTTCAGCATGGTGCTGGCCTGCAGCATCGCAGCGCGCGATTCCGTCAGTGTGTTCAGCTGCTGGCTGCTTTGTTCAACCTGATAAATGTTGTTTTGTCCGTCGCGAAAGGCCCAGAAAGAGAGTCCGTTACTGCCAATCTGCAAAATGCCGCAGATAATTAAAATCAGAAACAACGTGGTAGAGATTCGAATACGATAAAGCATCACCACACTCCTAAAGGCGGCCTGGACCGCGGATAAAATTAAAAGGTTTCCCAGTTGCTTTCGGCGACCGACGCCTGGCGTTTGTTAGCGACCAACGCGCGCGCCGCCGGTGCCGACGCTGGCGCGCTGCTGTGCGCGGCAGCGTTTAAACGAAAGGCGGCGACGGCCTGATTCAGGCGCTCAGCCTGCTCTTCCAGCGCCGCGGCGGCCGAGGCGGACTCTTCCACCAACGAGGCGTTTTGCTGCGTGACGCTGTCCATCTCGGCAACCGCGATCGCCACCTGGTCGATACCGCGGCTCTGCTCGTCAGAGGCCGAGGCGATTTCGCCCATGATGTCGGTCACGCGCGTCACCGCATTAACGATATCGGTCATCGTTTCCCCAGCGGTTTCCACCTGCGCGGAGCCGGTTTCGACGCGGGAGACCGAGTCTTCAATCAGCGCTTTGATCTCTTTTGCCGCCTGTGCGCTGCGGCTGGCGAGGTTACGTACCTCACCGGCCACCACCGCAAAACCGCGTCCCTGTTCGCCCGCACGCGCCGCTTCGACGGCAGCGTTCAGCGCCAGAATGTTGGTCTGGAAAGCAATGCCGTCAATGACGCCGGTAATGTCGGAAATTTTTTGCGAGCTGGCGGCAATCTCGTGCATGGTGTTGACCACGCCGTTGACGACGCTGCCGCCGTGCAGAGCGGTCTCGGAAGCGCTCTGTGCCAGATGGGATGCCTGACGGGCATTTTCGGCGTTCTGTTTCACCGTAGCCGTCAGCTGTTCCATGCTGGCCGCCGTTTCTTCCAGCGCAGCCGACTGTTGCTCGGTGCGAGAAGACAGGTCGTTATTGCCCGCCGCAATTTCGCTGGTGCCGTGATAGATAGCCACCGCCCCTTCACGCACATGGGTCACCGTATCAATCAGCGAGCTCTGCATATGCGTCACGGTGTCAGCCAGTTCGGTAATTTCGTTGCGCCCGCGCAGGCTCAGACGCGGCGTCAGATCCCCGGCGGCAATCTGCCGGATGTGCCCCATTACCGCAGCCAGCGGCTTAAGTAAAATGGCGCGAATACCAAACCAGGCGCCGACCACCACAATCACCAGCACCACGGCCAGAATCGCCAGCTGCCAGCGAGCTATCTGGTAGTCGCTGCTGCTGGTGGTAAAGGCGCGCTGGTAGAGCGCTTCGCTTTGCGAAGCGTACTGGTTCATGGCTTCGCCCATCGCGTTCTGCATCCCCTGCGTCGGCTGGGCAAAATAGGCGTCCATATTGCCGGCCTCCAGGAAGCCCACCAGCTCCTGTAACGCAGCAAAATAACGTTGATATGCGGCGCTCACCTGGGCGCTGGCATCGTGCATTTCAGCCTGCGCCGGCAGCGCGTTGAAGCGAGCAAAATGGCTGTCCGCCTGCGCAAGCGTGGTGCGCGCATTCTTCAGCAGTTCAGTTTTGGCGCTGCTCTGCTGATTAGTGGCGTCCATCATCATCCGCGCCGAGGACCGGCTCAGGTTGATGCGGGTTTGCAGCAGCAGATCCCACGCTTTGGTGAGTTCAGCCTGTTGCGTACGAAGAGTGTTAGATTGCGCAAAGCTTTGTTGGTTTTGCTGGAGCGAGGAGAACAGAAATCCTCCGGAGACCAACTGCAAAAGTGCGAAGACGACCAGCACCAACATCAGCAGCGTGACAACGCGGATACGGTTTAACATACAACACCTTCTCTATGACTTGTTATTCGGTGTTATCGGCATCCCAAATAGAAACTTTATGCGCGCGCGGGGTAAAAATCGTCCGTCCTCACGGGCACGAAAGCGCAGCGCCGGCGAGTCACTGAATCACAACGCTTTTTATAAAATATAAAAAAAAGTTGTAAATCCCCCCGCTTTCATACAATTTATGTAGTGAATGAATTGATGACATTACATAACTAAAAAATCATTTTTCATCGCAGGGCATATTCGTAATCTGACGGGGTATTTTTTGTGGCAAACGCAAACAAACTCACGGTTTTTATCGTGATTTTTATGCTGGCGGGGATTCTCACCGGCGCAATGATCCATTCTTATGCATCAACTCAGACTATCGAAGTCTGGTCCAGCAACATCACTCTCCTGACTGACATTTTCCTCCGACTCATTAAAATGGTGATTGCACCGCTGGTGTTCAGCACCCTGACGGTCGGCATCATGAAGCTTGGCGAAACGTCTACCATTGGCCGCGTCGGCGGTAAGGCCATGGTCTGGTTTATCAGCTCATCGGTGCTGTCGATTCTGGTGGGGCTGTTTATCGTCACCCTACAGCATCCGGGCGCGGGCCTGAATCTGGCGATACCGAAAGATACGGTCGACACCGGTCTGGCCGTCAGCGGTATGAGCCTGAAAGGCTTCTTGTCGCATACCATCCCGACCAGCATCGTCGGCGCGATGGCCGATAACGAGATTTTGCAAATCGTGGTGTTCTCGATGTTCTTCGGCATCGGCGGCGCGTCGCTCGGTCAGAAGTTCAACGCACCGTTGGTTGCCGCGCTGGACGTGGTCTCCCACATTATGCTGAAGGTGACCAGTTACGTGATGTACGTTGCGCCGCTGGCCATTTTTGCCGCCATCTCGTCGGTCATTGCAACCGAAGGGCTGGGCATTTTGCTTAACTATGCCTCGTTTATCGGCGGCTACTATGTGGCTATCGTGCTGACCTGCTGCGTACTGGTGGCTATCGGCTATATGGTGTTGAAAAAAGAAGTCTTCCGCCTGCTCAGCATGCTCAAAGATCCGGTACTGGTGGCCTTTACCACCAGCAGCTCAGAAGCCGCCTACCCGAAAACGCTCGAACAGCTGACCAAATTTGGCTGCTCACGCAATATCGTGTCCTTCGTGCTGCCGATCGGCTATTCCTTTAACCTGGTGGGCTCGATGGTCTACTGTTCCTTCGCCTCAATGTTTATTGCTCAGGCGTATAACATCCACCTCAGCTTCTCTGAGATTGCGGTACTGATGTTGACGCTGATGCTGGCATCGAAAGGAATTGCCGGGGTACCGCGCTCGGCGCTGGTCGTGCTGGCAGCCACCATCCCAAGCTTCAATATTCCGGTCGCGGGCATCCTGCTGCTGATGGGGATTGACCATTTCCTCGATATGGGACGTTCGGCGATTAACGTGCTCGGCAACGGCGTCGCGACGGCCATGCTGTCGCAGAATGAAGGCCTGCTGGCGCAGGAAGAGCCGCAGGTGGTACAGCAGAACGGGTAAATAAAAGCCAGACCTCAGGGTCTGGCTGGATAATCGCCGTGTAGCAAGCAACGGGCCTGTCGTCACAATACGACGGGCCCGTCTCTCATCAGGCGGCGTGAATCGTTGCGCTGTCCAGCAGCGCCATCTCTTCACTGTTGAGCAGCTTCTCAATATTGACCAGAATCAGCATGCGATCGCCCAGCGCGCCCAGCCCGGTGAGATATTCGGTAGAGAGGGTCACGGCAAACTCCGGCGCCGGACGAATCTGCTCCGCCGCCAGCGACAGCACGTCAGAAACGCCGTCGACCACAATACCCACCACGCGCTGGCCGAGATTCAGCACGATCACGACCGTGTTATCGTTATATTCCACGTCTTCCTGGCTGAACTTCACCCGCAGGTCAACAATCGGCACAATCACGCCGCGCAGGTTGGTGACCCCTTTTATAAACGCGGGCGTGTTAGCAATGCGCGTGACCTGATCGTAACCGCGAATCTCCTGCACCTTCAGAATATCGATGCCGTACTCTTCGTTACCCAGCGTAAATACCAGGAATTCCTGCCCTGTCGGTTCACCCGCCAGCTTTGTTACATTCGTCATACCGGTCATGTTTTCTACCTTTTCTCTGCGTTTCAGGCGGCTGTGTTCGCCAGACGTTTATCACGATTCAGTCCCTGCAGTGCCGAGACGTCAACAATCAGCGCGACGCTACCGTCGCCAAGAATGGTCGCCGCCGAGATGCCCGGCACTTTGCGATAGTTGCTTTCCAGGTTTTTCACCACCACCTGGTGCTGACCAATCAGCTGATCGACCAGCAGCGCATAGCGGCGGCCCGCGCTTTGCAGGATGACCACAATCCCCTGCGTGGCTTCGGTTTTCGCTCCCTGCACATCGAAGGCTTTCCACAGTTCAACCAGCGGCAGGTATTCACCGCGCACTTCCAGCACACGCTCACCGCCCGCCAGCGGGTGCAGATCCTCTTCGCGCGGCTGCAGCGACTCCATCACCGCATTGAGCGGCAGGATAAACACCTCTTCGTTGACCTTCACCGACATGCCATCGAGGATCGCCAGCGTCAGCGGCAGCAAAATGCGGATGGTGGTGCCTGCGCCCTGTTTAGACTTAATTTCAACGTGGCCACCCATCTCCTGGATATTTCGCTTCACCACGTCCATGCCAACGCCGCGCCCGGAGACGTCGGTTACCTGCTCAGCGGTTGAGAAGCCCGGCGCGAAAATCAGCATGCCGACTTCTTCATCGGTCATGCTCTCGCTGACCGCCATCCCCTGCGACAGCGCCTTGGCCAAAATACGTTCGCGGTTCAGCCCCGCGCCGTCGTCGGTGACTTCGATGCAAATATTACCGCCCTGATGTTCGGCGGAAAGAATCAGGTTGCCCACGGCGGATTTTCCCGCCGCCAGCCGCGTTTCCGGCAGTTCAATACCGTGGTCGAGGCTGTTACGAACCAGGTGGGTTAACGGATCGATAATGCGTTCAATCAGACTCTTATCGAGTTCGGTAGAGCTGCCCATCAGCGTCAGCTCTACCTGCTTGCCGAGTTTGCCGGCCAGATCGCGCACCAGCCGCGGGAAGCGGCTGAACACATACTCCATCGGCATCATGCGGATAGACATCACCGACTCTTGCAGATCGCGCGCGTTGCGCTGAAGCTGCCCCATGCTGGTGATCAGATCACCGTGCGAAACCGGATCGAGCGCGTTGGAACGCTGGGCCAGCATCGACTGGGTAATGACCAGCTCACCCACCAGGTTAATCAGCTGATCGACCTTTTCAACCGCCACGCGAATGCTGGTTGACTCGCTGCTGCGCGCAGCCGGTTTTTCACGCTCAACGCGCGGTGCGGCGGCGGAAACCAGCGCCACGGGCGCAGCGGCCACTCGCGCAGGCACCACCGCGTCTACCGCCGGCGGCGTCGCGGGCACGACCGCTTCGGGCGTCGAGACGGTGCTGAAGGCTATTTGATCGGCTTCAATGACGAAGCACAGCACCGCGACGATATCGTCCGGATCTACGCTGCTGTCGAGCACCGCGGTCAGAGAGTCGGCCGTTTTTTGCACCTGGCTTAGGGTCGCCAGGTTCCCCAACTCCTCTTCCAGCATATCCGGCTCACCGGCCTTCAGACGGGAAAGCGTAATCTGCGTTTTCCCCGCGGCATCGGCGGCCTCAATCACGGCCTCTTCTTCCTGCACGTGATTGTCGACCACGCTCAAATGGGCGCTGCCGGCCACCGGCGGAACGCTTTCGCCTTTTGCCTCAAGCGCCAGCTGACGCAGCGCATTGCAGATGTATTCGAAGCTGGCTGCATCCGGATCGGTGGAGCTTTTATAGGCGTCGAGCTGTTCCTGCATAATATCTTTGGTTTCCAAAAACAGGTTGATAATATCGGTGCTGAGCTTCATTTCCCCGCGACGGGCGTCATCCAGCAGGTTCTCCATCAGGTGAGTGGTTTCCTGAAGAACGGAAAAGCCAAAGGTCCCCGCGCCACCCTTGATGGAGTGCGCTGCGCGGAAAATGGCATTCAGCTGTTCAGCGTCAGGGTCATCCACCACCAGATCCAGCAGATGCTGTTCCATGTCGGCCAACAGCTCGTCGGCCTCATCAAAAAATGTTTGATAAAAATCGCTGATATCCATGCTCACGCTATCACCTCGAGTCGGGTTGTGGCGTCGTCGTACCGGCCGCCGGTGACGAGTTTGTCGGCGGCTGTAAAACGCTTAAGGGTTCATTCTGGCTCTCGGCATTCTCATGGAGAATGGCCTGCTCAGCCTGGTTATTGAGCACCAGCAGGCTGATGCGACGGTTAATCGCATCGTTGCCGCCGTGCTCTGATAGGCGCATCGAGTTAGACATCCCGATGACGCGTAAGACTTTGCCGTCATCCAGCCCGCCGGCAACCAGCTCGCGACGCGACGCGTTGGCGCGATCCGCCGACAGCTCCCAGTTGCTGTAGCCCCGTTCGCCGGTGGCATACGGATAATCATCCGTATGCCCGGAGAGGCTGACTTTATTGGGAATTTCATTCAGTACTGGCGCAATCGCCCGCAGGATATCGCGCATATACGGTTCTACCTCTGCGCTGCCGGTTTTAAACATCGGCCGGTTCTGGCTGTCGATAATCTGAATTCGCAGCCCCTCCTGCACGAGATCGATCTTCAGATGCGGGCGCAGCGCGCGCAGCTTCGGATCGGCTTCAATAAGCTGGTCCAGCTCGCCGCGTATGCGCTTCAGCCGGTTGGTTTCCATGCGTTTTTTCAGATCATCAATCGTTGGCTGCTTGTGCACCTCGCCCTGCTGCTGGGTGACATCATCACCGCCGCCGGGAATCGGGCTGTCGCTGCTGGCCATCCGCTGACCGCCGGTGATGGCGGTTGCCAGCGGCGTACGGAAGTATTCGGCTATCTGAATCAGCTCTTTCGGGCTGGAGATGGAAATCAGCCACATCACCAGAAAAAACGCCATCATCGCCGTCATAAAATCGGCATAGGCAATTTTCCACGAGCCGTGGGCGCTGCCGTGAGATTTATGTTTGCGCCGTTTGACGACGACAATCGGATGCGATTGGTTCTTCATGCGTCCTCGGTGGTCGTTTGCTGTTGCCCCGCCGGGTTGCGCACCGCGCGGACGTGTTCTTCAAGCTCAATAAACGACGGACGTTCGCTGGTGTAGAGCGTTTTACGACCGAACTCAACGGCGATCGGCGGTGCATAGCCGTTCAGATTCGACAGCAGCGTAATTTTCACGCACTGCATCATTTTGGTGGTTTCCGCGCTCTTCTGGCGCAGCACGCTGGCCAGCGGCGAGACAAAACCGTAGGCCAACAGGATCCCGAGGAAGGTACCGACCATCGCGTGGGCAATCAGCGCCCCCAGCTCCGCCGCCGGACGGTCGGCAGAACCTAATGCGTGCACTACCCCCATAACCGCCGCCACGATGCCGAATGCCGGCAGTGAGTCGCCCACCAGCGCCAGGCTGTTGGCCGGCACTTCGCTTTCGCTTTCGTGGGTTTCAATCTCTTCATCCATCAGCGCTTCAATTTCGAAGGTGTTCATGTTGCCGCTGATGATCAGGCGCAGATAATCGACGATAAATTCCAGCATCACCGTGTCGGCGAGAATGCGCGGATAGCTGGCAAAAATTTCGCTCTCTTTCGGGTTTTCAATATCACGCTCGAGCGAGAACATCCCCTGCTGACGCGACTTCGCCATCAGGCGATACAGCAGCGCCAGCAAATCCATATACATCGTTTTGGTGTATTTCGAGCGACGGAACAGCAAAGGCAGCGCTTTCAACGTGCCTTTGATAGCCTTGCCGTTGTTGCCCACGATAAAAGCGCCAACCCCCGCCCCGCCGATAATAACCAGCTCGGCCGGTTGATACAGTGCTCCAAGGTGTCCGCCGGTCATCATGTAGCCGCCGAAAACTGTCCCCAAAACAACCAGGTAACCTATTAAGATAAGCACGCTATCATCCTTCCACTGTTGACTAAGAGAGGAGACAGATGAGCAATGTCACCAACGCACGGGTAAAAAAAAGCAGCGGCCCTAAGGCCGCTGCTGGAGTGTTTTGTCCACACCGTGTGAGGTTAAACAGCTTGCCCTATCTGTTCATCCAGCAGTTGTGGATTACTATCGGCAAGATCCTCGGAAAGTTTACGTCTTTTTACGGCACGAGATGGCGGCTGGCACAAGCTGCATACAAAGCTGCCAACGGGCTGATGAGCGTGGGTAATGAAGTTACCGCCGCAGGAATGGCAGCTGGAGAGTTCGAGCATGCCGCTTTCCACGAAGCGAACTAACGTCCACGCGCGCGTCAGGGCCAGCAGCGGCCCGGCATCCTGTTGCGGGCACTGCTCAAGATACAGACGGTAGGCTTTGATCACGGCGTCAACGCCAGAACATTGCCCACTTTTGAGTAAGAACTGCCAGGCATTGCAGAACATGGAAGAGTGGATATTTTGCTCCCATGTCATAAACCAGTCCGTGGAAAACGGTAGCATTCCCTTCGGCGGCGGGCTGCCGCGAAGTTCTTTATAGAGCTTAATCAGCCGACCACGGCTGAGCTGAGTTTCGCTTTCCAGCATCTGCAAACGAGCGCCCAGAGTAATCAGCTCCATCGCAAGCTGAATATCGCGGGCTTCCTGAACAATGCTTTTTTCGCTCATCGTCAGGCCCTTTTCTTACGGGCAGGTTCGCCTGAGTTACTGGCCTGATTCAGCAGTCGGGTGGACAGCAGAATACCGGTATGGATTTGCTGTAAATCGTCAACGCGTGATTCTTGCGTCAGGCGGGTGATGGTCTGGGAATCATCAAAACGGAACTGGCAGACCAATTGATTTGTTTCGGCCAGCTTCACCATCTGGGGGAGCGTCAGTTCCCCGAGGACTTTCGCCATATCCTCGTTAATACCGAGGCGGAACATGGCTGAAGCCTTATCCTGACCGATCAAACGCTGTGCAAGGAGCAAATAAGACAAGTTGATGTCATAGATGTGCTTTAGCAACTCGGATGTATGCATTTTCCCCATCCCGAATAACCAATTAGTACTTTATGCGGACAATCCGCATACCCCGTGATGTCGTCGGGCAAGGCCCGATAAAAAAAAATCGGTCGAAATGCATAGCCGATTAGGTGAATCTTCTGTCTCGTTGCCGGGTAACGTTCTGACCGCATGGCCCGACACATCTAAGGAAGGTGCGAATAAGCAGGTCATTTCTTCCCAAGCTGACTCGCTGATTAA
>NZ_JAPKIA010000028.1:0-34146 GCF_036759865.1 Kluyvera genomosp. 2
CTGCCTGTCACGCAGGGGGTCGCGGGTTCGAGTCCCGTCCGTTCCGCCACTTATTAAGAGCCCTGAGCATTTGCTCAGGGCTTTTTTCTTTGTCTTACATTCAATTATTGCTGTTTTAGCAAAAATCCTCTGCATTTCTCGCCCTTTTTCTCAATCCTCTCGTTCGTCATACTGGTTTCAACTAACCCATACTGATAAATAAAGAGGAAGATCATGACAATCCCTGCATTGGGCCTCGGCACTTTCCGCCTGAAAGATGACGTTGTTATCGCATCCGTAAAAACGGCGCTGGAGCTGGGCTATCGCGCGATCGATACCGCACAAATTTATGATAATGAAGCGGCTATTGGTCAGGCGATTGCTGAAAGCGGCGTAGCGCGCAGCGAGCTGTTTATTACCACTAAAATCTGGACCGAGAACCTCGGTAAAGACAAGCTGATTACCAGCCTGCAAGAGAGCCTGCAAAAACTACGAACTGACTATGTCGATCTGACGCTGATCCACTGGCCGTCGCCGAATGACACGGTTGCGGTTGAAGAGTTTATGGCTGCGCTGCTGGAAGCCAGGACGCTGGGTCTGACTCGCCAGATTGGTATCTCTAACTTCACCATTCCGCTGATGGAACGCGCAATTGCCGCCGTAGGCGCAGACAACATTGCGACGAACCAGATTGAGCTGTCACCTTTCCTACAGAATCGTAAAGTGGTGGACTGGGCCGCTGAGCACGGTATCCACATTACGTCCTACATGACGCTGGCTTATGGTAAGGCGCTGAAAGATGAAACGATTGCCGCGATTGCTGCGAAACATCACGCCACGCCAGCGCAGGTGATCCTCTCCTGGGCTATTGGAGAAGGGTACGCGGTGATTCCATCATCAACCAAGCGCGAAAACCTGGCCAGCAACCTGTTGGCGCTGACCTTAACGCTCGATGCTGAAGATAAACTGGCGATTGCCGCACTGGAGTGCAATGACCGTCTGGTCAGCCCAGAAGGCCTGGCACCACAGTGGGATTGATCCTGCTTCTGCCTTAACCCTCAAACGACCCTCGATAAGCCCGGACGAACTACGCGTCTGGGCTATTTTTTGACATATTCGCTAAGAAAATCAATAAATGCCCGAATTCGTGTGCTCACCGCCCGGTCACTGTAGTAGACCGCGCTAAAGGGCATCTCAACGGGTAGACGCTTATCGGCCAGCAGCTCAACAAACTCCCCGCTGGCAATCTCCTTATCCACCATAAAGTCCGACAGGCAGGCAATACCGTTACCGTGCAGGCACAGCTGCTTGATGGTTTCACCGCTATTGGATGAAATGCCGCAGCTAATCTCCATAAACTGACCGTCACAGCAGTAGACCGGCCACGTGTTAAGAGAAGAGGGCTCGGTGAATCCCAGACACAGGTGTTCCTTCAGATCGATGACGCTCTCAGGCTTGCCATGACGGGCAATGTACTCCGGCGAGGCGACGATTTTTCGATAGCTGCTAAACAGCGGACGTGCGCGCAGACTGGAGTCACTCAATGTGCCAGCGCGAATGGCAACATCGACCTTGCGCTCAATCAGATTGATAAATGTCTCTGAAGAGACCAGCGACAGCGTCACCTCCGGGTACCGTTCACGGAAGGGCTGAACCAGCGGCATCAGCAAATGTAGCATCACCGGCGTGGCGGCGTCGACGCGCAGCAGCCCGCGTGGCGTATTACGCGTATCCAGCAGCTCCGTCTCGGCGGCGGCCATTTCCTGTAGTACCACCTGCATACGGCGGAAATAGCGCTCTCCCTCTTCGGTCAGGCTAAGCTGGCGCGTCGTACGGTTGAGCAGGCTTACGCCAAGCTTGGATTCCAGCTTTTTAACCGCGCGGCTTACCGCCGAGTTAGCCTGGCCCAATTGCTCGGCTGCCCGGCTGAAGCTACCGCTTTCCACGACGGCGACAAAAATGGCGATCTCTTCTGATGTGGCTCTCATTGTTGCACCTGAAGCAAAATTCTATTGAGATTTTGAATATTTTTGTTATTTAAACACCACGGCATACTACGTGTCATCTTAATACTGATGATGTGGAGTTAATTATGCCGCTGGCGCTACTTGCCTTAACGATCAGTGCCTTTGCAATTGGCACAACCGAATTTGTGATTGTCGGCCTGGTCCCGACGATCGCCGAACAGCTGGCTATCTCGTTGCCTTCCGCCGGGATGCTGGTTTCAATTTATGCGCTGGGCGTTGCTATCGGGGCGCCGGTGCTCACCGCTTTGACCGGCAAACTGCCGCGCAAACAGCTGCTGCTGGCGTTAATGGTACTGTTTACCGTTGGTAACCTGCTGGCCTGGCAGGCGCCGGGATACGCCACACTGGTGGTTGCACGCCTGCTGACCGGGCTTGCTCATGGTGTGTTCTTCTCCATCGGCTCAACGATAGCTACCAGTCTGGTACCGAAAGAGAAAGCGGCCTCGGCAATTGCAATAATGTTCGGCGGGTTGACCGTTGCATTGGTGACAGGCGTTCCGCTGGGCACCTTTATTGGCCAGCATTTTGGCTGGCGCGAGACCTTCCTTGCCGTTTCTATGCTGGGCGTGATTGCACTGATCGCTAGCGCCGTGCTGGTTCCGCGGAATATCCCAAGCCGCGCGCCTGCCAGCTTAGCCGACCAGATGAAAGTGCTGACTCACCCGCGTTTGCTGATGATCTATGCGATCACCGCACTGGGCTACGGTGGCGTCTTTACCGCCTTTACTTTCCTGGCACCGATGATGCAAAACCTCGCAGGCTTTACGCCAAACGCGGTGAGCTGGATCCTGCTAGGCTACGGTGTCGCGGTTGCCGTGGGCAACATCTGGGGGGGAAAACTGGCCGATAAACACGGTGCGGTGCCGGCGCTGAAATTTATCTTTGCTGCATTGGCCGCACTGCTGATTGTATTCCAGTTCACCGCCTCTATTCAGTATGCAGCACTGGCAACGGTGCTGGTGATGGGCGTCTTTGCCTTTGGCAACGTGCCTGGACTGCAGGTCTACGTCGTGCAAAAAGCGGAAGAGTACACGCCTGCTGCCGTTGACGTTGCTTCTGGTCTGAATATTGCCGCCTTCAACGTCGGTATTGCGCTGGGGTCTGTCGTCGGCGGGCAAACCGTTGAACATTATGGCCTCGCACAGACTCCGTGGATTGGCGCATTGATTGTGGTGGTGGCGCTGCTGCTGACCGCCCTGAGCGGCCGTCTGGATAAACCCGTCCGCGTGGCGCTAGGCTAGGATTATCTCAGTAAGCGCAGGCTTACATAAGTTCACCTGGCTTTATCACAAATAGCGTTGAAACCGCGGGCAAAAGCCCCTATAACTGAGGGACCCTCCTGGAATCAGGTGGGTTCTTTGGTTATTGAGGTTATAAAAGAAAGTGCGAAAAAATACCTACGCCATGCGCTACATCGCCGGACAACCCGCGGAGCGGATCCTACCGCCGCCGGGGGCGTATTCCGGGCTGAGCGAGGCGTTATCGGTGGGTAAGCCGTTAAGCACTGAAGAGAATATTCGCATCCTGGTGTGGAATATCTTTAAACAGCAGCGTGCAGAATGGCTGTCGGTGCTGAATAAGTACGGCAAAGATGCGCATCTGGTGTTACTTCAGGAGGCGCAAACAACGCCTGAGCTAGTGAAGTTTGCAACCACTAACTATCTGGCGGCCGATCAGGTCCCGGCGTTCGCACTGCCTCATCATCCTTCTGGCGTCATGACGCTGTCTGCCGCTCAGCCCGTTTACTGCTGCCCGCTGCGCGAACGTGAGCCTATTCTGCGGCTGGCGAAATCAGCGTTAGTAACCGTTTACCCACTTCCCGACTCACGCCTGCTGATGGTCGTGAACATCCATGCCGTGAACTTTAGCCTTGGCGTCGATGTTTACAGCAAGCAACTGATGCCCATTGGCGAGCAAATTGCGTTGCATAACGGCCCGGTGATTATGGCCGGTGATTTTAACGCCTGGAGCCGCCCACGCATGAATGCGCTGTATCGATTTGCACGTGATATGTCGCTACGCCCGGTGTATTTCGATGACGATCAGCGCCGTCGCGCGTTTGGACGCCCGCTCGATTTTGTCTTTTACCGAGGGTTGAATGTGACAGAGGCTTCTGTGCTGGTGACCCGCGCATCGGACCATAATCCGTTGATTGTAGAATTTAGCCCGAGCAGATAGGGCAAGAGACATAAAAAAGGCACCGGGGAAGACGGTGCCTTTTTTATTGTTTGCCTGTCAGGAGTCAGGACGGTCGCTGTTTTTTACATACAGCGTAAGCTGATCGCCCGGCTGCAAATTGCCTGCGTCGTTATTCCAGCGCATCACATCTTTGATGTTGACGCCGTGACGCTTTGCAATGCTCGACAGCGAGTCGCCTTTACGTACGCGATACGTAATGCTGCTGTTATCGGCAAGACGCGCAGCGCTGCTGCCTGCACTCACCGTTAAGCTTTGCCCTACTTTCAGGCTGCTGCCACGCAGGTTGTTCCACTGCTGCAGATCTTTTGCCGTTACGCCTAAGCGCGATGCAATGCCCGACAGCGTGTCACCTGAGCGAACCTTATAGCTACGGCTGGACATCGGCGTATTATCGGCGACCAGCGTTGGCTGGAGGTCGGCAATTTCACCGGAGGCCAGGGATTCACGCAGCTGGTCTGCATGCTTCTGTGGCACCATCACGTACTTAGGACCGCTTGCACCAAGCGTTGAGCCTTTCACGCCAGCATTGAAGGTCTTAAGCTTATTGACCGGCATACCTGCCATGTCAGCGAGCTGAGAGATCTCAACGGGGCTATCGAGGCGAACACGCGCCAGTGCTCGGCTTTCGTCAGTCGTAGGCAGACGAACGCCATAGCGTTTGCTGTTTTTGAGAATGTCGCTCAAAGCCAGCATCTTCGGTACGTAGACCTTAGTTTCCTGAGGCAATGGGAGAGACCAGAAGTCCGTAGGCTTACCACGGGCCTTGTTCGCTTTCATTGCTTTCATCACACGGCCTTCACCGCTGTTATACGCCGCCACGGTTAATAACCAGTCGCCGTCGAACATTTTGTTCAGACGCTGCATCATATCCAGTGCTGCCGTTGTGGAAGCAACGACGTCACGACGCGCGTCATAACTGCGGGTCTGTTTCAGACCGTAATTTCGCCCTGTGCTCGGAATGATCTGCCAAATACCTGCGGCATTGGCACCAGACGTTGCGTGCGGGTCAAAAGCGCTCTCCACTATGGGTAGTAATACCAGTTCCATCGGCATGTTACGTTTCTTAACTTGCCCGGCTATCCAGTACATATACGGCTCTGCCCGTAAAGTTACATCGTGGAGATAGCTCTTATTTCGTAAGTACTTCTGTTTCTGTTCGCGAACCCGGGTATTATCCGGAATTCCCATCTTTAGCTCGTCGCCAATGTAAGCCCACAAGTCCTGATTCTGCATGTCGAATGTCCCATCGTCCATCCAACGTGCCTGACTAGCGAACTTACTTGCTTCCCCTTGACTAGCCGCAGAAAGGCTCTGTGCGTGCTGTTGGACGTTGCCCTGCTGTGACGCCTGGCACCCCACGAGCAGGACAGAGGCGAGTAATATCGCTTTTGCCTTCATGTGTGTGTCAATAGTTGCTTAAAAGACGACCGATAATAACGACGAACTTTCGAAAACGCAACCCGGAAGTATCAGAAGTTATCTTTCTTTGCCCGTAACCATGCAAAACGCTCTTCAGATTGTAGCAATTTTGTTTCTTTGCTTATTTCATTAATTAAATCAATATCATCCGTTCTTAAAAAGAGATTAATCTGTCGCTCTTTTTTCAGAGTTGTGGGGAGTGTTATTTGTTTTTTTGCACGTAACTCCTTAACTTCTCGATAGTATTCGTTAATGAACAAATCATGCGGTAAAACGCTCAGGGCAAACGTCATGTTGGAGAGCGTGTACTCATGTGCGCAACAAATTAGCGTCTCTTCCGGCAGGCTGTTAATGTGCTGCAACGAGCGGTACATCTGGGCTGGCGTACCTTCAAATAATCGCCCGCAGCCCCCGGAAAATAGGGTATCGCCACAAAAAAGCCAAGGGGCGCTGTAGAAACAGACATGTCCTGAAGTGTGTCCCGGAGTAGCAAAAACGTGAAATTCCTGGTCAAGTACGCGGATGCGATCGCCGTCGGCAACTATTTTTGTTGTGCCTTTGTTACGTGTCTCTTCTGGGCCATAAACGATCAAATTCGGAAAACGCCTATGCAGATCCGCCACGCCGCCGACGTGATCGTGATGATGATGGGTTAACAGGATGGCTTCCGGCTGCCAGCCGTGACGATCGATAGCGTCCAGTACGGGGGCGGCTTCGCCAGGATCGACGATCAGGCAGCGACCTGTTTGATCGTTAAGAACCCAGATGTAGTTGTCCTGAAACGCTGAAATACTGTTAAGATTCATTCGTTACCTCTTACGCGTAGGGAAGGTTGTGATGAAACCGGCAAGGATACCTCAAACAGTCTCAGCGCCTGTCTCGTGGGCACAAATGCCCTGGGGTGAATATTATCGTGAGGCCATCGATCGTCAACTGAAACCCTGGCTGGGTAAGCTCTACGGCTTTCACCTGCTTAAGGTGGGCAATCTGAGCGCGGAGATCAACACCGAAGCGTGTGCTATCTCCCATCAGGTGAATATCTCGCTAGAGGGCAGCCCAATGCAGGTGATGGCCGATCCGCTGCATTTGCCGTTTGCCGAGAAATCGGTCGATGCCTGTCTGCTTGCCCATACGTTGCCCTGGTGCAGCGATCCTCACCGAATGCTGCGCGAGGCTGACCGAGTGTTAATTGACGATGGCTGGCTGATCATCAGCAGCTTCAACCCGGTTAGTCTGATGGGGCTGCGCAAGCTGTTTCCGGTGCTGCGCAAATCTGTGCCGTACAACAGCAGGATGTTTACGCTGACGCGTCAGCTTGACTGGCTGTCGCTGCTGAATTTTGAAGTGCTGCACCAGGGCTGTTTCCAGGTGCTGCCGTGGGCGAAGCAGGGGGGCGTGATGTTAAGCACCCATCTACCTGCGCTGGGCTGCCTGCAGGTTATCGTCGCGCGTAAGCGCACGATCCCGCTGACGCTAAACCCGATGCGGCAAAATAAAGCGAAAAGCCGCATCACGCAGGCGGTCGGCGCAACGCGGCAGTATCGCAAACCGCCGGACGCTTAAGCTTCCGGCTGGTAGCCCGTATCGTCTTGCGTTGGCGCGGAGGCTGCGGCACGCGCCAGCTCATCGCAGCGTTCGTTCTCGGGGTGCCCGGCGTGGCCTTTAACCCACTCCCAGCGAATTTCATGCTGACCAAGCGCCGCATCAAGTCGTTGCCAGAGATCGACGTTCTTCACCGGCTTTTTATCCGCCGTCTTCCAGCCTCGCTTTTTCCAGTTATGAATCCATTGGGTGATCCCCTGACGAACATACTGGCTATCGGTGCTTAGCACCACGGTGCACGGCTCTTTCAGCGCTTCGAGCGCGACAATCGCCGCCATCAGCTCCATGCGGTTGTTGGTGGTCAGGCGATAGCCTTCATTAAAGGTTTTTTCCCGCTGGCGATAGCGTAAAATAGCGCCATAGCCGCCGGGGCCTGGGTTACCAAGGCAAGAGCCATCGGTGAAAATTTCTACCTGTTTAAGCATCTCTGGTAGACTTCCTGTATCTGCAATCGAAAGTAAAACGGCAAGTCTGACATAAATGACTGATATGAGCACTGCAATTACGCGACAGATCGTTCTGGATACCGAAACCACCGGTATGAACCAGATCGGCGCCCACTATGAAGGCCACAAGATCATCGAGATCGGTGCCGTCGAAGTGATCAACCGTCGTTTGACCGGCAACAACTTCCACGTTTACCTCAAGCCGGACCGGCTGGTGGATCCTGAAGCCTTTGGCGTTCACGGTATTGCCGACGAGTTCTTGCTGGATAAACCCACTTTTGCCGACGTGGCCGATGAGTTTCTTGACTACATCCGCGGCGCGGAGCTGGTCATTCATAACGCATCGTTCGATATCGGCTTTATGGACTACGAGTTTAGTAAGCTTAATCGTGGTATTCCAAAGACCGATACTTTCTGTAAGGTGACCGATAGCCTGGCGCTGGCGAGGAAAATGTTCCCCGGTAAGCGTAACAGCCTTGATGCGTTATGCTCGCGCTATGAAATAGATAATACTAAGCGTACGCTGCACGGCGCATTACTCGATGCCCAGATTCTGGCCGATGTTTATCTGACGATGACCGGCGGACAAACCTCCATTAAATTTGCGATGGAAGGTGAGGGGCAGCAGCAGGCGGGTGATACCGGCATCCAGCGCATTGTGCGTGCCGCAAGCAAGCTGCGTGTGGTTTATGCCACGGACGAAGAGCTGGTGAATCACGAATCGCGCCTCGACCTGGTGCAGAAAAAAGGCGGAAGCTGCCTCTGGCGGTCATAAACAGGCCATTTTTGCTGTGAAAATAGCCGGTTGGGCGATTTTTGCAGCAAACGATTCAAAAGTAGAGAAAAAGCGTTGACGGTTTCCCAGGGAATACGTAATATTCGCCTCGTTCCCAAGGGAACACAGCGGAGCGGTAGTTCAGTCGGTTAGAATACCTGCCTGTCACGCAGGGGGTCGCGGGTTCGAGTCCCGTCCGTTCCGCCACTATTCAGAAAGCCCGAATCAGCAATGATTCGGGCTTTCGTCGTTTCTGACGTCGAAATAGACGTATCTTACCATTCGCCCCTCCGTGCGGAGAGGCGCGTTGTGACTTTCAGCCTAGCGCAAACGGATCGGCATCCTGCCAGGCCGGAAATTTCTCGCGGTACTCCTGCAGCAGCGTCATCGAGAGCTCGCCGTCAATACGGGTGGCCTGATGCGCTTCGGCAGCCGCGAGGATTTCGCCCTGTGGGGTGATGATTCGGCTGTCGCCGCGGTAGTGATGGCTGTTGCCATCGGTACCCACGCGGTTACAGCCCGCGACGTAGGCCTGATTCTCGATCGCTCGGGCCATCAGCAGCGATTGCCAGTGGTGTGAGCGCGGGGCAGGCCAGTTGGCGACGTACAGCGCCAGATCGTAGTCGTTGCGGTTTCGCGACCATACCGGGAAGCGCAGGTCATAGCAGACGAGCGGCAAAATGCGCCAGCCGCGCCATGTCAGCACGATGCGCTGGTCGCCGGCAAGATAGTGGTGATGTTCCTCGGCCATGCGGAACAGATGTCGCTTGTCGTAGGCGTGCACCCGGCCTTCCGGCTCAACGAGCAGAAAACGGTTAACCGCGCCGCGAGATGTTTGCAATGCAGCGCTACCGGCAATGAGGGCGTTGGTACGCTGCGCCTGCTGTCGCATCCAGGCAATAACGTCGGTTTCCACCATTGACTGCTTCGCGGCTTCCATTGCGAAACCGGTAGTGAACATCTCTGGTAGTACAATCACGTCTCGCCCGACAATCTCTTCCATCAGCCGGCCAAAATGGCGCAGGTTCGCCGGGCCGTCCATCCATACTAGCGGTTGTTGCAAAAGGGTTATCTTTAAACCTGGCACGGCGATTGGCTCCTGTCGTATGGGCTCTTTTTTAACTTTAACACCTTATCAGGTCGTTGCCGCGCTACGGAATATTTTGCTAATAAATCGCATATCAGAAATGACTGATTTGCTTTTTACGCGTAGCCGCTCACGCTTAACAAGATGAAAACTAAGAGCAGGATAGGCTCGGGAGGAATAATGTTAAAAGTCATTACCACGATAGCGCTATTGGTTGGCGCATCCAGCGCGATGGCGCAGGGCGATGTGACTATCAGCAGCCTGGCGAAAGGCGAAACCAGCAAAGCCGCGTTTAATCAAATGGTCAAAGGGCATAAGCTGCCCGCGTGGGTCAGCAACGGCGGGACATTTTCGCCAGCTAAAACGGTGACGTTGGGCAACGAGTCCTGGCAAGTGCTGAGCGCCTGTAAACCGCATGACTGCGGCTCGGAGCGCGTGGCGGTACTGTGGTCAGAAAAATCGCAGCAAATGTCAGGCGTCTTCTCTACGGTGAATGAAAAAACCACCCAGGAGAAGCTTACCTGGCTGAACGTGAGCGACGCGTTGTCAATTGATGGTAAAACGGTGCTATTTGCTGCGCTAAGCGGGAGCCTGGAAAACCACCCCGATGCGTTTAATTACAAGTAGCAAACGCTGAATAGAAAACGGCGCAAAGCCAATAAAAAACGGAGCCGATGGGCTCCGTTTTCGTTGTTACTGCAAATGCCCTCAGGGAGGATTGATGCTACGCGGCTTCAACCTTGCGCACGTTGTCCGGCAGCTTTACCGGCTTGGTCGCCAATTCTTCCGGTGCAAAGTCATCCACGTTAATGCTGCGCAGACGGCTCGCTTCAGCTTTCGTCAGAATGGCGGCTTCGGTCTGATCGATAAGCCCCTTCGCCAGTGCGTTACGCGCCAGTTCATCCAGGCGGGTAAACGGCAGATTTTTGCCAATTTCTTTGCAGATCCGCTGGTGGATTGGATCCGCCGCCATCACATCAACTAACGCCTCTTCCAGCAGGCCAACCGGGTTATGCTCGCTCGGCGTCAGGTACTGACCGCGGCCGATACGGGAACGGGTGGCACTCGGCGTTTGCAGGATCTTCGCCACGCTATGGTCGAGCTTATCGGACGGTGCATCGTAATGACGGCCGGTCGGGAAGATCGCCACGCGCAAAGCGCCTGCAACAAAACGGTTAGGGAAGTTTTTCAGCAGATCGTCAATCGCCTGCTCGGCTTGATGCAAGGCATCCTGAACGCCCCAATGAACCAGCGGTAAATCGGCTTCATTACGGCCTTCATCGTCATAGCGCTTCAGCACCGCCGAGGCCAGATACAGCTGGCTTAAAACATCCCCCAGACGTGCGGAGATACGCTCACGACGTTTCAGGCTCCCGCCCAGTACCGCCATCGAAACATCGGACAGCAGCGCAAGGTTGGCGCTCAGACGGTTCAGGTGCTGATAGTAACGCTTAGTCGCATCGCGGGTTGGCGTCGCGCTGGTTAAGCCGCGAGTGATACCCAGCCAGAAGCTGCGGACCTTGTTGCTGCCGACGTGGCCGATGTGTTTGAACAGCAGTTTGTCGAACGCGTTGACGTCTTTATTCTGTGCCGCAGCCATCTCTTCCAGTACGTACGGATGGCAGCGAATAGCGCCCTGGCCGAAGATCATCATGCTGCGGGTCAGGATATTTGCCCCTTCCACGGTGATAGCAATGGGTGCGCCCTGGTAAGCACGCGCCAGGAAGTTGCCTTCGCCCAGCATGATACCTTTACCGCCGGCGATATCCATCGCGTCAACGATCGACTGCTGGCCGCGGTGAGTACAGTGGTATTTAACGATAGCCGACAGCACCGCCGGTTTTTCACCGAGCATAATGCCGTAGGTAATCAGGGTCGCAGCGGCGTCCATCACGTAGGCGTTGCCCGCGATACGCGCCAGCGGCTCTTCAATCCCTTCCATTTTACCGATGGACACTTTGAACTGACGGCGAATGTGCGCGTAGGCTCCGGTGGCCAACGCGACGGACTTCACGCCGCCGGTGGAGTTCGATGGCAGGGTGATACCGCGGCCAACGGAGAGACATTCAACCAGCATACGCCAGCCCTGACCGGCCATTTTTGGCCCGCCGATGATGTAGTCGATCGGCACGAAAATATCCTGACCGCGTGTCGGACCGTTCTGGAACGGCACGTTCAGTGGGAAGTGGCGACGGCCAATTTCAACGCCCGGGGTGTTGGTTGGGATCAGCGCACAGGTAATACCTAAATCTTCCGCGCCGCCCAGCAGTTTATCCGGGTCAGACAGCTTAAAGGCCAGGCCCAGCACGGTGGCAATAGGCGCGAGCGTAATGTAGCGTTTGTTCCAGGTCAGGCGCATGCCCAGTACCTGCTCGCCCTGCCAGTCGCCCATGCAGACCACGCCGGTGTCTGGAATAGCGCCTGCGTCAGAGCCAGCCTCCGGGCTGGTCAGCGCGAAGCAAGGGATTTCCAGACCACGCGCCAGACGCGGCAGATAGTGATTTTTCTGGTCTTCGGTGCCGTAGTGCTGCAGCAGTTCGCCCGGGCCTAAGGAGTTAGGTACGCCCACGGTGATGGCCAGAATGCCGGAAACGCCGGACAGCTTCTGCAGGACGCGCGCCTGAGCATAGGCTGAGAACTCCAGTCCGCCGTACTCTCTCTTAATGATCATCGCGAAGAAACGATGCTCTTTCAGATACGCCCACAACTCCGGCGGCAGATCCGCCATTTCATGGGTGATCTGGAAATCGTTCGCCATCCGACAGGCTTCTTCCACCGGGCCGTCGATAAAGGCTTGTTCTTCGGCGGTCAGCTGCGGACGCGGATAGTTGTGCAGTTTTTTCCAGTCCGGGTTGCCGCGGAACAGATCGCCTTCCCACCAGGTTGTGCCTGCGTCGATCGCTTCTTTTTCGGTGCGCGACATAGGCGGCATCACCTTGCTGAACATGCGGAAGACCGGCGCGGAGATCAGCGCTTTACGCATTGGCGTAAAGTTGAACGGCACGAGGATAATGGCCAGCGGCACCAGCAGCCATAAATTCCACAGACCTGACGCACCCAGTGCAGCAGTCCAGGCCAGTAAAATCAGGCTACCGAGCGTTAAACTGACACGGTGATAGAAGAGTGCACCGAGTAAAGCAATGGTTAAAACAATACTCAAAATCATCATAGAGAAATGCCCCTGTCTTGTAGGAGGTCTGACCACTTGTGATGATATGGTTGTAGTTGATGTGATTTTAATTAGCAATATGTTTACAAGATAATTACAACTCAGTTCACATTGTTGATGCTTTTTAGCGCACCAAAAATTCAAACATTCGGTGAATAAATGGGCCCTTGCTTCTCTGTACTGGCGCTATCCGGTACACTACGGACGACAATTTTATTAATGCTGAAGGATTATCCTCATGTACCAGGATCTTATTCGTAACGAACTGAATGAAGCGGCCGATACGCTGGCAAACTTTCTAAAAGATGATGCCAATATCCATGCTATTCAGCGCGCAGCAGTCCTGCTGGCAGACAGCTTTAAAGCCGGTGGTAAAGTGCTTTCCTGCGGTAACGGTGGCTCCCACTGCGACGCGATGCACTTCGCTGAAGAGCTGACCGGCCGCTATCGTGAAAACCGTCCTGGCTACCCGGCGATTGCGATCTCCGACGTCAGTCATCTCTCCTGCGTGAGTAACGATTTCGGTTATGAATATGTTTTCTCTCGTTACGTCGAGTCTGTCGGCCGCGCGGGTGACGTGCTGCTGGGTATCTCTACCTCGGGCAACTCTGCGAACGTGATTAAAGCTATTGAAGCGGCGCGCGCGCAGGGAATGAAAGTGATCACCCTGACCGGTAAAGACGGCGGCAAAATGGCCGGTTCCGCGGATATCGAGATTCGCGTTCCGCACTTTGGCTACGCCGATCGCGTGCAGGAAATTCACATTAAAGTGATTCATATCCTGATCATGCTGATCGAAAAAGAGATGGTTAAAGGCTAAGTACGACGGGGCCATCGGCCCCGATTTCGCTGGGGGTGTACTATGTGCGAACTGCTCGGGATGAGCGCCAATGTGCCGACCGATATTTGCTTCAGTTTTACCGGGCTGGTTCAGCGCGGTGGAGGGACCGGGCCGCATAAAGACGGCTGGGGTATTACCTTCTATGAAGGTAAAGGCTGTCGCACCTTTAAAGACCCGCAGCCCAGCTATCAGTCACCGATTGCTAAACTAGTGCAGGACTATCCGATCAAATCCTGTTCGGTGATCGCCCATATCCGCCAGGCCAATCGCGGTATGGTGGCGCTGGAAAACACACATCCGTTCACCCGCGAGCTGTGGGGGCGCAACTGGACCTACGCGCACAACGGGCAGCTTTCTGGCTATAAATCGCTGGAGACTGGGCACTTCCGTCCGGTTGGCGAAACCGACAGCGAAAAAGCGTTCTGCTGGCTGCTGCAC
This sequence comes from Kluyvera genomosp. 2, assembly GCF_036759865.1. Taxonomy (NCBI): domain Bacteria; kingdom Pseudomonadati; phylum Pseudomonadota; class Gammaproteobacteria; order Enterobacterales; family Enterobacteriaceae; genus Kluyvera; species Kluyvera genomosp. 2. Next base: position 13,983 of record NZ_JAPKIA010000028.1, read on the forward strand.
AAGCTGACTCAGCGCTATCCTCGTACTCCGGGCAATATGCAGGCGGTATTTAAATATATTGCTTCGCTTGCCGATGAGCTGCGCGAGAAGGGCGTGTTTAACATGCTGCTATCAGACGGGCGTTATGTGATGGCGTTCTGCTCCACTAACCTGTATTGGATCACCCGTCGTGCGCCGTTTGGCGTGGCGAAGCTGCTGGATCAGGACGTGGAAATTGATTTTCAGCGGGAGACAACCGCCAACGATGTGGTGACCGTGATTGCCACCCAGCCGCTGACGGGGAATGAAACCTGGCACAAGATTATGCCAGGTGAGTGGCGCTTATTTTGCCTCGGGGAGCGCGTAGTTTGATGCCAGCTGCGGCTGCACCACTTCGTGGCTCAGCGGCTTGCTCACTACGTAGCGGCCGTCAATGACCGAGACGACAGGCGGTTTGTGCGTCTGCTGGAAGTAGTCGTAGCCCGGCTTTAGCTGCTGCCAGAAGTCATGGTAGTATGAGTATTTGTGGCGCTGCATGTTGGCATCGTTCATTCTGAACGGATAGATGCTGACCTGCACGCTCTGCTGGCCAAACACCAGCGCGCCGGTGACAAACTGGAAGATCTCATCAATACCTGAGTCGGTCATGGCATAGCAGCCAATCGACACACAGGCACCGTGAATCATCAGATATTTCCCTTCATAGCCGTGCGCACGGTCATAGGCGTTCGGGAAGCCGATGTTAATTGCTTTATAGAAGCGGCTATCCGGCTTCAGCTGGCTACGCTGTACGGAATAAAACCCTTCCGGGCTTTTGAAATCGCCCTGGCGCTGCTTTGGCCCTAAGCCGCCGGAGTAATTACAGATTTTGTAGCTATCAAGGAGTTGGTAGGTTTCGCCCATTTTCACGAAGAGGTCAAGCGTACGCTCTTCCTTGAAAATCTGGATATACACCGGGGAGCCCATCAATTGCTGCTTATATTCTTTGCTAACAGGCGTCGTCGGGCTGCTGCTGCTCATTAACCCAGCAAACGAAACGCACGGCATTAAAAGCATCGCAATAAATAATGCGATTTTGCGCATACTACTTGTTCCTTGATAAAAAATAACTACACGCCAGGAGAGGCAACAGGGAGAAAAAAGCAGACAAATCTGTTTTTTGTGCGCTCACCTTAGCACCACCGCATTTTTTCGCAAGTAGGGCATTCGGCGTTTACAATTTCGTGTTGCATTCCCGCGGTAGGCCGGTGCGTTGTGCTACCGGTCCGATGGACGGGGCCTCGTACGAAGAGTGTAGGATAAGCTGATGATTCGCTAGCTATCTTTATCCTAATCCACAGAAGTTTGCGTATCAGCTCGCAATTTGGCAGGTTGAAATGCAGAACTGCTGCATCAGGGAAAGAGAAAATGGTAAACTTTCGTTACGTAATCATTCGGTGAAAAATAGGCAAATGAATGCCTGACGGATGATTCAGATAGTAATTCTCTAAACAGTGTAAGAAAGGATGCTTCAGTTTCTCGTCATGCCTGGTCATGGATTGCGAAGAGCTTTCAGGCGCACCTCCTTTCTTTTGTCTCGTTAACCAAAACGCTGGCCTCAGCGCTGAGTTGACGTCGTCGTTAACGGATACCTGCGAACAGTATGATTAAAATAACCAAAGGTCTCGATCTGCCTATAGCTGGCCTGCCCGATCGGCAACGTATTGATGACGTTACCGTGAATCGCGTGGCGGTCAAAGGCGAAGAATATGTCGGGTTGCGCCCTTCAATGGCGGTAAAAGAGGGGGATCGCGTTGTCAAAGGGCAGCTGCTCTTTGAAGACAAAAAGATTCCCGGCGTACGCTTTACCGCCCCGGCCAGCGGCACGGTCAGTGCTATTCATCGCGGCGAGCGGCGCGTGCTGCAGTCGGTCGTCATCGATATCGACGGTGATGCCTCGTTGAACTTTACCGCCTATTCCGCCGACGACCTGGCAACTCTCCCGCGTGAGGTGGTTGCCGCGCAGCTGATCGAATCCGGCATGTGGACCGCAATGCGCACGCGCCCGTTCAGCAAAACCCCCGCTCCGGGGACGGCACCGGCGGCGATATTCGTCACCGCCATGGACACCAACCCGCTGGCCGCAGACCCTCAGCCGATTATCCTCGCCCAGCGTGAAGCCTTTAACGCAGGCCTGACCGTGCTGACGCGTCTTACCGACGGCAAAGTGCACGTTTGCCAGAGCAGCGGCGGCAAGCTGGGCGGCCACCCGCAGGGGCAGGTGACCTTCAATCAGTTCACCGGCCCGCATCCGGCGGGGCTGGTTGGCACGCACATACACTTCCTTGAGCCGGTAAGCCTGAACAAACAGGTGTGGCACCTGAACTATCAGGACGTGATTGCCTACGGCAAACTGTTCCTCGAAGGCGTACTGTGGACGGAGCGCATTATCGCGCTCGGTGGCCCGCAGGTGAAACAGCCACGTCTGCTGCGCACCTGCCTTGGCGCCGATCTCGATGCGCTGGTGGCGGGCGAACTGCACGAGGGCGAAAATCGCGTGTTGTCCGGCTCCGTACTCAACGGCTCACGGGCCGCTGGCCCTCAGGCGTTCCTTGGCCGCTTCCATCTGCAGGTCAGCGTCCTGAAAGAAGGGCGTGAAAAAGAGCTGCTCGGCTGGGTTGCGCCGGGGCGTGACAAGTATTCAATCACCCGCACCACGCTCGGTCATTTCCTGAAGAAGAAATTGTTTAACCTCTCTACGGACACCCACGGCGGCGAACGCGCGATGGTCCCGATTGGCAACTATGAGCGCGTGATGCCGCTGGACATCCTGCCGACCATGCTGCTGCGTGATCTGCTGGCGGGCGATACCGACAGCGCGCAGGCGCTAGGCTGTCTCGAGCTTGATGAAGAAGACCTGGCGCTGTGTACCTACGTTTGTCCGGGGAAATACGAATACGGGCCGGTGTTGCGCCACGTATTAACGCAAATTGAGCAGGAAGGCTAAGTGATGGGCTTAAAACAGCTGCTGGAAAAAGTTGAGCCGCACTTCACGCAGGGCGGCAAGCTGGAAAAATACTACCCGCTGTATGAAGCAACGGCGACGTTGCTCTACACGCCGGGCCACGTCACCAAAGGTGCGGCGCACGTCCGTGACGCCATCGACCTGAAGCGCATGATGATCCTCGTGTGGTTCGCCGTCTTCCCGGCGATGTTCTGGGGGATGTACAACGTTGGGCTGCAAACGATCCCGGCGCTGCACAAACTGTACGGCGCGGAACAGCTGCAGCAGGTCATCGCCGGTAACTGGCACTACAGCGTGGCGCAGGCGCTGGGCGTCAGCTTCGCGGCGGACGCCGGCTGGCTCAGCATGATGACGCTGGGTGCGGTGTTCTTTCTTCCTATTTACGCCACGGTATTCCTGGTAGGCGGTTTCTGGGAAGTGCTGTTTGCGATTGTGCGTAAGCATGAAGTGAACGAAGGTTTTTTCGTCACCTCTATTTTGTTTGCGCTGATTGTTCCGCCGACGATGCCGCTATGGCAGGCGGCGCTCGGCATCTCCTTTGGGGTGGTGATAGCCAAAGAGATCTTTGGCGGTACCGGACGCAACTTCCTTAACCCGGCGCTGGCCGGGCGCGCGTTCCTGTTCTTTGCCTATCCGGCACAAATCTCCGGCGATCTCGTCTGGACCGCTGCCGACGGATTCTCCGGCGCAACGCCGCTTTCCCAGTGGGCAAGCCACGGTGGAGAAGCGCTGGTCAACGTCGTCACCGGTCAGCCGGTAAGCTGGATGGACGCCTTTATCGGCAACATCCCGGGTTCAATTGGCGAAGTATCGACGCTGATGATCCTGCTCGGTGGTGCGCTAATTATTTTTGGTCGCGTAGCTTCCTGGCGCATTGTCGCCGGGGTGATGGTTGGCATGATTGCCTGTGCGACGCTGTTTAACCTGGTTGGCTCTGACACCAATCCAATGTTCGCCATGCCGTGGTACTGGCATCTGGTGCTGGGCGGCTTCGCCTTCGGCATGATGTTTATGGCTACCGACCCGGTCTCCGCGTCGTTTACTGATAAAGGGAAATGGTGCTACGGCGCATTGATTGGCGCAATGTGCGTGCTGATTCGCGTGGTTAACCCGGCCTATCCGGAAGGGATGATGCTGGCGATTCTGTTCGCCAACCTCTTTGCACCGCTGTTCGATTATCTGGTGGTGCGGGCCAATATTAAGCGGAGGAAGTCGCGTGGCTGAGAATAAAAGTAACGATAGCATCGGCAAAACGCTGCTGGTGGTGCTGGTGCTTTGTCTGGTCTGCTCTATTGTGGTGGCCGGCTCAGCCGTTGGCCTGAAGCCACTCCAGCAGGAGCAGCGCGCGCTGGATAAACAGCGCAATATCCTGGCGGTGGCCGGGCTGATGCACGATAAGATGACGGCTGACGAGGTGGCTGAAGTGTATGCCAGCCGCGTTACGCCACGGCTGGTAGACCTGAAAAGCGGTGCGATGCTTGATGCCGATCCGGCAAAGTTTAACCAGAGCCAGGCCCTGAAAGATCCCCAGCAAAGCATTGCGCTGGCGTCCAGCGAAGACCCTGCCGGTATTCGTCGCCGCAGCAATGTGGTGGAAATTTACCTCATTAAAGACGAAAAACAGCAGATTCAGGAGATCGTCTTACCGGTTTACGGTAACGGCCTGTGGTCAATGATGTACGCTTTTGTGGCACTGGATACCGACGGGCGCACCATCAAAGGCATCACCTATTATGACCAGGGGGAAACCCCGGGCCTGGGCGGTGAAATTGAAAACCCGAACTGGCGTGCGCAGTTTGTGGGTAAGCGCGTCGTTAACGACGAAGGTCATCCTGCGTTAAGAGTGATGAAGGGCGCTGCGCCGCAGGGCGACCTGTACGCGGTGGATGGCTTATCCGGCGCAACGCTGACCGCCAAAGGCGTCCAGCATAGCTTTGATTTCTGGATGGGCGAACTGGGCTTTGGCCCATTCCTGAAACAGGTGCGAGAAGGAGGGCTGAACCATGGCTGAACAGGGTGAAATGAAAGAGATGAAACGCCTGCTGGTTGGGCCGCTCATTGCCAATAACCCCATCGCGCTACAGGTCCTCGGCGTCTGTTCTGCGCTGGCGGTGACGACCAAGCTGGAAACGGCCTTCGTGATGACAATTGCGGTCACGCTGGTGACGGCGTTTTCCAGCATGTTTATCTCGATGATTCGTCATCATATTCCGAACAGCGTGCGCATCATCGTGCAGATGGCGATCATCGCTTCGCTGGTTATCGTGGTCGATCAGCTGCTGCGCGCGTTTGCCTATGAAACGTCAAAACAGCTGTCGGTCTTCGTCGGGCTGATCATCACGAACTGTATTGTGATGGGGCGCGCGGAAGCGTATGCCATGAAGTCTCCGCCGCTGGCGAGCTTTATGGACGGTATCGGCAACGGTCTGGGTTACGGCGCCATTCTGCTGATTGTTGGCTTCCTGCGTGAACTGATCGGCAGCGGCAAGCTGTTTGGCGTCACGGTGCTGGAAACGGTACAGAACGGCGGCTGGTACCAGCCTAACGGCCTGTTCCTGCTCGCGCCGAGCGCGTTTTTCATTATCGGTCTGCTGATCTGGGCGCTGCGTAGCTGGAAGCCGGAACAGCAGGAAAAGGAGTAACCGATCGTGGCTCACTACATTAGTCTGTTTGTTCGCGCCGTGTTCGTTGAAAACATGGCGCTGGCCTTCTTCCTTGGAATGTGTACATTCCTGGCGGTTTCAAAGAAAGTCTCCACGGCTTTTGGTCTTGGCGTAGCGGTAACGGTGGTTCTGGGCCTTGCCGTACCGATCAACAACCTGGTGTATAACCTGGTGCTGCGCGACGGCGCGTTGGTTGATGGCGTGGATCTTAGCTTCCTCAACTTCATCACCTTCATCGGAGTGATTGCCGCGTTGGTGCAGATTCTCGAGATGATCCTCGATAAATACTTCCCTTCGCTGTACACCGCACTGGGCATCTTCCTACCGCTGATCGCCGTAAACTGCGCCATCTTCGGCGGGGTTTCCTTCATGGTGCAGCGTGATTACAACTTCGGTGAGTCCATTGTTTACGGCTTCGGCTCGGGCATTGGCTGGATGCTGGCGATTGTTGCTCTGGCGGGAATTCGTGAAAAGATGAAGTATTCAAACGTGCCTGCGGGACTGCGCGGCTTAGGGATCACCTTTATCACCACCGGGCTGATGGCGTTAGGCTTTATGTCATTCTCCGGTGTGCAGCTATAAGGGCCGTTAATCATGGAAATTATACTTGGCGTAGTAATGTTTACGCTGATCGTGCTGGTACTGTCGTTGCTGATTTTGTTGGCGAAATCGAAGCTGGTTAATTCCGGCGATGTGGTTATCGAAATCAACAATGAAGCGGACAAACAGATTAAAACCCCGGCGGGTGACAAGCTGCTCAATACGCTGTCCAGCAACGGTATTTTTATCTCCTCCGCCTGCGGCGGCGGGGGCTCATGCGGGCAGTGCCGGGTAACGGTGAAAGAGGGCGGCGGTGATATTCTGCCGACCGAACTGTCACATATCACCAAGCGCGAGGCGAAAGAAGGCTGCCGTCTGGCCTGCCAGGTCGCCGTGCGCCAGGATATGAAAATCGAGCTGCCTGAAGAAGTGTTTGGCGTGAAGAAGTGGGAATGCGAAGTTATCTCTAACGATAACAAAGCCACCTTTATCAAAGAACTGAAGCTGGCTATCCCTGCAGGGGAAAGCGTGCCGTTCCGCGCCGGGGGCTACATTCAGATTGAATGCCCGCCGCATAAGGTTGCTTACGCCGACTTTGACGTGCCCGAGGAATACCGCGCGGACTGGGATAAATACAACTTGTTCCGCTATGTTTCCGACGTGAAAGAGCCAACGCTGCGCGCTTATTCCATGGCGAACTACCCGGAAGAAAAGGGCATGATTATGCTCAACGTGCGAATCGCGACGCCGCCGCCTTCCGCCCCCGATGCGCCGCCGGGAATCATGTCTTCCTACATCTGGTCGCTGAAGGCGGGCGACAAGGTGACGATTTCCGGGCCATTTGGTGAGTTTTTTGCCAAAGATACCGATGCTGAAATGGTCTTTATCGGCGGCGGTGCGGGGATGGCGCCGATGCGCTCCCATATCTTCGATCAGCTTAAGCGTTTGCACAGCAACCGCCGGATCAGCTTCTGGTACGGTGCGCGCTCGCTGCGTGAAATGTTCTATGAAGAGGAATTTGAACAGCTGGCGCGCGAGAACCCGAACTTTACCTTCCATATTGCGCTTTCCGACGCGCAGCCGGAAGATAACTGGACGGGCTACACTGGTTTCATTCATAACGTGCTGTACGAAAACTACCTGCGCGACCACCCGGCGCCGGAAGACTGTGAGTTCTACATGTGTGGGCCGCCGATGATGAACGCCGCGGTCATCAAAATGCTCAAAGAGCTGGGTGTTGAGGATGAAAATATCATGCTCGATGACTTTGGAGGCTGATGATGTTAACGGTATTCCTGGCCACGTTCTGCATTTTCGCGCTGGTTATCCTCGGCATGTCGCTGGGGTATCTGGTGAAGCGAAAAAGCCTGCAGGGCAGCTGCGGCGGGATCGCGTCACTGGGCATCGAAAAGGTCTGCAACTGTCCTGAACCCTGCGATGCACGTAAAAAACGTATGGCTCGCGAAGCCCAGCGCCAGCAGAACCGTATTCTGTAGTTTGTTCATCGCCCGGCCAGGCCGGGCGATTGACCGCTCTTCTCATTTGCTTAAGTTATGCTGTATACTTATCCAGTGGTAAGTGAGGGCTAACGATGCGCAAAATTATCCATATTGATATGGACTGCTTCTTCGCCGCGGTGGAAATGCGCGACAATCCCGCGCTGCGCGATATTCCCATCGCCATCGGCGGCAGTCGGGTACAGCGCGGTGTTATCAGCACGGCAAACTATCCCGCACGTAAATTTGGTGTACGTAGTGCCATGCCTACCGCTATGGCACTGAAGCTGTGCCCGCACCTCACGCTGCTGCCGGGTCGTTTCGAAGCCTACCGCGAAGCCTCCAATCATATCCGCGAAATCTTCTCCCGCTATACCTCATTAATTGAGCCACTCTCGCTGGATGAAGCCTATCTCGACGTCAGCGACAGCGTTCATTGCCACGGGTCGGCCACGCTGATGGCGCAGGAGATCCGCCAAACGATCTTTAACGAGCTCGCATTAACCGCTTCGGCGGGCGTCGCACCGGTAAAGTTTCTGGCAAAAATCGCCTCCGATCTTAACAAACCCAACGGCCAGTATGTGCTGACGCCTGCCGACGTTCCGGCATTTTTGAAAACGCTGCCGCTGGCTAAAATACCCGGCGTTGGCAAAGTATCCGCAGCGAAGCTGGAAAGCATGGGGCTACGCACCTGTGAAGACGTGCAGAACAGCGATCTTGCCGTGCTGCTTAAGCGTTTCGGTAAATTTGGCCGGATCCTCTGGGAGCGCAGCCAGGGGATTGATGAGCGCGAGATCAACAACGATCGCCAGCGTAAGTCGATCGGCGTTGAGCGTACGTTGATCGAAGACATCCACGAATGGGCGGAGTGTGAGGCGATCGTCGAGCGGCTTTATCCGGAGCTGGAGCGCCGGCTGGCAAAAGTTCGTCCCGATCTACGTATTGCCCGGCAGGGTATCAAACTAAAATTTAATGATTTCCAGCAAACCACGCAGGAACATGTCTGGCCGCAGCTGAATAAAGACGATCTGATCGCGACGGCACACAAAGCCTGGCACGAAAGGCGCTCGCAGCGTGGGGTCCGCCTGGTGGGCCTGCATGTTTCGCTGCTGGATCCACAGCTGGAGCGCCAGCTGCTGTTAGGAATTTAATGATGCAAATTCGCGCCTATTGTGATGATGATTTCTCCGCGCTGTGCCGCATTTTCCAGCGTGCGGTGCGGGAAATTGCCAGGCAGCACTACTCGCCCGCGCAGATAAACGCCTGGGCGCAGGTGGATGACGCGCGCTGGCGACAAAAAATGGCTGACTCGCTGGTTCTGGTGGCAACGGTTGATGAAACGCCTGTCGGTTTTGTCACCGCCGTTGAGCGCTATATCGACCTGCTGTTTGTCGACCCATCATATGCGCGACAGGGGGTTGCCAGCGCGCTGCTGAACGCGCTGTTCGCCAGAGTACCGACGGGAGCGTTAACGGTAGAATCGAGCATCACGGCCAAAGCGTGTTTTGAACGGCTGGGGTTTGTGGTGTTGGCTGAACAAGAGGTTGAGGCGCGCGGAGAGACGTTTGTGAACTATAGGATGGAAAAAATCAGGTAGGGCGGTGATATTCCCGGCGGCGCTTCGCTTGGCCGGGCTACATTCTACGTAGCCCGGCCAAGCGAAGCGCCGCCGGGAGCGGCTCAGAACTTACTTCGCCGGAATCGCCTTCAGCAGTTCCGTCAGCAGCTGCCAGTACTGGCCAACGCTTTCGATATGAACCTGCTCATCCGGAGAGTGTGGACCGGTGATGGTTGGCCCAATAGAGACCATATCCATGTTCGGGTACGGTTTCTTGAACAGGCCACATTCCAGACCCGCGTGAATGATCTGAATGTTTGGCACCTTGTTGAACAGGCGCTGATAGGTTTCGCGTACCAGCTTCATGACCGGTGAATTCGCATCCGGCTGCCAGCCCGGGTAGCCGCCTTTCGGCTGGGTTTTAGCCCCTGCCAGCGCGCCCAGTGATTCCAGCATGCTCACTACGTAATCTTTACCGCTGTCGAGCAGGGAACGAATCAGGCAGTGAATGGTTGCGGTATCTTCAGTCATGGAAACCACACCGACGTTCAGAGAGGTTTCTACCACGCCTTTCGCCACGTCGGAATTACGAATCACGCCGTTCGGGGTCGCGTTCAGCAGCTGAGTGAAGGCATCGCGAGACGCGGTTGTCAGCGCTTTACCTTCAACGGTCGTCGCTTCCAGTACCAGGGTCAGGTTTTTCTCTTTTGCCGACAGCTCATTTTGCAGAATGTGCAGGTAGGTTTCTACCAGCCCTTTCAGCGCGTCGACTTTGTCTGCCGGAACCGCGATGGCCGCAAACGCTTCTCGTGGAATCGCGTTACGCAGGGTGCCGCCGGTGAAGTCTACCAGACGCAGATCCAGTTCCGCCGCATGAGCGACCAGGAAGCGGGCCAGCAGTTTGTTGGCGTTGCCCAGACCAAGATGAATATCACCACCGGAGTGGCCGCCTTTCAGGCCTTTCAGCGTCAGCTTGAAGGTCTGGAAGCCTGCAGGAATGGCTTCGCGAGTCAGCGGCAGGTTGCTGGTGAAGTCGATACCACCGGCGCAGCCCATGTAGATTTCACCTTCTTCTTCTGAGTCGGTGTTAATCAGGATATCGCCCTGTAGCCAGTTTGGCTGCAGGCCAAAGGCGCCGTCCATACCGGTTTCTTCGGTCATGGTTAGCAGCACTTCCAGCGGACCGTGCTCAACGGATTCATCGGACAGTACTGCAAGCGCTGACGCCATACCGATACCGTTGTCGGCGCCCAGGGTAGTGCCGCGTGCTTTAACCCATTCACCGTCAATGTACGGTTGGATAGGGTCTTTAGCGAAGTCGTGCACGGTGTCGTTGTTTTTCTGCGGCACCATATCGAGGTGAGCCTGCAGCACAACCGGTTTACGGTTTTCCATGCCCGGCGTCGCGCCTTTGCGAATCAGAATGTTGCCGACCTGGTCGCGCTCTGCGTGAAGCCCTTTTTCTTTCGCCCAGCCGACGATGTGTGCGGCGAGCTGTTCTTCATGGTGAGAAGGGTGCGGAATAGAACAGATTTTGGCAAAAATATCCCACAGCGGCTGCGGGGATAATTGAGACAGTTCAGACACGATGAGTCTCCTTACGGCGTTCTGCAAAAGTCGCTTGCAGGTAAAGGGTTAGCATAGACATATACCACAAGCCTGGCTTGCGCGATGGGGTTGAGAATACCACTTTCTGTCTCTTCCGGTAGAATAAACCACGTAAAAAGTGCCGTGGATTCCGCTTAACACTGGTTTTTAGTGCGTCAGATCTCTATAATCTCGCGCAACCTATTTCCCCCTTGAACATTTTTTAAGCCGTATAACACAGGCTGGGACACTTCACATGAGCGAAAAATACGTCGTCACTTGGGACATGTTGCAGGTTCACGCACGCAAACTGGCCGCACGCCTGATGCCTTCTGAACAGTGGAAAGGCATTATCGCCGTGAGCCGCGGTGGTCTGGTACCGGGCGCACTGCTGGCACGTGAACTGGGCATTCGTCATGTCGACACCGTATGCATCTCCAGCTATGACCACGATAACCAGCGCGAGCTGAAGGTTCTGAAACGCGCGGAAGGCGACGGCGAAGGCTTTATCGTTATTGACGATCTGGTCGACACCGGCGGCACCGCGGTGGCAATTCGCGAAATGTATCCAAAAGCGCACTTCGTCACCATCTTCGCGAAACCAGCCGGTCGTCCGCTGGTCGACGATTACGTGGTCGACATCCCGCAGGACACCTGGATTGAACAGCCTTGGGACATGGGCGTGGTGTTCGTACCGCCTATCTCTGGCCGTTAATTCAGTCAATAAATGCGCTCCTCACGCCCGGTTATGCCGGGCGTTGTTTTTTTTAGAGCCCCACGCGTTACAATGGACAAAAGATCGTATCCATGGAGGTTTTGTGATGCCTGAAGCTAATCTCAGCGAAACGCTATTCAAGCCGCGTTTTAAACACCCTGAAACGTCCACGCTGGTGCGTCGGTTTAATACCGGCAGTCCCTCCAGCATGCATTCGGCGCTCAGCGGCAGCACCGTCCCGCACTGGTATCGCATGATTAACCGTCTGATGTGGATCTGGCGCGGCGTAACGCCGCAGGAAATCCTCGACGTGCAGGCGCGTATCGTCATGAGCCAGGCCGAACGCACCGACGATGAGTTGTACGACACCGTGGTAGGGTATCGCGGCGGCAACTGGATTTACGAATGGTCGACGCAGGCAATGCAGTGGCAGCAAAAGGCCATGCAGGAGCAGGATGAAACGCTCAGCGGTCGCCATTGGCTGCACGCTTCCAATCTCTACAGCATTGCTGCCTATCCACACCTGAAGGGCGACGATCTCGCCGAACAGGCGCAGGCGCTAGCCAACCGCGCCTATGAAGAGGCGGCTAAACGCCTGCCGGGCGCCATGCGCGAACTGGAGTTCGCCATTCCAGGCGGTTCGCCGATTACCGGCTTCCTGCATATGCCAAAAGGCGACGGCCCGTTCCCGACGGTGCTGATGTGCGGCGGGCTTGACGGCCTGCAGACCGATTACTACAGCCTGTATGAGCGCTATTTCGCGCCGCTCGGCATTGCTATGCTGACGGTAGACATGCCGTCGATCGGTTTCTCTTCCAAATGGAGGCTCACCCAGGATTCCAGCCTGCTGCATCAGCAGGTGATTAAACAGCTGCGCGATGTGCCGTGGGTGGATCATACGCGCGTTGCCGCGTTTGGCTTCCGCTTTGGCGCGAACATTGCGGTACGTCTGGCCTATCTGGAAGCGCAAAATCTGAAGGCCGTCGCCTGTCTTGGCCCCGTCGTTCATGGCCTGCTGAGCGACCCGCTGCATCAGGGGCGCGTACCGGAAATGTACCTCGACGTGCTGGCCTCGCGGCTGGGCATGCACGATGCCTCTGATGAAGCGCTGCGCGTAGAGCTGAACCGCTACTCGTTAAAAACGCAGGGGCTGCTGGGGCGCCGCTGCCCAACGCCGATGCTTTCTGGCTACTGGGATAACGATCCGTTCAGTCCGGAAGAGGAGTCGCGTTTAATCGTCTCGTCGTCAGCGCAGGGCAAGCTGATGCCGATTCCGTTTAACCCGGTGTACCGTAATTTTGATAAGGCGCTGAAGGAAATTGCAGGGTGGATCAATAATAGATTTTGTTAATATATTGATAAATTCTATTGATTTGGTAAAACAGTTGCATCACTAAAGGAGATCGCAATGACGTTACCGAGTGGACACCCGAAGAGTAGATTGATCAAGAAATTCACTGCGCTTGGCCCCTATATCCGCGAAGAGCAGTGCGAAGATAACCGCTTTTTCTTCGACTGCCTGGCCGTTTGCGTGAACGTGAAACCCGCGCCGGAAAAGCGTGAGTTCTGGGGCTGGTGGATGGAGATGGAAGCGGAAGAGCGCCGCTTTACCTACAGCTACCAGTTCGGCCTGTTTGATAAAGAGGGGACATGGCAGGCGGTTGCGATCAAAGATCCTGAGGTCGTTGAGCGTCTGCAGCAAACGCTGCGCGGTTTTCACGAACGGGCAAGCGAGCTGCTGGCGAGTCTGGATTTAGCGCTGGAGCCAGCCGATGGCTTTGCCAACGAAGCGGTAAAACGTACGGCATAAACAATATCAAGGCCTGCCGAGCGGCTGGCCTTGATATTAAGCCATAAAAAAAGGCCTCCTTCTGGAGGCCTTTTTTCATATAACCGTTAGAACTGGTAGGTCATGCCTACGGCGACCACGTTGTCGGTCATAATGGCCAGACGTTTGGTGACCGCATCTTCGTCAATCAGGTTGATTTTATAATCAACAAATGTCGACATATTTTTGTTGAAATAGTAGGTCGCGCCGACGTCTACATATTTCATCAGATCCTGATCGCCAATTCCGTTGCCCAGGTCTTTGCCTTTCATCTGCACGTAACCCAGAGAAGGACGCAGGCCGAAGTCGAATTGATATTGCGCGACGGCTTCAAAGTTTTGCGCTTTATTAGCAAAACCCTGATCCGCGGAAACCAGGCCTTTAATTGGCGTCATATTGCGGGTTTCAGTATAAATCATCGCCAGGTAAATATTATTGGCATCATATTTTACGCCGGTGCCCCAGGACTCTGCGTTCTTGCCGCCTTTGGCGAGAGATTTAGCCTGCTGGATATTGGTGCGGTCAGAGTTGGTGTATGCCGCACTGATAGCGAAGTCGCTGCCGCCGAAATCGTAGGACAGGGAGGAGCCGAAGCCGTCGCCGTTAGCGGTAGCATAGGTGCTGCGGTCATTCTTACCCTGATATTGCAGGGTTAAATCCAGGCCGTCAACCACGCCGAAGAAGTCGGTATTACGGTAGGTTGCCAGGCCGCTGGAACGCTTGGTCATGAAGTTATCGGTTTTCGCGGTGGAGTCGCCGCCGAATTCCGGGAACATATCGGTCCAGGCTTCAACATCGTACAGTGCGCCAAGGTTACGACCGTAATCAAACGAGCCAAAATTTTTTAATTTCAGGCCAGCAAACGCCAGACGCGTTTTCTGGGTAGATGTGCTTTCATCGTTATTACCGGAAAATTCAGATTCCCAGCGACCATAGCCGGTCAGCTGATCGTTAATTTTGGTTTCGCCTTTAAAACCAAAACGCACGTAGGTTTTATCACCGTCTGCGCTGGAGTCATCGCTCATATAGTGCATAGCTTTGACCTTGCCATAGACGTCCAGCTTGTTGCCATCTTTGTTATAAACTTCCGCGGCCATAGCTGAAGAGGACGCAATAATACCCATCATCGTTAATGCCAGTGCTGTTTTTTGCATTTCTCAATCCCGGTTTTTTTATACTTAAAAAGTGCTGTGAAAGACCACTGTGAAAAAACAGGAACGTTTTTATCCCGCACGTGTTAAAAATTTATGACAATCTCCGATTAAGTATAAAAAAGTATGTTTAATTTTTTCTGTCATAAAATTGTCAATAAACCCCATTAGGCTGCCTGATCCCGCGCAATAAAACCCCCGCTTTCTGTCCTGCCTGTTGGCAAGTGACCAGACTCCTGTTACAACGTTTGTTTGGATCGATACTTCTTCTTTTTAACGGCAGAGAATCATGAGTGATAGCCAGACGCTGGTGGTCAAACTGGGTACCAGTGTTTTAACGGGCGGATCGCGCCGCCTGAATCGCGCGCATATTGTTGAACTGGTTCGCCAGTGTGCCCAGCTTCATGCGGCTGGACATCGAATTGTCATTGTAACGTCAGGAGCGATTGCCGCCGGGCGTGAGCATCTGGGTTACCCTGAACTGCCCGCGACTATCGCCTCAAAACAGTTGCTTGCCGCCGTTGGCCAGAGCCGCTTAATTCAGCTGTGGGAACAGCTCTTCTCTATTTACGGCATCCACGTTGGTCAGATGCTGCTGACTCGCGCCGATATGGAAGACCGTGAACGTTTCCTCAACGCCCGGGATACCCTGCGCGCGCTGTTGGATAACAATATCGTTCCCGTGATTAACGAGAACGATGCCGTGGCAACCGCTGAAATTAAAGTGGGCGATAACGATAACCTCTCCGCGCTGGCCGCGATTCTGGCCGGCGCCGATAAGCTACTGTTGCTTACCGACCAGCAGGGGCTGTTCACCGCTGACCCGCGGAGTAACCCGAACGCAGAGCTGATCAAAGACGTCTACGGCGTTGACGATGCGCTACGGGCGATTGCAGGCGATAGCGTCTCCGGTCTCGGTACCGGCGGTATGGGAACCAAACTTCAGGCCGCCGACGTAGCATGCCGCGCGGGCATCGACACGATTATTGCCGCAGGGAGCCTGCCGGGCGTCATTGGCGACGTGATGGCGAATGTGGCCGTGGGCACGCGTTTCCACGCGCAGGACACGCCGCTGGAAAATCGTAAACGCTGGATTTTCGGCGCACCGCCGGCCGGAGAGTTGACCGTTGACGAAGGTGCGACCTCCGCCATTCTGGAACGCGGAAGTTCATTACTTCCAAAAGGCATTAAAAACGTGACAGGCAACTTCTCTCGTGGTGAAGTGATCCGTATTCGTAACCTTGAAGGTCGGGACATCGCGCACGGCGTCAGCCGCTACAACAGCGACGCGCTGCGCCTCATCGCCGGGCACCACTCGCAGGAAATTGATGCCATCCTCGGCTATGAGTACGGCCCGGTCGCGGTTCATCGTGACGACATGATCACCCGTTAAGGAGTTCAACATGCTGGAACAAATGGGCATTGCGGCAAAGCAGGCCTCTTATAAACTGGCGCTGCTGTCCAGCCGTGAAAAAAACCGGGTTCTGGAAACTATTGCAGACTATCTGGAATCTCATAGCGATGAGATTCTGCGCGCCAACGCAGACGATCTGGCCCAGGCGCGCGAAAGTGGCCTGAGCGAAGCTATGCTGGACCGTCTGGCGCTAACCCCCGCACGCCTGAGTGCGATTGCCAACGACGTGCGCCAGGTGTGCACGCTGGCCGACCCGGTAGGTCAGGTCATTGACGGCGGGCTGCTGGACAGCGGCCTGCGTATCGAACGTCGCCGCGTGCCGCTTGGTGTGATTGGTGTCATTTATGAAGCCCGCCCGAACGTGACCGTCGACGTCGCCGCGCTGTGCCTGAAAACCGGCAACGCAGCGATTCTGCGCGGCGGTAAAGAAACTTACCGCACTAACGCCGCGACCGTCGGCGTTATTCAGCTAGCGCTGAAAGAGTGTGGCCTGCCGGAAGCGGCGGTACAGGCGATTGATAACCCGGATCGTGCGCTGGTCAGTGAAATGCTGCGGATGGACAAGTACATCGATATGCTGATCCCACGCGGCGGCGCAGGCCTGCATAAGCTGTGCCGCGAACAGTCGACAATCCCGGTGATCACCGGTGGTATCGGCGTGTGCCATATTTATGTCGACGACACGGCTGAGATTGACCCTGCGCTGAAGATTATCGTCAACGCTAAAACCCAGCGTCCGAGCACCTGTAACACCGTTGAAACCCTGCTGGTGAACCAGGCTATCGCCGACCGCTTCCTTCCGGCGCTGAGTAAACAGATGGCGACCAGCGGCGTTACGCTGCACGGCGATGAGACCGTGATGCGCACGTTAAACGGCCCGGCGAAGCTGGTGCCGCTGAAGGCGGAAGAGCTGGACAACGAGTTCCTGTCGCTGGATCTTAACGTGGTTGTGGTGGCGGATATGGACAGTGCGATTGCGCACATCCGCCAGCATGGCACGCAGCACTCTGATGCCATTCTGACGCGTACGTTGAGCAACGCTAACCGCTTTATTAATGAAGTGGACTCGTCAGCGGTGTACGTCAACGCCTCCACCCGCTTCACTGACGGCGGCCAGTTTGGCCTGGGCGCGGAAGTGGCGGTCAGCACGCAGAAACTTCACGCTCGCGGGCCGATGGGGCTCGAAGCGCTGACCACCTACAAGTGGATCGGCTTTGGTGAAGATACGATTCGTGCGTAATTGACGGCGGGCGATGCAAAAATAGGCGGTTGATTAATCTGACTATTGACGCATCGCCCGGTTAGTTTTAACCTTTGACCCCGTGATTCACGTTCGTGAACACATCATGCAGGGCCGATATAGCTCAGTTGGTAGAGCAGCGCATTCGTAATGCGAAGGTCGTAGGTTCGACTCCTATTATCGGCACCATTCAAACATCTTCTAACGTCTACTAAAGTTCACTCAAACCCCTTATACTCTGCATTGTGTCGCTCCTGATAGTATTTTTACGTCTACTGACATACCCCAAAATCTACATGCTTCTGGGGGTACATTCGGGGGTATGTGCTGTTCGGTCTTGTGGAGATACCCCCAATGAAGCTCAACGCCCGCCAGGTTGATACCGCTAAACCAAAAGATAAACCCTATAAACTTGCTGATGGTGGTGGGCTTTATCTTCTGGTTAACCCAAATGGTGCACGATACTGGCGGCTTAAGTATCGTGTAGCAGGCAAAGAAAAGCTGCTGGCTCTGGGGGTATATCCAGACGTTACCCTCGCAGATGCGCGGGCTAAACGTGATGAGGCAAAAAGGGGGATCGCCGGGGGCATTGACCCTAGCGAAGCAAAGCGGGAAGAAAAGATAGCCCGAGAGTTAAATGTCAGGAATACATTTCAGGAAATAGCCTGCGAATGGCATTCCAGCAAGCTCTATAAATGGTCTGAGGGGTACGCCTCGGACATTATGGAAGCATTCAATAAGGATGTTTTTCCGTACATTGGTAAAAAACCGATCTCGGAAATCAAACCGCTAGAATTGCTTAATGTGCTTCGCCGAATGGAGGGGAGAGGGGCAACGGAGAAGGCTAAGAAGGTTAGGCAGCGCTGCGGTGAAGTCTTCCGCTATGCCATTGTTACCGGCCGGGCAGAATACAACCCAGCGCCAGATCTCACCAGTGCTATGCAGGGGCATGAATCCAAGCACTATCCTTTCCTGAATACGTCTGAGCTACCGACGTTCTTTGAGGCTCTTTCTGGGTATTCCGGCAGTATGCTGGTGGTATTGGCAGCACGTTTGCTAATCATTACCGGTTTAAGAACTGGCGAACTGCGTGGGGCTACATGGCAGGAAATCGATGCTGATGCTGCGGTGTGGGAAATCCCAGCAGAGCGAATGAAGATGCGCCGCCCACACATCGTGCCATTGTCATTACAGGCCCAAGCCATAATCATGCGTATCCGGGAAATGACAGGCCGCTATCCCTATATATTCCCTGGGCGTAATGATCCGCGTAAAACCATGAGTGAAGCCAGCATTAACCAGGTTTTTAAACGCATCGGGTATGCCGGGAGAGTGACAGGCCACGGTTTCCGCCACACCATGAGTACCATTCTCCACGAACAGGGCTATAACACCGCATGGATTGAAACGCAGCTCGCCCACGTCGATAAAAACTCTATTCGAGGCACATACAATCACGCTCAATATCTCGATGGCCGCCGGGAAATGCTTCAATGGTATGCCGACTATATGGATGCGCTGGAACACCGTGAAAACGTGGTTCACGGGCGTTTTGGTAAATCCTCATGACTGGACGAATAGACAGTTATTCTATACCGGGGTAGACTTCTGTAGACGAACAAAGAATAGGCTATGTCTAGGCTGATCACCGAAAACCCGTATACCTCTGCGGGGAGGCATAGCCGCCAAAATTAGAGGGCGCGAGGTAGCATATGCCTGTTGTTGAAAACCTTCCTGATCTATCTCATTGGAAAACAGTACAGGAGTTTAGTATTACCCAGGCTGCGTTATTGCTTGCGGGAATTGACCCCTATGATTATGCAAATGGTCTTGAGGGAGTTAGAAGTACTCGTCATGAACGCTGGAAAATGGCTTGGGGAATATCCGAAGGGATCATAAGCGCTATCCGTCGTGGGGTGTTAACTCCAGTTCAATGTCTTTCGGTTAGATGGATCGGTGATGAATGGAATGGCTGTGAAGAATTTTATGAAATTAAGCCAACTGATCGTAAAAATGACATATCAAAAGATAAAACAATAATTACTCGTGATTCACTATTTATGTGGGTTGAAAATGAGCGCGTTGATTTTGTACGTAAGCCATCCCCAGATAAAATAATTTCTTTCGGTTGTGAAACTATCTCCGATCAAAATGTTATTGATGTTGTTCCGGAGAAAAATGATGGTGGCATTCTATTACTTCCCAAATATGAACATCAAAGTGAAGGTTTGGAATTCGTTCAGGATGCTATAAAGGAACTTTGGTCAACTTATGATGAAGACGACCCCCAGACAGCTCCAACAAAAAAAGAAGTAATTGATTACTTGACGGAACGGGGGGCAGGTAAAAATATGGCGGAGGCGGTGAACCTTGTTTTACGCCCATCCTGTCTGCAAGGTATAGGGAGAAGGATAAAAAAATCAAAAGGATAGTGTGTGCCTACCATTCATGAGTAATGGTGGGTGCTCTACATGATTTTTCGTGGCATTAGTCATCATAAGTGTGTTTTACCTACCCATTATTAGTACCCCCCAATATTTTTGATTCATCGGCAAGGGTGGGTACACAACAAAATCATGCCTACCTATATTACTATGGTTTTTAGTGTAACTATCTCGTAAACCGCAATGGACGTTACGAGGTAAATATGTCTCAGTCATTAATTAGATTTGCCGAGGTACAAAAGCGTACTGGCTATAGTAAGGCGTGGTTATACCGTCTTATGAGCGAGAAACGTTTTCCCGCAGCAATTAAAATTGGTTCCCGCTCTATCGCTTTTATTGAAAGTGAAATTGACGAGTGGATTAATCAGCGCATCGCTGAGTCGCGTGGCGAGGTGGCGTAATGGAAAAGAAAAACCGCCCCGTACAGCAGGCGGCTAACTCAGATATTCGCACGTCTGATATTACGCCGACCACCAGCCCGGTACAAGTACCTAAGGAAGGTGCGAACAAGTTCCTGATATGAGATCATCATATTCATCCGGAGC
>NZ_JAPKIA010000029.1:0-30103 GCF_036759865.1 Kluyvera genomosp. 2
ACACAACCCGCTACGGGGGAGACTTACCCGAAATCTGATTTATTCAACAAAGCCCTTTTCAACTTAGAGCAAGGCATCACGCAACACATTAAATGGATCCAAAGTTAAAATGATTATACATACCCACATTTTGCTCAGAAAGACGGCATGTTGAATAAGCTGCCTTTTGGGTTTTCCTTAACGTGCTAATTGTCGATGTTTAAATTCTGAGTGTATCATCTGCCCCGAATATTTAAGTACTAAAACACATCTGGTTTTGATAATTTCCGATAAATACTGTTGACGGTTGCAGTTATCTCCTTATAAAAAATGCATTAATTGATCCGTGCCCAGTAAGCAACCGAAGCAAAATGAAAGGCTTTTGAAGCCCTCACCCTAACTTAACCATCGCAGTAGCTTGGCCCAAATGCTCTCTCGGTTAGCCATCGTTCCAGCAGGCCCATTGGTAGGCTTCGGTTTCAACTCTTTCTGAGCCCCAGGAGATTCAATTTGTGAGTAGTAGCGCGCCTTAGCCGCTTTGTCGCGACGCCTCTCTGCATCAATCTGAGCTTTGTCCCAATGCCCAGCCTCTACCACTCGATTACCTTGAATCACATAGTGCGATCGACAGGGTAAATTCCAGTTGCCTACCGATGGCCAAAGCGAAATTGCTTCCCCATCAAAGGTTAGACGCCAGTCTGTTGGAGTCAGAGGTGTCACTACTTCAAGGCCACAGCCACAACAGCAACTGTGGACCACGGTACCGTATTCCATTGAAACGTACAAAATGCCAGGTTCAAGTATACGCGGTACCCCCTTTACAAAGCAGGGGGTAAGCTGGTTATGACGAATCATAGCGAGTCACCATTCAGCAGCATATTTCCGTCGGTTGTATAGGAACAGTGATGTTCGTTTTCTAGGTCACGATAAAAGCCGAGGAGTTTCTTCCATTTAATTACGGCAAGTGCCGCGTTCATCATATTTAGTTCTGCGACTTGGATATTTGACGCGTAAAGATTTTCAACTCCCCCACCTTCGAAAGACACGCGCTTGCCAAAGTGATCGCGCTTATTGGGGGTACTTGCCGTCACACGGAGGATACCACCAAGCGAGCCGTTTACTAGCTCGAGGCCCATTCCCACGTCTACGAAGGATACTCCCATATCCTCTAGCCTCTGCACCGCCAAGCGCTTCGGCTCGCCAGCGTCCATGCAAAGGAAGGCGAAGTTGATTCCGTCCAGAAGGTTGAGATTATCTATGTCCATTTGCACTGCATGTGGCACGATATGGCGGTGCATATTACTGTAGATACCCGCTAGGTAATCCACTTTCTTTGGCACCTCACGGAGAGTGTCTATCGACGGCGCGCCTGGGGCACGAAAAGCGTTGTGTTGAAGAAAATCATCACCGTCGATGAGGCGTATCTCACTCACTGGAGTTTTCGCCAACTGGTCCAGCACATAGGATCCTGTTCCACCAGTGCCAAGGATAGCGATACGTTGACCTTCAAGTCGTGCGGTCAACGCCCCTATTCCCACTCGGTCTGAAGCAGTTTCCAGATAGTTAAATACACAGCCATCCTCCTCGTCGGGATTTTTAAACACACGTGGAGTAGCGTCAGGTCTGAGGATCGCTGCGTGGCCAGAAATGATTGTCGCGTACGTCGTCATCTTCTGATGATAATCGCTGTAACCCTCTGGCCCGGGTTTACTGGAGAACATGTGCTGAGCACTCAACCCATGTCCCAGATCCACCGCAACGCTCTGATGTGCAATAGCTTGGATGGGCGCACCCTGGGAATTGCACGGATAGTCTCCATCAAAGTGAATCGTGTGCGGCTCTGGCTTTTGAGTAACGTTTCCAGACATGCAAAGACTTGAGATGAGCGTGCCGGTCTTAACTTCCAACTGCGCGTTAACATACGGCACTTCACGCATCACCAAGAAGCCACCCACGATTTGTACGTAGTATCCTTCCTCACGCAAGCGCTTAAGGTCGCTATTAAGATTGAATGGTGCGGCTGACATTGATCACGCTCCCATTTTTTACCTCAACAAAGCCACCAGCGGCCAATTCACCACTATGTGGCTTTGAGGCCACGCCGCGATATGTAATTGAGTACACAATCTCAGGTGCTGGAGCTTCACCAGGGTAAGCGATAGCAACTAACTGCTCGAAAGTTTGGTGACTATCACATACCTGGACTTCGCGACCATTGACTACGATGTCAATCTTCGGTTTGCGCTTTGGTGCAGTGATGAAGTGTTCAACCCCCGGGGCGGTAAGATCTACGGCCTCGTTCGGTTCAATCTGACGATCGTTTCCACCACGAATAACCATGAAAACGGCATCTCCGTCGCTGGGTTTCGCCAGGTCGTATAACGCGGAGCCTGAAATTGCGGGCTTGCCCCATGATACTTGACTCTCATTAATCGTCAGTTTGAAATCGCGATCGGTCTGGAAGGCCACAAATCGCTCTGCGCCTCGACCGCGTAAATCGAAGGGTTCATCAAGGCGCAAGTCTTCGAAATCCCCCGTTTCCAGAATGGCAAACAGGCTATAATCATCATTTGCACGTAGGCCAGCAGCAATCAGGATTTGACGACCAAGTGGCACAGGATCATTGACTTCGATTGCGCGAAAAGCCAGGTTTTCTTGGGCAAACAAGATGCGGTATGCGCGTGCTGAACGCAGAGCACGGCCTTCGCGAATTGCTTCTCCGACATCGTCAATATCGTTTATATTTTCAGTATTCATTTTGCATCACCTTTTGAGTTTGGCCAGACGGTGTCTGGCTCTACTACTCAATCGATGCAGGTCAATCAGACCGGTAAATTTTTTTTAGATTTTTTTTGAAGCACGCCTGCAGGCGTCAATCCGCAGACGAAAAATGCCGGGCAGGAGGGGCATACTCGAGATGATGGCTCTGCTGGAAAGACTCCTTTAACTATTGAGTCAAGGGTAGTAAGAATTTTTTTATACCTGTTATCCAACTGCTTAGCGGTCAGATTGATTGGTGTCACTGTTTGGTCAGAAAGGTGTACTAACTCCATCATTGCATCTGGAAAAGCCTGCCGTGCTGCGAGTACAAAGGCAGCCGCGCCTAAGTCCGATTCTTCTTTATCTCTTTTATGTCCTGTTCTCACCCGGCGAAATGTTTTACGTCCATCTGGATGAACCAATACATCGTCAGGTTGTATGGTGATAAAGGTTTCCCCAAGCTTTATTGTGAAGACACAGGTTGCTTCAGAGTTGTGGCTTTCCCTAATCGAAGCGAAATAGTTAACCATGCCAATTGCTAGTGACTTAAATTCAGGAGCGTAACCGTGTTCAGCTAGGCCTTCGATAGTAAATGCCTGCGTGACCCTATCTTCTATGTCCGTTATTTTTACGGGCGCAGTGTTGGCCAATTCCTGGAATACATTGCGAACAGCATCATGCATCTTTAGGAATGGCGTTGGAGTACGCCGTCCTCCAATTTGGAGAATGTGCGTATAGAAGAAACGGCGAGGGCAGGACTCATATAGGGAAATCTGAGCACCACTTAGAACTAGGTCTCCGCTGATAACCCAATCCACAGGTAATGACTCGGGCTTTTCGATTACCGCATGTAGAGGCTTTACGTTATTTTGAACTAAGCTGGGCCCTATACGGTTTAAAAAGTCAGATAACTTTCGAGTGCTGCCAGCAGCATTCCGCGTAGTAGCATAGAGAAATAGCCGATCTTCAGCTCTGGACAACGCAACGTAGAATAAGCATTCTCTCTCCGCCTTATACTCCAGATTAAATTGTTCCTTGGCATTGGACCTACCCCCTGCAATCATGCCATTGGGTGGTGGGCAAACCTGCTTCTGCGGATTACCTGGTAAAGTATCTGCGTTCATACCGGGTAAGTGAATCACAGGGAATTCGAGTCCCTTTGCTCCATGAATGGTCATGAGACGCACTGCATCAATGCTTTGTGCTGCCGTCGGAAGCTGCCGAAGATCGCGATCATCCCCTAGCCGAACCAAACGACGGATGCGATCTAATGTGCGAGTGATAAATACCCCTTCCCCGCTAAGGGGTTGTGCTCGTAAAAAATTGAGCAACTGCCAAGTTGCGATACATTGGGAGCGGACACTGCAGTCTGTTGATGTTGCCATACGGGCCGCGATTCGCGTCCTGTCTAAAAGTACAGTTGCCAGCACGCTCCAAGGGGAGTCATTTGCACTAAAACCGCTAAGTGTTTTGACAAGCCGATTTAAGGCTGTGCGCCCATCGTCTGAGATCTGAAAGTCATCGATTTTGGTTTTCCAATCACTTCCGGTTTCATCTTCACGCAGATGTGTAAGGATACTGCCAACATCATCCAGTGACATCGTAAACTCAGGCAGGCAAGCTATTCGCACCAAGCCCATTGCACGACGATCTACTAAGAGGGAGAGCAGTGTCAGCCAATCCTTTATCTCGGGGCGTTCAAATACACTACCCAAGTAAAGTACAGGGATGCCTAAGAGCTCAAGTTGTTGCCCGATTTCTGAAAGCTTCTCATTGCCCGTGCACAGGATTGCCTGATCACTGTATTTGTAACCGGAGTTCTGCATCTCCTTTATCGCGTCCGCAATTGAGGGCGCTTGAAGAAATCCTTGATCTACACAACGCAGCTCAGGTTTCTGGGCATCACTTTTCCGTTCTGCGTTTAAATCACTGTCAGCATCCCCTACAGCCATATTCAGCGCAAAATTTGAAAATGCCGACACTATTTCGGGTACAGACCGGTAGTTCGTTTTTAAACGATATCGCAACCCGCCTGGGAAATCCTCATTCCCAAAACGAGTCATGTTGAATGACGAAGCGCCTCTGAAGCGATAGATTGACTGCTTAGCATCTCCAACCACCCACAAGTTTTCGCCATCGCCACAAAGGGCTTTTAGCAGTCGTACGCTACAATGGTTCACATCCTGATATTCATCGACTAGAACGTGCTCATAAGTGGATTGGATGTGAGATCGAATGGCTTCATTTTCTTCAAGAAGCGTCACTGGCAATGAAACCAAGTCCCCAAAGTCAATGCATCGAGCCTGCTTTTTGAGGGTTTCGTAAGTGGCGTATACTTTGGCGACTTCAATGGCTTTTTCTGCCGTTGCTATATCTTCAATACCAACAGCTCTATCGCGCATGGCCTGTGCCAACGCGAGGTAGGTTTTTGCATCGACTACCTCGTCCTTGGCACGAGAGATGCCGGTGAGGATGTCAGCAATCATCCGGGTTGGATCGTAAAGATTGCGATAATGAACCAGATCTAATACAGGAAACTCATGTTCCAGCAGTTCTACTGCTTCCGTCCGGTCCAGCAGTCGAGGGTCGAGCGGCAAATTCAGTTCGTCATGAAATCGACGAATCAGATCGAGGCCGAATGAGTGGAAAGTGCCAATCCACATTGCAGCTGCAGCTTCCGTGTCAACGCGAGCTATCCTTTCAGCCATTTCCCCCGCAGCTTTGTTAGAGAACGTCAGCAAAAGAATTTTTCTTGGATCTACGCCATCGGAAAGCAATCCTTTTACCCGTCCCACTAGAGTCTGAGTCTTGCCCGTACCAGGCCCGGCCTCAAGCAGAAAGGCCGGGCCTCGATGGGCGGCGGCTTTATCCTGCTCTGCGTTCAATGGGTATTCAATCGCGGGCTCTGTATCTTCAGGTAAAGGTGAGGGTAGTAACAATGCATCAAATATCTGTTGCGCAACCACATCGAAGGGAGCACCAAGCTTCTCTGCAATACTTAACGCACTCATCCCTTCCAGATAAAGCGCTTTTACTACATGCCGGGGGAGCAGAAACTCACGCGCGAATAGATCCATTTGGACCTCTCGACGCTGCCTGCGACTATAGTCAACAACCCGCTCAGCCCCCATCGGAGAAGCTTCGGAGGTTCTTGTTGGGTCTATAGTATAACCTTGGTCATCCTCTTCAATGTCGTCGCCAAGTTCAGCGTGACCTATTTCATGGGCAACTAGGAACGCTTGTTCAAAAAGGGTTGTGCATTTTTCGTGGAGGATGAACTTCTCCATTGGGAAGAAACGTGCTCGCGCCCCTCTGAGGCTAGGTGAGCCTTTCTTTGTGCCCTCTACGTCAAAGCCTCTTCTGTCAGCCTCTGCAACAGCAAACTCGTATGGTCTCCATGGGTCATGTCCGGAAGCTACAGCTTGATCATGTAGAACAGCAGCGGCCTCGCGGGCCAATTCCACGGCTTGCACGTTAAATGTCCTCTTCCATTAAGGTAGCGATATCTTCTTCAGACAAATCAGCATCTCGAAGGAGTTGTTCGAAAGTAATCTTCTGCACATTGCACGGTTTCCCGTCGGACTTATAACTTCCTGCAACCGCCATGGGGGGCTTTTCAAGTGCGGTTGTGAGATGTTGTACACTGCTTTGCAGCAGTTCAGCGAATCTGCTTAAAAATCGCTGAGGAATAGATCCGGGAGCTACGGTTCGCTCCCTAAATGCCATGACTACCTGTCGAGGTAAGTTTAGTGTTTTGGAGATATCACGCATTTTTTGAACTGAGAGATCAGCGAATGGATCTATCATCGTTTTTCCTGGAGCATTTTGGATGCGTGTGACGGCCGAACTGATCAAGCAGCGATCATATTCAGATAGCGGTTCCTCATCCTCTGCTAATGTTCTTGCCATTTCACGAGATAGATCTATGATTTCATTTGAAAAATGTGGATATGCAGCAAGATATTTTTGCAAGGTTGCTGTACCTACATCATGCTCTATAGAGAATGACTCTAGTACCTCTTCCAGGGATGCTTGAGGTGAAAGTCCTGTCATCATAGGTCCCCTTGAAGCAGTATACGAAGACTTGCGAGTGCCTTCTTTTTTTGATTACGAATGGTCTTTTCAACCTTATCGAGTGCCCTGGAAATAGTCATCTCATTTGGGTCAATCGAGTCTATTGGAATATCTAATCGGGTCATTTCAATGATTCTCTGCTGTAGTTCAGGTAGAGTCTCAATCGCCGCATCAAGCCTACAACGGTAACGATAATTATCGATATCTGTTGCCTCAAAAGGATCATACCCCTCAGATGCAGTCTCAACTTCTGGATTAAGGTCGGCCGAATAATCATTAAATCCCAAATCGGTATTTCTATTCTCAGCCCGATAAAATTTCCTTTGAGCGTCTTTTTTTAATCTCGATAAAGCCAGATCAAAACGCACTTCGAACATGTCCAATCGTTCTTCGTAGCCTGCTTTGTCGATCATAAGCATCTCAATGAAGCGGTCATACACACCTTCTCGGATGTCGCTATTTGTCATTGATACAGTAATTCCGCCTTGGCTTTCGGATCTCGGAAGCTTCCTAAGTATTCGTTCTGAAAGAACCTTGAAGAGCTGTTCAAAAAGGGATGGGTTAGTTGATGCGCAGCGTCGGACGTAGTAAAGAAGACATTCGATGGGAACGTATTGCGGATGTGTCCTACTCTGCCGACACAGCTCTACCAGATCTCCATCTGAAACAGAGCTAAGTTCCACCAACCTGATTTCATTTTCAGGTATACGTGTGTAAGGCTTTCCAGCCTCAGTTTTTTTTTGAAGTGGAACGATCAATGCAACCTCCAATAGATTACTCGTCCATAGAACAGATACCATAGCTAGGCTCAACCAAATTTTAAAGCTACGATCACGTTAACCCAATGGTTGCTTCATACGCCAAAATATTGGTGAAAATCACAACGTATTTTAAATAAATTCCTTTTTATTCAATTGGTTAGGTTTTTTGGTTATGCGTCTCAAGCAACGGCGACATAAGTCAAAAGAGCCAGCTTACAAGCAGGTTTTTTATAGGCAAATTTTTTCCATGAGCTCACGAGAACGTCAGCAACGCAGGCTTAAGTAAGTCATGCGCTTTCAGAGGATTAATAGCTTACGCTAACTTTTCACCCTAATCCGTTTTGGACATCACGCAAGTGATTCATCTAAGGTTTGTTCAAACTTCAAAGCATCCTTCCTCATTATGTGGTCAATACTCCTAAATTCATCCCGAAGTTTTAAACGATAAGAGATTTTTGTCGGAAGATCCTTACCCATAATTACGTTAGTCAAGAGTGCTAATGCGACATCAGATAACCTGGGATTGTTCTCAAGTTTGATGTAACAACGTACGACCACTTCCAGCAGATATCTCTTGAATGCAGGAGATAATTTCTCGCTTGGGATGATGTATTCGAGCATCACCCCAAGGACTTTGGTCGCTTCTTTAGAAATATAGTGTTGGTCAAATTTATCAGCGGAGCGTGTCGCCTCCGGAATCTCTGAATCATCAATGAGCGCGCACTGTTCGGCCCAATCGGTAGCGATACTAATTAAGCGGTAAAGAAGATAATGAAAAGGTGTAGGCCATTCCTGATAGATTTCTTCATCGGGTGACGTATCCATTTGCTTCAAAATTTTTTCCGCGAAGTGCCCAAAGTAATGCAACCACATATGGTCTTGCAGGCCCTGATGAATACCCTCATGGACCATGATCTCAAAGAGCGTTAAGCCCGAATTGATCGGGCAACGAAATCTTCCTGAGTCATAGTAGGATCCCAATGATTTGTTCAACCTCTCGGCTAGTTTATTATCTTCATCCAGTCGCCGACACACCGCAGTGCCAATGGCATTATCCAGACCGTTATTCATCGCCAAAGCTGCATCGGCGAAGAAGAATCGAAGTAATCGGTTGTTCTCCGGTAGCAGCAGACGATTTCCACGAAGCAGATTTTGGTTATTCTTTAACTCCACGTAGAGGCGGCTTCCCGGTGCATCGAGTAACGCATCCATGTAGTTTTCAATGAAGTCGGAGCGTATCACTTCGTCGGCTTGAAGGAGCTTAAGACAAAAATGTGGGTGGCTAAGAGCCAGGTGAATTGTCAGCTCAGGAGAGGTGACTAGATTTAAGAGGATTTCACGGGCTTGTATATTGGCCTCTGTGCGAGCCAAACGGCACGACTTCAAATACTGGAGTAAAGGGCTTATGTACACGCGCCAAGCTGGTCTTGCTTGAGGTTTAATCCCGTCAAATAGAGCAGACATGTCAATGTTGGGTTTGTCTAGATGATTAATTATGCGAACAAGCCAAGATTGCTGCTTAGTTAAGGAAATAAGTTTCGACAATTGGGGTTCAACTAGCAACACCAGCTCGTCGTAACGCTTTGTAAGATGCAAATTTTCAATTAGCTCGCGGAAGATGCGAACTCTTCCTCTGGCCAGTTTAGGAGACCTTGTGCGCCAAAAGTAGTATAAGGCGACAGAGAGAAGAAGTAGGTAAACCGCACTTGAGCTATTGAGCCCCCATTTCCATGGCCCTAGGCTGTAGTACAGCCCAAGCTTCTTTAAAACAGGAGCAAATACTAAATAGTGAATGAAGAGAAAGACCACGCCACCGATACACCAATCCCACCAAGCCATGCAGAATCGAAGTCGTAGTCTGCTAGTAGGAGATATCAACGCCCATACAGCGGCGATGACGCCCAGTATTGTGAGTAAGCTGGTTGTGTCAATTTGGGAAGGTGCTGTCATGGCGTTTTTATTTATCCTTTCGTTAATTTGGAGAGATTACACCCAGTTAGCGCGGGAGACATGCATTAAGTGTGTGCAGCGTATAGGATCATTTAATGCTCATTTTATCCCAAGACTCTAGTAGGAGTTGTAAGCTCATCAGAGCCTTTTCAGCTATTTGGCATCAAGCAAGCGTCCTCATGAAGTTTTCTACATTCTTGGTTGAAATTTGAGCTTCAGAGAATTTGTACCCATTTTGGCCTACGGCAATTAAATCCGGATGCATTTATGGGATAATCCCAGCCAATATCACTTTGTATACATTAGCGACCACTCGCACAGGGATTAACCCATAATGAGGTTTCTGCTCATCAGGGCTTAGTCCAAAATCGCGGGAATCCGGTTGCTTTTCATTAGAAAAAGAGAACACATTTACATGGCTAAATCACCAACCAAGAAAGCTGGCAAAGGCTTCGAAGAAACACTTTGGGATACCGCCAACCAGCTGCGTGGCAGCGTGGAATCCTCCGAATACAAGCACGTAGTGTTGAGCTTGGTATTCCTGAAATTTATCAGCGACAAGTTCGAAGCCAAGCGCAAGCAGTTAATCGACAACGGCCAAGAAGCCTTTGTCGATATGGATGTTTTCTATCAACAGGATAATGTCTTCTTCCTGCCACCAGATGCCCGCTGGTCTTATGTTAAAGCCCGCGCAAAGCAAGATGACATTGCGGTGATCATCGACACGGCCCTTTCTACTATAGAGAAACGCAATGCGTCGCTAACCGGTGCTCTGCCGGATAACTACTTCTCACGCCAGGGATTAGAGGTGAAAAGGCTCGCTTCTCTCATTGATAGCATTGAGAACATCGATACGCTCGCCAACGAATGCGAACTGA
The DNA here is from genome assembly GCF_036759865.1 of Kluyvera genomosp. 2. Classification (NCBI taxonomy): domain Bacteria; kingdom Pseudomonadati; phylum Pseudomonadota; class Gammaproteobacteria; order Enterobacterales; family Enterobacteriaceae; genus Kluyvera; species Kluyvera genomosp. 2. The sequence goes on from NZ_JAPKIA010000029.1 coordinate 10,403, forward strand.
CCGAAGAGGACTTGGTGGGCAGGGTCTACGAGTATTTCCTTGGCAAGTTTGCTGCCAGCGAAGGTAAAGGTGGTGGTGAATTCTATACCCCTAAAGCAGTGGTGACTTTGCTTGCTGAAATGCTCGAACCCTATCAAGGTAAGATCTATGATCCCTGCTGTGGCTCAGGCGGTATGTTTGTGCAGTCCCTAAAATTTGTTGAAAGCCATCAAGGTAAGAGTAAAGACATCGCTATTTACGGCCAGGAGTTGACCAGCACCACTTATAAGCTGGCCAAAATGAACCTGGCTGTGCGCGGACTTTCCGGCAATCTGGGAGAGCGCCCGGCTGATACCTTTTTTGCCGATCAGCACCCAGATCTCAAGGCTGATTTCATCATGGCTAATCCACCTTTTAACCTGAAGGACTGGCGCAACGAGGCGGAGCTCACCAACGATCCGCGCTTTGCAGGTTTTCGCACTCCTCCTACCGGCAACGCTAACTATGCTTGGATCCTGCACATGCTTTCCAAGCTGAGTGAAGACGGCACTGCGGGCTTTGTGCTGGCCAATGGCTCCATGAGTTCAAATACCAGCGGTGAGGGAGAGATTCGCCAAAAGTTGATTGAAGATGATCGTATCGAATGCATGATTGCCCTGCCAGGACAGCTGTTCTTCACCACCCAAATTCCGGTCTGCATGTGGTTTATCAGCAAAAGCAAAAAAGCCAATCCTCAATATGGCTACCGCGATCGTCGCGGCGAGACCCTGTTTATTGATGCTCGCAATCTTGGCACGATGGTGAGCCGTACCCAAAAAGAGCTGACTAAAGAGGATATCGCTACCATAGCCGATACCTTCCACGCCTGGCGCAATAGCGAGAGCGAACTCAAGCGTCGTATCGAGGCCAATGAAATCAGTGTCGAGCAATATCAGGATCAAGCTGGTTTCTGTAAAGTCGCCACACTTGATGAAATCAAGGATAACGACTTTGTTCTGACTCCGGGCCGCTATGTGGGGGCAGTTGATATTGAGGATGATGGCATCGCTTTTGAAACCAAAATGCACGAGTTGACTAAGACCCTCTATCGCCAGTTGGATGAAGCGATAAATCTGGATCAGACTATCCGTTCCAATATGGAGGCGCTGGGGTATGGGGAGTAATTGGAAAACGACAAAGCTGCTTGACCATTACGATATTCGTTCTGGGTTATCAAAACCAGCAAAGGACTTTGGTAGTGGGCATCCATTTCTGACATTTAAGGATGTTTTTTACAACTACTTTACTCCGGACGAACTGGGTGATTTAGTACAGTCCAATGACAAAGAACGAGAAAACTGCTCTGTTAAACGTGGTGATGTATTCCTAACGCGTACTAGCGAGACAATGCATGAGCTGGGCATGAGCTGTGTTGCTCTCCAGGATTATGAAAACGCGACCTTTAATGGTTTTTGCAAACGCCTTCGCCCCCATCAGAACAGCGAGTTAGTGCCTGAATATGTAGGGTATTATCTGAGGAGTACTAAATTTCGACAATCCATGCTCGCTTTTTCAACGATGTCGACACGAGCAAGTCTTAACAACGAAATGATTGGCAGGCTAGAAATATCTTATCCTCCTGAAGAGGAACAGATTGAAATTGCAAGAGTATTAAAAAACCTCGATGACAAAATCACTCTAAACCGCCAAATAAACCAAACCCTGGAGCAGATGGCGCAGGCACTATTTAAGTCCTGGTTTGTAGATTTTGACCCCGTGGTCGATAACGCCTTGGATGCAGGTTTTTTCGAGCAGGATTTAGAGTTTTCTGATGAGTTACTGCGCCGTGCTGAGTTCCGTAAAGCTGCGCGTGAAAGCAGCGATTTCAAACCATTATCGAACGATATTCGTCAGCAATTCCCTGCCGCTTTTGAAGAGTGCGTCGAGCCTTCATTGGGTTTGGAAGGATGGATACCTAAAGGTTGGCAGGCTGGAGAACTAGGTGATGTTCTTTTACTAAGAAATGAACGGATAAAACCATCGAGTGAAACTAAACGTATTCCATATGTACCAATTGAATGCATTGGTACAAAGGAACCATTCCTTTCAAAATCAAAATCTGGTGAAGAAGCTAACAGTAGTCTGATTTTGTTTAAGGAAGGGGATATTCTATTTGGAGCAATGCGTCCATATTTCCATAAGGTATGCATTGCTCCATTTAATGGAGTTACTCGCTCAACAGTTTTTACTCTCACAGCTAAAGATTCGGAATCCCTATATTTCTCTTTTTTCGAAGCATATCAGGGATCAACTGTGGAATATGCAACCCTTCATTGTGAAGGATCAACCATCCCATATGCTAAGTGGAAAGGTTCGCTAGACCGAAAACCTATAGTTTTGCCTACAAAAGAAGTACAACATTTGTTTCATCAGCGGGTCAAATCATTTATTGAATGGGGCAACTCGAGTAATGAGCAGTCTCAAAGTCTTTTAAAAGTACGAGATACTCTTCTACCCAAACTGATTTCTGGTGAGCTTCGCCTCGATGAAATTGAGACCGAACTCGTCAGTTAAGTACGCGGGCCGATCCTGTGGGGCGATGTAGCGATGGGTTACGTAGCCCTATAACCATTAACAACCGAACAATAAGCCATTGCCATGAGCCATATTTTCACGGAAGCGAAGCTGGAACAGGCCATTATCTCCCTACTGGGACAGCACTCGAATGCGGAAGGCCAACCCTGTTACCCTCATTTTGTCGGTAGCAATGTGCCGCGAAAAGAGAAAAGTGAGGTGCTGATTACGGATGACCTGCGCCAGTATCTGGCCAACCAGTATCAGACTGAGGGGATCACTAAAGGGGAGATTTCTCACATCCTCCATCAGTTGCAGGCTCTCCCTGCCAGCGATCTCTACCAGAGCAATAAAACCTTCTGCCACTGGCTCAGCAACGGCTTTTTACTTAAACGTGAAGATCGTAATAAGAAAGACCTCTATATCGAGCTGATGGATACCAGCACCTTATCAGAGCAGTTAGCTAGCTTATTCACAGGGCATGGCGAAGAGATTGCCGAGGTGGGCAATAATATCTACCGGTTGGTTAATCAACTGGGGATAGAAGGCCAGGCCCGGGACGGCGGACTGCAACTGCGTATCCCCGATGGTATCTTGTATGTGAACGGCCTGCCGCTGGTAGTCTTCGAGTTTAAATCGGCGGTACGTGAAGAAGAGGCCACCACCTACGACGCCTGGCGCCAACTTTGTGTACGCTACAAGCGCGATATACCTAAGCTGTTTGTCTATAACGCGCTGTGTATTCTCAGTGATGGGGTGAACAATAAGCTGGGAAACCTGTTTGCCCCTTACGAGTTCTACTACGCCTGGCGCAAGGTGAATGGTAACGAGTCCGCCGAGCAAGATGGCATCAATGGTCTTTACACTCTGATCCAAGGGCTTTTTCATCCTGTCCGTTTGCTGGACGTGTTGAAGAACTTCGTTTTCTTCCCAGACACCAGCAAACAGGAAGTGAAAATCTGCTGTCGCTACCCGCAGTATTACGCCGCCCGCAAGCTTTACTACAACATTAATAAAGAGCGCAAGCAGATAACGGCTAACGGCGAGAATATCGGTGGCACCGGTAAAGGGGGAACCTACTTTGGTGCTACTGGCTGTGGCAAGAGCTATACCATGCAGTTCCTTACCCGGTTGTTGATGAAGAGCGTCGATTTTGCCAGTCCGACCATTGTTCTCATTACCGACCGCACCGATCTTGATGAACAGCTCTCGAAGCAATTCTGCAATGCCACCGCTTTTATCGGCGATGCAGTTATTGAACCGGTCACCAGCCGTCAGGATTTGCGAGACAAGCTGGCCGGATGCGCTAGCGGCGGGGTATTCCTGACCACCATCCACAAGTTTACTGAAGATATCCAACTGCTCTCCAATCGCAGCAATATCATCTGTATTTCTGACGAAGCCCACCGAAGCCAGATCAACCTCGACCTGAAGATCAGCATCGATGCTGAAACCGGAACGGTGAAAAAGACCTACGGCTTTGCTAAATATCTACACGACTCGCTGCCTAACGCTACCTATGTTGGCTTTACCGGCACCCCTATCGACGCCACTCTGGATGTATTTGGCCCCACCATCGATAGCTACACTATGACCGAGTCGGTTAACGATGAAATCACGGTGCGGATTGTCTACGAAGGGCGAGCTGCCAAAGTGGTGCTTGATAACAGTAAGCTGGAAGAGATTGAGCAGTATTATCAAGAATGTGAAAAACTGGGTGCCAGTGAACACCAGATTGAAGAGAGCAAGAAAACCACGGCCAATATGAATTCCATCCTGGGCGATCCGGATCGCATCGAGGCATTGGCCAAGGATTTCGCCCAGCATTACGAAAAACGGGTGACGGAAGGTTCGACTATCAAAGGCAAAGCGATGTTTGTCTGTGCCAGCCGCGAGATTGCCTACGATTTCTACAAGAGTTTGAAGCTACAGCGCCCCGATTGGTTCGAGGCGAAACAGGCTATCGATGGTGTCGCCCTTACCGAGCAAGAGAAAAAAGAATTGATGAGCCTTCCTCTGGTCAACATGGTAATGACCCGAGGCCAGGATGATGAAGAGGCCATGTATAATTTGCTTGGTACTAAGGAGTACCGCCGGGAGCTGGACAAGCAGTTCAAGAACCCTAAGTCCAACTTCAAAATTGCCATTGTGGTGGACATGTGGTTGACTGGTTTTGATGTGCCCGAACTTGATACTATTTACATCGATAAGCCGCTGCAAAAGCACAATCTGATCCAAACTATTTCGCGGGTAAACCGACGCTTTGAGGGTAAGGAAAAGGGGTTGGTAGTCGACTACATCGGCATTAAAAGCCGGATGAACATGGCATTGGCTATGTACTCAAAGGCTGATAAATCTAACTTTGAAGATGTCCAGCAGTCACTGATTGAAGTGCGTAACCACCTGCATCTGCTTGCTCAGGTTTTCCATACGTTCGACAGCCGCGATTACTTCTCTGGTGCACCGACCCTACAACTGGAATGCCTCAACCGGGCCGCCGAGTTTGCCCTGCAGACTAAGAAGATTGAGCTTCGCTTTATGGGATTGGTGAAACGCCTGAAAGCCGCCTATGACGTTTGCGTTGGTAGTGAAGAGATTACTCAGGATGAGCGAGAGCGAATTCATTTCCATTTGGCCGTGCGTTCTATTGTCTTCAAGCTGACTAAGGGCGATGCGCCAGACACCGCGCAGATGAACCAGAAAGTGCGTGAGATGATTGCCGAGGCACTTAAGGCTGAGGGAGTAGAGGAGATATTTACTTTAGGCGAAGATAAAGCTGAGACCATCGACATATTTGATGATGAGTACATGGCTCGCATTGGCAAGATCAAGTTGCCCAACACCCGGATGCAACTACTGCAAAAAATGTTGGCAAAAGCCATCAGCGATTTTCAAAAGGTGAACCAACTTCAGGGGATCAACTTCTCCAAACGTTTCCAAGCTCTGGTTGAACAGTACAACCAGCGTAAGGAGAACGACGTGCTCAACGGTGAAGAGTTCGATACATTCACCAAGCAAATGGCCGACATGATCTACGACATTAAGACCGAGATGATGTCGTTCGCCGATATTGGCATCGACATGGAAGAGAAAGCCTTTCTCGATATCCTAGCGCATATGTGCGAGAAGTACGATTTCACCTATGACGACGATAAGATGTTGGAATTGGCCAAAGAGATGAAGGTGATTGTCGATGACAGTGCCCAGTACCCCGATTGGAGCAACCGCGATGACATTAAGGCCAAGCTGAAAGTAGACCTTATCCTTCTCCTGCACCGCTATGGCTTCCCCCCGGTAGCCAATGATGAGGTCTACAAGAGCGTGCTGGAGCAGGCGGAGAACTTTAAGAAGTACTTGCATAGCTGATTTATCAAATTGAGGGAACCCTTTCCTCGGAAATACTCAGCAATCTAAACCCGTGCCACCGAGCTTTCTGCTACCGCACGAAGTAATCTCGGTGACACGGGGTTGTCAGTAGCCTGACGTTATTGTAAGTCTGTCCCGAGCCTCCATAACGCAAAGAACTATGCTGGTATCGTATTGTTCACGGGCTTGCCGTCCGCGATCTGGATCAGCAGCTACCGCCTGACCTTTTACGTTTCTATCGGTATCTAGAAGGGTACGTCCGTGGTTCATTCATTTCGGATAGGGTCATTCTATCTGAAAGGGGAAGTGCGAAAATGATGTTGATGTTGATGTTGATGTTGATGTTGATGTTGATGCTTAGGATGGCGAGGCTGTCTTTAGATTCAGTTCTGTGCTGTAAATGCCAGTGCCAAAGGTTCGACAGTGTCTTTCTCCGTCATAATCTCTTTTGCACAAAACGCAGTGCCACGACAAAACCATTGGTGCAGGCTCCACGGCTGCCAGCATCAACTTCAGCTTTCTTTGTCGAGCGTCTTCTTTCACCTCTGGGTCGAGATATGAGCATCCCATCAGCAACTTGTTGGCGACATTGAGCTGGTCATGTTCAAACCAGGCTGCCTCTTGTTGTGAGCCTGCATGAAGTATGAGTCCACAACCGCAGTGAATGCAGCTCCAGACTCTGGGGCTGGTGTTGACAGCATCCTCAGCGGTGATGTGATGGCCCAGGGGCGTAATAGCAAGATGGCATTCCAGCATTCTAATATCACCTCTCCCATACTTGCTATGGAAGTGGCCACGATGCTGAACTTTCCGGTTTGGCAGTTCAGGCAATAACGTTCCCCATGGTATTCGCCAGAACATTGCGAACAGTGCCAGTCAGCTTTCCTGACCTTTGGACGGGCGTCAGGCACAAACCGTTGCAGCCGGTTTTTCAGCCGGGTTTCACTGCTTTCCGGATTCACATAAGGGCAATGCTGCCTGCCATTCTCCGTCAGGCCGCCGTCAGTGTGCCCGAACCACGGACGCTCAGTTTCGTATTCAGGACGGTATTGCAGCACGCTATCGCAGAGGTGGCAGGTATAACGATCGTAAGGGGCGGTCTGCGCAGTACGGGCACCGGTCAGACGACCATTACCGTCAAGAGCCATGAAGGATTTTGCGTACATAGTATTGTTCCTTACCGCCAGACAACACACAGGCGTCAGTCGTCCCGGTCCGGGCATCGTGGTCAGGGTGTGAATGGCGGGTCAGTTAAGAAGTATCAGAAGGGGAGTAACTCTGCGTTAGCAGTCGTTACTGTCCGGTGGTTGTCACACTAAGGCGTTGTGACGTAAAAAACTCTCAGAGATTGCGTCGTGGTCGACCTGTCGGTGGGCGGGGTGGAACTTCGTTGCAACCAAACAACGGTATCCCCTCTTTTTGTTGAATTTTGGTCATATACGCCAGTACCTGTCGGATGTTGGTGATACTGACCGGATCGCTGTAACGTACCGGAATGTTGATATTGGCCTCGTAATGCTCTTTAAACTCACATCGGTGATACCAGCCTTCCCTGTTAGTGATATCACTCCAGTACAAACCGGCTTGCTGCGCCCAGGGATAGGTATTCTGAGTTTTACTACCATCCAGCCAGAACACGACGTGGGCATGATAGTGATGGTCTTCTGTCCATTCGATAACCCAGAAGAAACCGACCACCGCTTCGAGTTGCATCATACGGTTCATCAGCTTTCGGATATCCCATTCGAGCTGCTGGTGATCCCGCAGGAAATACTTAGCGGTATGATCCTGGTAAAACAGATCTGTTCGGAATGCCCGCAGGCAGGAATAGCGCTCTACCATTTTGTCGATATGGTTGTTCAGGAGTGACTGTAGAAACCAGTCTGGCTCCCATCGTTGATTATTTTGCATAGGATGAGTTTCTTTAGTGCTGGCGAGGGCTAGCCAGTGGAATACACCAGGCCTTCAGGAAGGGTCATGGCTAAGGGAGTTGTATGGATTAGAGGGATGGTTGTAAAAAGGGAGTGCCTATTAATTATATTAATTAACCTAAATTAATTTTCACTCCCCAATAACCCTCAAATCCCTTGCAGGACTATGGATGAAGCCTAACTCAGTGGTTCAGCTGTCGTCCGCCATGCAAAGCAGACATACTCGTCCATCAGACTGGTCAGCGCAGGGTTTTCAGCCTGCCGGTCATTGATCCAGATATCCATTTCTTTGTCTTTTTTGAACCTGAGGTTGTCGGTCCAGTCATCAAGGCAATTCCCCAGCATCAAATCGTACCAGCACAGCCAGACCAGCTTCAGACGCAGCTCACTACCGCTGAACTGGCGGAACAAACTGATGAGCTTATTTGCCAGTGGGCGTTGTTTTAAACGCACGCACTCAGACAGCAAAATCCCCTCCAGCATGGGATGGTGAGCCAGCAGATGCTCCTGGGTAAATAAACTGACGCTCAGGTCTTCATTAACAGTCAGTGGGGCTGCTGCTCTACCATAAATAATCCGGTGCAGGCACTGGGGGGCAATAGCAATAACCTCTTCCTCTCCCGGAAACTTAAGGCTGCCAACCGTCAGGGTATGATGGTGGTAGATATTCTGGTGACACATACCCGATCTGACCGTCAGCTTCGTAAAATCAGTCAACCAGGTTTGGTAGCATTTATAGAGTTCTTCGTAACGAGGTTTATAGTCTTTCATGGTTTATATTCCTTAAGGCTTAAATCACAGACAGCAGAAAACCTCCGGAGCAACCGGATAGTTATTATTCTGCTGAGGGTTTAGTCTGGCCGGAGGTTATTTACGGGACTGGTCGACACGTTCCTGAAGCCAGAACTCCACCTCGCTCTTCCGCCATCGGGAGCTTCGCCCTAGCTTGATAGGTTTGGGGAAGGATCCGTCCTTAATAAGCTTGTAAATCCACTTGTCTGTCATCTGCAGCAGGCTGGTAATAAATGCCATGTCAATCAACTGGTCTTCGGTAAGTAAGGGATGCGTGGTCATGATTTGGTATCTCCGGTTAAGAAAGGTAACCCGGATGAGTGATATTTAATTGCGGTCACTGCTCCGGGGCATACCCATGGGGAGATACGTAAAAAAAAGCGGGCTATGTTGACCTCTAGGGGTCAACCGGCTCTGAGATGTATTTCGACGCGCTCATGTGCATGACTGTCTTACATTCTTCTGTTACCTCTATCTGTTGCAGACATCAATCGCTCAGGTAATCGTCATCCTTCCTCTTTTGTCTTCATGGGCTTATAGTCACCGGACTACCTGTTCTTTGAAAAGCCCTTCTTATTTCCCCGAAGGTCAGTGAGCAGCTTATCCTCTTGTTTTACATCGAAAACCAGCTAATCCCGCATCACTACGCATTACATAAAACATAACTTTCACTACATTTTTCATTACGCAGATATCGACGCAGAAAGAAACGCATTTGACTACGCATTACACACGCATTAACCTACGTAGTGATACCCACTTCAAAATCAATGAAAATGTAATTATGAAAGAACAGCTGACGGACAGAACAGAAAGAGCGTGCCGGTTTTATATCGAATACATGAAGAAAAACATCGAAGGATACCGGGAGCGCACTCCGCTAATCCTCATAACTGATTATAAAAATCAGGAGGTTATGGACATGATCCTGAGAGACCTTAATAATGAATTTAAAAACACCCATGAGTACAATAAGTTCGTACGGGAAATGAAAAATGGGTTATTATCCAGTATCGTCCCGGAGACGAATTTTGAATGGGTAAAGGACTATAGCTCCGCTTATTTTGCATGGAATATACTTTCAACCATGGGCCCTAAGGAAATCAATCCACTAGAGGTTGATTTTTACCGTGAACGGCCTCCGGTTATTCGGCATGGCGTATTTGCTGTTATTCCAGAAACCTACCAGCATGCACTTGTAGAACTCTACACCTGTTTCGATAGCTGGGATGTCGAGTTAATTTTTAAGATCAAAACACTCTCTTCATTAAAAAATATCTGGATTCAGCGAAACCGGGAGTTACCAGAACCATTTAAATGGATTGACCTTAAAAATCATAAACAATGTGCATGGGCTTTTAAATATGTTATGGAGCATATCAAACCCGATTACATGCCTTCATTTATGACTGAAATCAGACAGCAACAGGTGGTTACGTTTCTCACGGCCGTGCTGTATTCCTGGCCTGCCCATCCCGACACTCGGCGTCTGATGATTCAACGGATGAAAAAAACATACAATCAGAATGTATTCCGGGAAAACATTGCTGACAAAAAAGTGATTAACACCTATGTCCAGAAGGACATTAAAGAAAAGCTCGATATGCTTGCAAAGAAAAATGGTCGAAAAATTAACGAAGAGCTGGAAGTTATCATTATGAATGCCTGGCACGATGCCAGATATGCAGAAGATAAATAGCATTCACTCCAAATAATTTCAGACAGATATTATCTCAGTGAATCCCCTGCATCCTTTACAGGATCGCGGGTCTTTTTATTTTTCACATTGAGATCTCCGTATGCAAAAAACTGACGGCCTTCTGGCCATTGAGAAGCCTCTGGCTTCACTGCCTCCTACTCTTCGCAGTCTTATTCTTAAACGCCTTCGTAGTCTCACACAGTACGAGCCGGTTATTGGCATTATGGGCAAAAGTGGGTCAGGTAAATCGTCTCTCTGCAATGCCCTGTTCCAGGGCGAAGTCACGCCTGTCAGCGATGTGGCGGCCTGCACGCGCGATGTGCTGCGCTTCCGGTTTCGCAATGGCAATCACAGCCTGATGATTGTTGATTTACCTGGTGTTGGTGAAAGCGAGCAACGTGACGAAGAATACACCGCACTGTATCGTCGCATCCTACCCGAGCTGGATTTGGTGTTATGGGTCATCAAAGCTGATGATCGGGCACTGTCAGTGGATGAACACTTTTATCACAAAGTGATGTTGGCGTATCAGCGCCGGGTGCTGTTTGTTGTTAATCAGGCTGACAAGGCCGAGCCCTGCCATCAGTGGAGTATTGCCGATAACCTGCCTTCCCTGGCTCAGATGTCGACGATTAAGGCGAAGCGAAATGCCGTACAACAGCAGTTTCTGCCGCATCATCCTGTTTGTGTGGTTTCAGCACGAACCGGGTGGGGTATGGAATCTCTGGTAGATACCATGATGAATAGCCTGCCTGACCGGGCCACCAGCCCATTGACGACACACCTGCATGGCAGGCTCTGTACAGAGCCAGTAAAAAAGCAGGCACGCGAGCGCTTTGGTAATGCAGTGGATGAAATGATTGGCACTGTGGAGTCATCATCTTTTCTGCCAGAGCCTGTAAGGGCTGTGATTCGAACCGTACGGGAAGCAGTGGTGACTGTTGCCCGTGCCGTCTGGGACTGGATTTTCTTCTGACAAACCGCTTATGGCGGACACTCCCTGTCCTTGCCGCGCTCAATTAATGAGCAACCAACCTATTGATTAGGCGCAAAGCCGCATCATGGCCGAAATCCACATACTGAAAAAATACGCCTTCCCATGTCCATACCCTGTCCGACCCCTTCGTTACACTAATCACTTAATTTTCAGCCTGTTAACAGGATGGAGAAAATCTAATGTCCCAGACTGAGCGTCGCCATGAGCGGCTGGCGGTTCGGCTGTCCCTCATTATTAGCCGCCTTGTTGCTGGCGAAACACTGGATATGGGTCTTCTTGCCGCAGAGTTTGGTGTATCGCTCCGTACCCTCCGCCGCGATTTTCGTGAGCGACTGATGTACCTGGACCTGGAATATCGCGACGGCACCTGTCGTCTGCTTTCAGGTAGCCATCAGCGCGAACTGGCGGTGCTGACTTTTGCTCGTCAGTCAGGTGTGGAGGCCTTGTTTCCTGACATGGATAACCACATGGTCAGCTCACTGCTGAGTGGGCCCGGTGAGTCTCCGTGCCTCATATGGGCAGAATCGGAATCATTGTCGCCGCCCAGGGCAGGCATATTTACACGCCTTGTCAGGGCCATATCAGAGCATCGTCGCGTGACGCTGCTGGCTGAAGGTTGTCGTTGCTCAGGGCTTGCACCATACCGCCTCGTACTCTGCGGCGGGCATTGGTATCTGACTGGAGAGCATCATCATCGCGTGGCAGTGTTTCCGCTGAAAGATATCCATGCGGTTACCTTGCAGCCGGAACTGTTCGTGCCCGACCTTCAGATTCGTAACGTTCTCGCCGAACCGGAATTACTCAGAGCCCTTCCCCATTTTCACGTTTTTCACTCACTGTTCGCCAGAACCGGCGACGGTCTTTTACCTCATAAGGAATCATGATGAAGAAATTACTGACCACAACGGCACTGGCCTTCAGTCTCTGCGCTGGCGCTAACTTTCCGGCGTCTGCCGAAACTGTCGTGGGTACCGTCAAATTCTGGCAGTACATGCAGGCGGATGGCTGGAAATCGGCCGATGGCATGGATAACGACACGCTAAACAATACGCTCTATCAGGCCAGTGTGATCGGCAATTATCCCTGGACTAGGCAATTTCTGCTGCGTCAGCGTGGTGGTGGTGCTTATTTTCTCGCCGACAAGAAAACACATACCGTGCGCAAGCTGAATCTGAAACCTGCCAGCGGTTATTATTCCGACCTGACATCGGTCTATCAGGGTGAAGACCAGGGGAAAGGGTGTTACTTCACTATCATCGACACCCAGTATCAGTTGGAGCTGGTTAATGAACCTCACAGCAAGCAGGTGCTTGCTGCATTTCCGGAAAACTGTGTCAACAAACAGCAGCAGGCTGCCCTAGCGGCAAAGCGTTCTGCCTCAGAGCAGAAATTGCAGCAGTGGGTAGCCCAACAGAGTCTGGCTGAGTTGTGCCGACGAACTGGCAACTGCTGAAGCAACGGAACGGACGAATAATAAGGAATCTGCACCATGAAGAAATTGTACCCACCTGTGCTTGCCGTTCTGACAGTTATCGGTGCAATGAGTGCCTCTGGCTGCGACAGCAAGGAAGATGCTGGCGTGAAAGCGATAGCTAGGTTTAAAGACCTGACTCCACCACCATTCAGCAAGGTTGTCTCGCATAAATCCGATATTGCCCAGGAATGGGTAAAAAAGGATGCCTTCGGTACACCGCAATATACGGTGATGAAAACCCGCCAGTCACCGGAAGGATGTGAGTCAGGCAATTATTACTACATTGCTGATATGCAGCAGAAAACGGTGCAGCCACTGATGGCAGCCCTGTGCCTTGCGGACAATATCACTCTGAGTTTCAGAATTGAAACCGACAGCTATACGGGTGAAAAATCGGTGGTGTATTCGCACGATGGCAAGGAAATGGGAAAACTCTATCTGCCGGAGAATCAGGAGAAAAATCCATGAAGAAGCTGAAAGGCGTTATCTCAGTTTTCGCTCTGAGCCTTTGTCTGCTGTCACCGGCTCAGGCCGAAGAACAGCGTTACATCAGTATCCGCAACACAGACATGGTCTGGGTGCCAGGCAATGTTTGCGTCTGGCAGTTTCGCCTGGACAACGGCGGAAGTGGTGAAGGGTTCGGGCCTTTGACACTTTCCCTGCGTCTGAAAGATAAATGGGGGAACACGCTGGCCATGGGGAATATGGCAGTGGCTGCATTTGGCGACAGCGATGCCACTCGCTCTCAGGAAGCCTCACTGGAGAACGAATGCGTGGAAAACGTTAGCTCCGTCGAAATCATGAAGGCAACAGAAGAGCGTAATGGTTACCAGATTGACCTGCCACTTTCCGTTTTCAACCCGCAGTACTACCGATCTGTACAAGTCACGGTTGTCGGTGGTAAGGCATCTTAGCCGATTCGCCATCTGTTTGATTCAGCCCCTGTCGCTAATGCCACAGGGGCTTTTTATTTTAGAGAGCCTGTATGACTGAACTCACTGAATTGCCTGATGGACCGTTTACTCGCCAGCAGGCAGAGGCGGTTGCGTCTCAATATTCCAACGTTGCTATAGAGGACGACCTGGGGACACATTCCGTCTGGTTATCCATCATGAGCGTTGCATGGTCTGGCGAGCCTGAAACTTTGAGCAGGATGCCGGTTACTGGCTAAACAGGTATATCGCTCGTTATGGCATCCGCAAATTCCCTGCATAACCATAACCAGCGCATCATCGTTATAAACAAAGTCAGGCCACACCTCCTTCGGGAAGTGTGGCCTTTTATATTTTTACCCACTTCATAAGGAGTTATCTATGCGATTAGCCAGCCGCTTTGGCCGTATAAATCAGATACGCCGTGACCGGCCTTTGACCCACGAAGAGCTGATGAGTCATGTCCCCAGCGTGTTCGGGAGTGACAAGCATGAATCTCGTTCAGACCGTTACACCTACATCCCGACCATCACCATCCTCGAAAGCCTGCAGCGTGAAGGCTTTGAGCCGTTCTTTGCCTGCCAGACGAAGGTTCGTGACCTGAGTAAGCGGGAGCACACCAAACACATGCTGCGCCTGCGCCGTGCCGGTCAACTGACCGGGCATCAGGTGCCGGAAATCATTTTGCTGAACAGCCATGACGGCTCATCAAGCTACCAGATGCTGCCGGGACTATTTCGTGGTGTCTGCACCAACGGCCTGGTCTGTGGTCAGTCGTTCGGAGAAGTGCGGGTCCCGCATAAAGGTAATGTCGTCGAGAAGGTGATTGAAGGGGCTTACGAAGTACTCGGTGTGTTTGACCGGGTGGAGGAGAAGCGCGATGCAATGCAGTCACTGGCACTGCCAGAACCAGCCCGTAACGCCCTGGCGAATGCCGCGCTTAAGTATCGCTTTGGTGAAGACCACCAGCCGGTCACGGTATCGCAGTTGCTGACCCCACGTCGCCGGGAGGACTACAGCGATGACCTGTGGACCGTATACCAGCGCGTGCAGGAGAACCTGATGAAAGGTGGATTGTCGGGGCGAACAGCTCAGGGGAAAAGCAGCCGCACCCGTGCTGTTACCGGTATTGATGGCGATGTGAAGCTCAATCGCGCCCTGTGGGTAATGGCAGAAAACATGTTCGCGTTTTTCGAGCGTTAAACAACCGTTCCGGCATAAGGAGATAGTTTAATGGATACACACAACCCTGAGTTCGCTGAGCAGGCAGCAATTACTGCCTCGGTGGTCCCTGACGAGCTATGCATCGGCTTCTGGCCGCAGCACTTTGGCTCCATACCACAATGGATAACCCTTGAGCCCCAAATCTTCGGCTGGATGGACCGGTTGTGTACCGATTATCACGGCGGCATCTGGAACTTTTCGACGCTCAGTAACGGCGGCGCTTTTATGGCTCCTGAGTCAGAGCACGATGAGAAATGGGCATTGTTCAACAGCATGAATGGCAATGGCGCGGAACTTACTGGAGAAGCGGCAGGTATAGTCGCCTGCCTGATGGCATACAGCCATCACGCCTGCCGTACCGAATGTGACGCGATGACTGAGCACTATTATCGCTTACGAGACTTCGCGTTGAACCATCCAGAGTGCAGCGCCATTATGCATCTAATCGACTGAGGGATACCGAACATGAATATCGCATTATCCCCGCTGTCATCTCAGCCTGAACTCTTTCCACTGGCGATTATGGCCCAGCATGGTTGTTTGCTCCCCGCGACCTCCGGATTAACCACCTATGCCCAACGCACCATTCGTCGTGCCATCAACCTGCTGGATAAATATCTGCGCCAGCCCGGTATATCCTTTACCTCTAGTACTGCTGCCCGTGACTGGCTTCGGTTACAGCTGGCAGGACAAGAACGGGAAGTGTTTATGGTGCTCTATCTCGATAACCAGCACCGTTTACTGGAGAGTGAAACGCTATTTGCCGGTTCGGTTAACCATGTCCAGGTCCATCCTCGAGAGGTAGTGAAGTCAGCGCTTCGCTTCAATGCTGCAGCTGTCGTGCTGGCGCATAACCATCCATCCGGTGATCCGGAGCCCAGCCAATGCGATCGCAACATTATGGGCAGGCTTAAAGAATCCCTGGCACTGGTTGATGTGAACATACTCGATCATCTGGTTGTCGGTTCAGATGGCATTGTGTCGTTTGCAGAGCGAGGCTGGATATGAGGGAACTTCAATGAAATCTACTGATTCAGAGAACGATTCATTTCTCAAGTGGGGTCTGAATCGTAATGTGACGCCTTGCTTTGGCGCTCGTCTGGTACAGGAGGGATACCGGCTGCACTATCTGGTTGACCGGGCCAGCATTACCGGTGAATTCAGTAACGCAGAATCTTTGAAGTTGGATGAAGTATTCCCACATTTTATCAGTCAGATGGAGTCGATGTTGACTACTGGTGAAATGAATCCTCGCCATGCCCACTGTGTCACCCTGTACCACAATGGTTTCACCTGTGAAGCCGATACCCTTGGCAGTTACGGCTACGTATACATCGCCGTTTACCCCACTCATCGTTAACTACTTTCACAAGAGCAAATATGAAAACTTTACCTGCAACAACTCCGCAGGCGGCGACGCTATGTCTGTCGCCTGTGGCAGTCTGGCAAATGCTGATTGCACGCCTGCTGGAACAGCATTATGGCCTGACACTCAACGACACACCATTCAGTGATGAAACGGTAATTCAGGAACATATCGATGCCGGTATATCTTTGGCCGATGCCGTTAATTTTCTGGTGGAAAAGTACGGGCTGGTTCGTATTGATCGCAGGGGATTCAACTGGCAAGAACAGTCCCCATATCTGCGGGCAGTCGATATTCTGCGGGCGCGACAGGCAACTGGTTTATTGAAAAGAAATCGTATTAGCGCGGCACGTTGAACATCGGGAATAGCCTTCCTGATTCACACTGCAGCTTTCCTTACTTATTTACTCATTCCAAAAAGCACCTGCCGATGCTGGTTGGTGCTTTTACTTATATGGACGAAATATCATGCCAATTGAAGCTGTAATTTTAACTGGGCACATTATCGCAAGTACAATCCGGGAATGCTGGGCCGTCGTTGTTGATGGTTTTGACGCATGCGGCGAACAAGCTTATGATCCAGCTTAATTTCTTTTCCTCATGAAGGGACGGGTATGGGCAACAGAATGTGGATGATTCGCGGTGACGGCGGCAAGCTCTATGACGATTTTCGCGATAAGCAAATTGTAGGCATCGGTTGGTCTCAGCTGGCTCCATTAGTCAAACCCGGCCTGTCCCGAGCCCAGTTGCTCGCCTTATACCAGGAGGCAGATCCCTTAACAAAGCTGGGAACTGCGCGTTCTGGTGCATCGCAGGTCTGGCGTTTTGTGAATGAGATCCAAAAGGGTGATTGGGTTATTACTTATTCGCCAGCCAATCGTACTTATCTGCTAGGTAAGGTTACATCTGATTTCCAGTACCACCCTGAATGGGTAGAAGAGGGGATGGGAATCGCTCGACAGGTTAAATGGAATACTGAAGAAATCGATCGCGATCGATTGTCTGTTGCTACCAAAAACACATTGGGCTCCACGCTGACGGTTTTCCAGCTTCCAGAATATGCTCTAGAAGAGCTTTTGCAGGATAAGAAACCCACTGCAGATGTAATTACTCAGAATCCAATTGTGATAGATGAAGATGAGGTCGTTTCTGATCCGCTCCGCGATATGGAAATGCTGGCGTTCGAGGGTATCAAAGACCGCATCAACTCTCTTGATTGGGACGAGATGCAAAATCTGGTTGCCGGAGTTTTACGCAGTATGGGCTATAAAACGCAGGTGTCACCAGCGGGAGCCGATCGGGGTAAAGATATCATTGCTTCACCTGATGGATTCGGCTTTGAAAATCCACGTATTATCGTTGAGGTAAAGCACCGCAGGGAACAGATGGGAAGCCAACAGATACGCAGCTTTATCGGCGGTCGCCATAAAGACGATCGCGGGCTTTATGTCAGTACAGGGGGTTTTACGAAAGATGCTCGATATGAAGCCGACCGTTCGACGATACCACTGACGCTCTGGACACTTGATGATCTCGTCCGTGCGCTTATTGAGAACTATGAGCAAGTCGATATCGAGACCAAACTTTTGGTGCCTCTGAAGAAAACGTTCCTGCCTGCCTGAATCTTGCTTCGATAGCCATATTGGTGTTCTACTGATATGGCTTTATACCCACTTTCAATGTCTGCTTTTTGTACGGATTTTAACTTGTGGGTACAAGTGCGGGTATAATTACTTATTCCTAATTATAAACTACATTGATATCAGTCTATTGGGTGTGAAATTCGAGTCCGGCCTTCGCACCATCGGAACATCAATAGACGTCAACGGACGTCTTTTTTTGTGTCTGAACCAAACCAGAGAAGCGCGAATACTACCTGCAATACAACGAAAGCGGCTTTAATTTTGTTTCGCGACTGCTGGAGCAGGAGGGGATTTTCTGGTTCTTTACCCATCAGAAAGTCAAGCTCACGCTGGTGCTGTCAGATGATAACAGCGCCTTCCCGCCAATCCAGGTGAGAAAAAGGTCCAGTACCAGGCAGCGCAGAGCAGTAAGCGGGAAACCGGAACCATTCGTTCGGCAAAGCTGCATTTGCTGACGGCGGGGAAGGGTAACGCCCTGAAGGCGCAGGCGAAACGGCTGGTCGGTGAAAGCGACTGCGCGGCGCTGGCCGCCGGGCACTGGTTTACGCTCACCGATCATGATGACAAATCTCTAAACATTGACTGGCTCATTACCGCCGTCAGCCATGAATACGACGGTGAGCGCTATCGCAACCGCTTCACCGCCATCCTAAAAAACACGCCGTATTGCCCTCAGAGCAGCACGCCAAAACCGTTTATGCACACCCAAACGGCGCAGGTAGTCGGCAAAAGCGGCGAGGCGATCTGGACCGATAAACTCGGGCGAGTGAAGGTGCAGTTCCCGTGGGACAGAGAAGGTAAAAACGACGAAACCTGCTCCTGCTGGCTGCGGGTCGCCACCGCCTGGAGCGGCAACGGTTTTGGCGCGCAGTTTATTCCACGCATCGGTGGTGGTGAGCTTTATCGACGGCGGCCCGGATAAGCCGCTCATTACTGGCTGCGTGCATACCGGCGCAAATGCCCTGCCGTATTCGCTTCCGGCGAAACAGACCCAGTCTGGCATTAAAACTAAAAGCGAAACAGGTTTTTACGAACTGCGCTTCGATGACAAAAAAGACGCTGGGTTGCTGGCGATGCAGGCGCAGAGAGATTTCCATCTGAACGTGTTAAACGACAGCACGACGGCGATTGGCCGCGACCAGACCGTTAACGTCAAAAACGATCGCTCTTCTAGACGATGAGAAAGTGATCGTTAACAAGGGCAATCGCACGGTAATAATAAAGAAGGGAAGCGACACGCTGAGGTCAACGACAAACGTAGCGTCAGGGTGAAGGGCGACCAGCAACATACCGTTGACGGTAATGACCTGACGAAAGTGAATGGTGACTACACCTTAAATGTAGATGGTAACCTGGCAATAAAGGTCACCGGCACATTAACGCTTGAAAGCAGTCAGTCGCTCACGCTGAAAAGCGGGGTCGATTTTAAAGCCTGCGCGGTGAGGGACCTGAAACTGGATGCTACCAATATCGTCAGCGAAGCCAAAGCGGGGCTAACCCAGAAGGCAACCACGATTAATAATGAAGCGAGAGCCACGCTGACCAACAAAGCCAGCTCAGCGCAAACGGTAGATGGCGGTGGGGTACTCACGATTAAAGGTGGTCTGGTGAAAATCAACTAAGTAAATGGAAAGCGCGACTGTGAAAATCCGTACCTGAATAGCCGCTCATACGTTATTGCAACGTAAAATTGTGGATAACTCTGTGTGTAAATGGGTATAAGGCGGGGTTCTGCTGTGGAATGC
>NZ_JAPKIA010000030.1:0-22961 GCF_036759865.1 Kluyvera genomosp. 2
TTAATCAGCGAGTCAGCTTGGGAAGAAATGACCTGCTTATTCGCACCTTCCCTAAAGGAATATTTAATGAGCAATCAAAAAACTATTTCGACAATTTTCGATGCTGCTCTGGCTATGTGGGGATATGACCATCAGGTACTGGCAACAGCCGAAGAATGTAATGAGTTAGCCGCTGCGTGCACTCGTTTTGTTACTCATAAAGCGAATGGTAATCGCATCGCCGAAGAAGCAGCAGACGTTGAAATTATGATTGAGCAGCTTCGGCATAATGGAATGAGTGACATGATTGACCAGCATAAAACCCGAAAAATGGATCGTCTGGCTCGACGCGTGGAGGTCCATCTGGATTCGGTATCACCTACCAGCCCGCCAGTATCTGCCATGTTTGAAGAAGCGGTTGAGCAGCTTGAAATGGCTCAGGCTCTTTACATTGACAGGCAATCCAGTAACCGTCTGGCCGCAGCAAGAACCCGCCGTTGCATTGCCCTCCTGATGCAAGCTGCACAGAATATGATGCGCGAGCAGCAGTTGGCTGAACAAAGTATGGGGACGCGCCTATGAGTCGTGCATCTTTAATTACCCTTATCCATGTGGCCAAAAATAAACTGCAGCTGGATGATGACACTTATCGTTCGGTGCTCCAGAACGCTACCGGTGAAATCAGTTGCCGTAAACTGACGGTCAGCCAGTTAGAAAAGGTTTTAAAGACACTGGAAGAAAAAGGATTTAACCGACAAAAAAGAAGTAAACGTCGCCAGAATACGGCTCTGCCAGAAAGCGACAAAATCCGCATGATATGGCGAAATATGGCGGAGCATGGTTTTCTGGTTGATGCCAGCGAAGCGGCCCTTGACCATTTCGCCGAGCGCATCACCAGACTCAAAAACGGGGGCGAAGGTGTTGCAACATTATCATGGTTACGTGGTGAAAAACTTCTGAGCGTTCTGGAAAGTCTTAAGCAATGGCATATCCGTGAGATGAAATCTTCTCTCGCGGCTCATGGCGTCATAATGCCAGTGAACCCACGAACCGGGGCCGAGAGTCGGGATTATGGCACCATTCTTTCGGCGTATAACGACGCAGCAAAAAGGTGGGCGAAATGAGTAATGACCTGTTTGGTGATGTTCGCGACGATAGTATTCTTGACCATATTGACGATGAGGTGGAAAGTTCTCGTTTCCCGTCTCTGCTTGCAGAGCTGAATGCACTTTTGCGTGTTGAGCTTGGCCGCCTTGGATATGATCCGAAACATTCGATTGAGCTGGTTGCCGCTATCAGCGGGAAAATTGGCGGTATGCAGGTCTATTTTCCTCGCGGGCAGGTGCTTGAGCAGCTCGTTCGCGACATGCGGATCTGGCGTGACTTCACTGGCGATAATGTCCAGGAACTGGTTGAACGCTACCATGTGACCTACAAAACAGTGTATAAAGCTATCAAACGGATGCGTAGGTTAGAATTAAGCAAAAGACAATATTCTCTGGATATGGAGTAATGGCTATGGCTGGTGGTGTGTTGATTGATATTGTTGTCATTATCTGTGTGTTTTGGGTGTTCTTTGATGCAGCTAGTCACAATATAGGGAGTTATGTGGTAGCGGATGGTATTCAAAAGGGATATAGAAAGGGCCTGCATCCAGTTGCGTGGGCTATCTTGAGTTTTCTTATTCTTCCTTTTTTCTTCTATCTGCTGAAAAGGAAGTCCTTGCTGGAAACCGCAAAAGAAAACCCCGCCGTTACTGATAAAAGCATAAGTTTTATTATTCTACTGCTACTGGCATCAGCTTGGATTCTATATAGCTATAGGGAAATATTATTTTACTAATTCAGTAAATATCCAATGAAGCCGGTAAATCCGGCTTTTTTTATGCCCGCGACAAAATGGGGAAAGTATCACTTTCTTCCCTATTACAGGAGCAGGCATGACCGGTTCAATACTCTCTCCCGCATTTGCTCACGCACTCTCTTTCGTTCTTGCCCGTGAAGGTGGTTATGTCAATGACCCCAACGATAAAGGCGGAGAAACCAACTTTGGTATTTCTGATAAACGCGATGGGGTTGCTGATGGGCTCACCGATGTTAACGGTGACGGCAAGCCAGAGACCAAAATTAAAGACCTAAACAAAGAACAGGCTGGGCAGATTTATTATCGCGATTACTGGTATCCGGCATATTGCGAAAAATGGCCAGATGGCATTTCCCTTTTCATGTTTGATGCCGCTGTTCAGCATGGCGTTAAAAAGGCGATCCAGTTACTGCAGGAAGCTGTTGGTGTTTCTGCCGATAGCATCGTCGGCCCTAAAACTATCAATGCAGTCACCAGCGCTGATGCTGAATGGCTGCTCAATCGTTGCTTTCTCCGTCGTTCCCGCTATTACGCCAGCATCATCAAATCCAATGCCTCCCAGGGCAAATACCTCAACGGCTGGTTTAACCGACTCGATGAGCTGGCGAACGCCTGCCAGGAGGTTATCGGCGGTCAGATCTCGGTAGCCCGGAGCTAATCATGGGCAAAGGCTGGGATGCGTCAATGCGTCAGGGGCGGCGTGACCGTATCCGGCAGGAAGTGCTCCATCGTGTTGGGAACGGACCGCCTCCCGTTCCCATTGATTATTCAGGTTGTGATGGCACCCATGCGAGCTATTACCGCAAAGGGTGGGACTCCGTAGATATCAGAGACATCGTCTGGCAATGCCAGCGCTATAAGGAAAAACACCGTGTTTAAATCTTTTGACTTCACCTGGTTCAAACAGGCTTTACTCCGCGTTTCTCAATCAGGCTGGTTTGTGCTGGCTCTGGTCGTTCTGTCGCTCGTGTTCTGCAATATTTATGGACGCCAGGCTTTTATTGTGTGGTGGTGTGCATTCTCTGGGGTTGGGCTTATCGGCTTCAGTATCTTCCTCGGTAATCTGCCTTATCGGCTCCTTAAACCTGATACTCGCCTCAGTCGTTTTGTCCATTTCTGGGCGTGGCTGGTCTGGTCTGTGGGGGCTCTTTTGATTGTACTTTCGCCGATTTTCGCAGAGCCACTAAAGCTTATCTGGCTGGCCCCCGTCGGCGCGGCCGCTGCGCTGCTGTGCTGCCACTGGGTATCACGTAAGGGGGTGCTCGCATGGATCCAGTAACGCTCACCACAATCGCCTCGGTTCTTCTGAAGGCCGGGCCAACCCTCGTTCGTACCGTCGGTAACTGGTTTGGTGGTGATGCAGCGAAAACGGCGGACTCTGTCGCCGGCATTGTTGAAACCGTTAATGGTGCGATTAACCCGACAGACCAGCAGCGGGTGCTTGAGCAGAAGCTGGCACAGCTCCCGCCTGAACAGTTCGTCCAGCTCGAATCACTGAAAGTCCAGCTGGAGTCGTATCAGCTTGAGCGGGATAAAGCGCTGCTGGCCGACCAGCAAGCTGCCCATCACGAACAGCAGGAAACCATCCGTAACGGCGACAATGCAACGGACGAATATGTCCGTCAGACCCGCCCACGCATGGCCAGACTGTCTCTCTACAGCAGCATTATTTATGTGATGTTGATGTCTCTGGGGCAGCAGGCTGGCGCAATATCGGGGGCTTTTGGTCATGCCTTCTCGATGCCAGAACCTGACTGGGATATTGCGCTGATGCTGGCAACACCTGCGCTGAGTTATCTGGGATTCAGAACGCTCGACGGTTTCGCCCGATACAGCAAATCCAGTAAGCACAAGGTGGTAATTCCCCGATGACAGATGCTTTCGATCGCGCCAGCAGCCTTGAAACAACGGATCGCGAACGCGCCTTAAACAACCATTTAAGCCGCATAAAAGAGCGAGCTGAACATCCTGGATTCTGCAACGACTGTGGCAATGACATCCCGGAAAGACGCTTAGCTGCCAATCCGGATGCAGTGACCTGCTTGACCTGTCAGTACATCAGAGAAAAAAGGGGGAAGCGTGGGCTGGGAAGTCGTTAAAGGTAACTGGACCATTATCTGGGCGCTGTTTATGTCAGCAGTGAGCGTTATTCAGCTTTTGCTGGCAAAGACCTACGTCAAGCGCGAAGAGCTGGACCTGATGCGCCAGCGCGTTCAGGGGCTGGAAAACACGATCGCAGTGTTACCCAGCCAGAAAGACCTCCACCAACTGCAACTGGAGATGAGCAATCTGCGGGGCGAGCTGCGCGAGCTGGCCCCGTCCATTCGTCAGGTTTCGCGCATCAGCGACTTACTTCTGGAAAACGAACTGAAGGATAAATAGAGGATATGTCTATGCGTGATTTACTTGACCAGGACCAGCGCCTGGTCCTTTTGCGCTCCCTGCTCGATTGTGGTGACAGCGCTAACGAATCCATTCTGCAGACCTGCCTGCAGACCTATGGCCATAAGGTTTCTCGTGACTCAGTCAGGACGCAACTTGCCTGGCTGAAAGAACAGGGGCTGGTCTCTCTGAGTGATGTTTCCGGCTGTTATGTGGCGGAAATCACCGGCCGGGGTGATGAAGTCGCCAGCGGTCTCATCACCGTTCCTGGTGTCAAAAAACCACGTCCACGGGGGTAATGATGGCGAATAAGCTGAAACCACTGACAAAGGGTGAACGTAACATCATTAATCTGATGGCGGGCGTGCTGGTGTGCCTTGAGCTTGAGGTCCGGGCGGTAGCCCCGCAAGTGGAGAAGTCAACGGGTGAGAAATACGACCATAATGCCCCTGACTCCTACCTGAATACGTTTCTGAATAACAACCCGGAATACAAGCGAGCCTGGAAGCTTCTGCTGAAAGATAAGGCCAGCCATGAGCGCGGGTTCCTGACGAAAATCAGGGGGGAGCATGGCGAGTGAACAACGTCCAACCCGTGGCCGGCCCTCAAAGATTGATCTCCTCCCAGATATGGTTCGCGATCATCTGCACCAGCTGCTGCGCAATAAACGGCATACCCAGGAGGAAATCCGGGAAGCCATTAATGAGCTGATTGCTGAGCATAACCTTCCGGAGGATATGAAACTTAGCCGTACCGGTCTCAACCGCTATGCAAGCCGCATGGAAGAGTTCGGCGCAAAAATTCGCGCCTCCCGCGAGATGGCTGAAATCTGGGCCGCAAAGCTCGGTTCTGCACCGTCCTCTGATGTTGGTAAATTACTGCTGGAGTTTGTGAAGACGCTGGCGTTTGAGACTTCAATGGAGCTGGCCGACAGTGATAAGACCGTCGAGCCTAAAGCGCTGGGGCAACTGGCACTGGTCGCCCAGCGGCTTGAGGCGGCTGCGATGGCCAGCCATAAGCGAGAAAAAGAAATTCGCCAGGCATTTGCTGAAGAAGCGGCGGCGCAAGCAGAGAAAATCACCAAACAGGCGGGGCTTTCCGCTGAGACCGCTGCTGATATCCGCCGCCAGATTCTGGGGATCGCGTAATGGTTGATATGGTCACAGACAGCGCCCTGAACAGCGCATCCGCTGCGGCGATTCTGGCTGGTGAGTTTGACCAGGACCAGGTGCTTTTACCCTACCAGCGCCGCTGGATTGCCGATACAGCTCAAATCAAGATCGGCGAAAAGTCGCGTCGTACCGGGTTAACCTGGGCAGAAGCAGCTGATGCCGCCCTGAATGGCTCGATGTCGAGAGAGGCTGGCGGCTGCGATACTTTCTATGTCGGCACGACAAAAGACATGGCGCGTGAGTTTATTGATGCCTGCGCCATGTGGGCCAAAGCTTACGACTGGGCGGCATCCGACATCGGCGAAGAGGTTCTCAAGGACGAAGACAAAGACATTCTGGTTTACGTCATTAACTTTGCCAGCGGTTTTAAAATTAAAGCACTGTCCTCTAATCCGTCCAACCTGCGCGGTATGCAGGGTAATGTCATTATCGATGAGGCGGGTTTTCAGGGCGATCTGGCAGCGTTACTGAAGGCTGCGCTGGCGCTGACCATGTGGGGCAGTAAAGTCCGGATTATCTCCACCCATAACGGCATCGAGAACCTGTTCAATACGCTCATAACCGAAAGCCGCGCGGGGAAGCGCCGTTACTCGGTACACCGTATTGATATAGAACTGGCTATCTCCGAGGGTCTTTATAAGCGAATCTGCCAGGTCACCCGGCAGACATGGTCGCCTGCAGCCGAGGAAGAATGGCTGGACAACCTGCTGAGCGATACCGCAACTGAAGAAGATGCCCGCGAGGAATACTACTGCGAGCCGAAGAACGGCGGCGGGACTTATCTGGCCCGTTCCATTCGTGAGCGAGCGGCCCGAGGCTCTGGCCCCGTTCTGCGCTTCACCGGTTCGACAGAGTTCAATGCTACGCCTGAAGGTGTCAGGGCGCTGGATATGCAGGACTGGCTTGAGCGGATTGTGCTGCCGGAACTGAATAAGCTGCCGCAAAACCTCCGCCACTGTCTGGGGGAAGACTTTGCTCGTTCTGGCCACCTCACCGTCTTTGCCCCGATGACGGTCAACGACGACACCACCCGCACGGTTCCCTTTCTGGTCGAGTTCGCGAACGTTCCTTACAAACAGCAGGAACAGGCGCTGTTCTTTATCTGCGATCGCCTTCCCCGCAGGGATGGCATCAAGCTCGATGGCCGTGGGAACGGTAACTATCTGGCCGAACAGGCGGCTGAACGGTATGGCGATGAGGTCGAAGTGGTCATGCCTTCAGTTGGCCACTATCGGGAAAACATGCCCCGCTTTAAATCAGCCTTTGAAGATGACGAACTGGTGTTACCTAAGCATGAAGACGTTATCAGTGACCTCGGGCAGATTGTCATCCTGCGCGGCACTCCCGGAATTGATGACCGGGAGAATACAGGCAGCGATGGCCACAAGCGCCACGGTGACAGCGCCTATGCCATCTTCCTGGCGTTTCTCGCCAGTAAAGAGGATTGCCGGCGATACGAGCTGCATCGCCTCAATAATCCGACACAGCAGCGTAACCGCGACAGCAAGCGCCAGTTGCGCACGACCCGTGGCCTTAAAAATCAGCGAGGACTGCTTTGATGAAGAAAAAACGCAAAGGTGCTACCCGTAGCCTGCTCAATCCGGCAACAGATAATCCGGTTACCGTTAATGAAGAGAATATGACCCAGCCGGAAGCGCGGGCCAGACGCGCCAGCGTCCGGACTCCATCACCCGGCATCAGTGTTGCCAGTACGTTGTCCCCGGCGCGATTAGCCGGGGTATTACGTAATGTGACCGACGGAAACGCTCGGGATTACTTCATCCTTGCTGAAGAAATGGAAGAGCGCGATCTACATTATGCGAGTGTGCTCCGTACCCGTAAGCTTACTGTGGCCAGTCTTATTCCGAGCGTCGTTGCCGGCAGCGATGACGAACATGATGTGATGCTGGCAGATGCGGTGCGCAACCTGATGGAACAGCCGCAAATCCCCGAACTACTGTTCGATCTGCTGGATGGCCTCGGTAAGGGCGTCGGGGTATGTGAAATCCTCTGGAGCACGCGTGATGTCTGGATTCCCTATGATTACGAATGGGTGGACCCGCGCTTCCTGAAGCCAGACAGCGACACGCTGCGCGAGTTCAGGTTGCTGACCGATGAGCAGCCAGTTGACGGTATTCCGCTGACGCCGGGTAAGTATGTGATGCACTATCCCCGACTGAAATCGGGTTTACCGCTGCGTAATGGTCTGGCTCGTCTGGTGGCGGTGATGTACATGCTGAAGTCTTTCACCGTGCGTGACTGGTGGGCGTTTGCTGAAAAATTCGGTATTCCGATTGTTGTCGGGAAATATGGTGCGAACGCCTCCCCGGAACAGATCCAGACGCTGATTGATGCCATTGCGTCTATTGCGTCAGATGCTGGCTGTGCTATTCCCCAGTCTATGCAGCTCGATATGCAGGAGACCGCCAGTCGCAATGGCGGAGGGGTACTGTTTAAAGAAATGGCTGACTGGTGCGATGCTCAAACCAGTAAAGCGGTACTTGGCCAGACGATGACCACAGATGATGGTAGTTCGCGGGCGCAGGCTGATGTTCATGATCGGGTGCGAATGGACATCGCCCGATGGGATGCTCGCCAACTGGAGAACACCATCAATGAGTTTCTGGTTCGCCCGTTTATCCAGTTCAACTACGGGCCGCAGGAGCGATACCCTCTCGTTAAACTGCCCATCAGCGAGCCGGAAGACCTCAAGGCATTTGTTGATGCGCTGACGCCATTAATCGATCGCGGGATGCGCGTCCAGGAGTCTGAGATCCGCGATAAGTTTGGTCTGACTGAGCCGGAGCAAGGTGCGGCTGTACTGGCCCCATCGAACAGCTTTACGGCTTACAGCATGGCTCCCACGCTGAACCGCGAGCAGATTGCACTCAATCGTGCTCAGGATGATGAAATTGATGCGATGGTCAATGACGCGCTACAGGACTGGGAACAAACCGGTGATGCGTTTACCGGTCCTGTGCTGCAGCTGGCGAACGACGTGGACAGTTTCGACGAATTCCTGGCTCGCCTTCCTGCGCTGCAGAAGTCTCTTAAACCTGATGATTTCGTCCAGCAGCTGGCGTTGCTGAGTTTTAAAGCGCGTGCGCTGGGAGATGCCAGCGATGCCTGAATCAACCATTATCCCCAAAGAGGCGCTGGCCTGGCTGAAGTCTAAAAAGCTGAAGCCCGGCTTTGATCACCGTGATGTCTGGCGTGAAGAAAATAGCCTCGGTTTCACCGTGGCTAAAATGACGCAGCTTGATCTGCTGCAGGACGTGAAGACCATTCTGGAGGAAGCGCTGGTCAGCGGGCAGACCTTCACCCAGTTCAGGGAAACCCTGAAACCGATGCTGGTAAAACGTGGCTGGTGGGGTGTTCAGATGATGGATGACCCGCTGACGCAGGAATCCAGGGCGGTGCAGCTTGGCAGCGACAGGCGTTTACGTACCATTTACGATACCAACATGCGGACCGCCCGCAGCGCGGGCCAGTGGAATCGCATTGAACGGACCAAACGCGCTATGCCTTACCTGCTGTATACGCTGGGGCCATCACGCGAGCATCGACAGGAGCACCTGTGGTGGGCGGACCTTTGTTTGCCGGTGGATGATCCGTTCTGGCAAACGCACATCGGCCCCAACGGCTGGGGCTGTAAATGCGGGGTTCGGCAGGTCAGCAGGCATGAGTACCAGCAGCTCCAGCAGAATGGCGTCACCCGCAACGTGCAGCAGCTCGATGACAGCGGCAATCCAACGGGCCATGTTATCCGTCAGTCCGTGCCGGTCCGTACTGAAGCGCCAGCCATCAAAAGAGTTAAGTGGGTCAATAAGCGTACCGGCGAAGAGGAAATGGTCCCACAGGGTATTGATCCGGGGTGGGACTATAATCCGGGTACAGGGCGCAAAGCTGAGTTGGAACGTCAGCTACAGCTGAAACAGCAGGCATTTGACGCGGGGATGTAACGGCAACAATAACCTGCCAGAATCGCGCGTAGTGACGTTATCGCGCTTTGTGATACGATGACGCTCTGAAATTTTCTTAAACGCTTACAGGCGTTTTTAAACGTGGTTTAAACGGGGTTAGCCGCTTCGTTTAGAGTGAAGCCGGTAAATCCGGCTTTTTTTTTGCCTTCCTCATACTGTCCGTACCCGCAAACACAAACGGACAGCATCATGAATACCACCCAGCCGGAACTTCTGGCTCTCTGCTTTGAACTGCCTGATTTATCTGACGTCAGCAAGCCGTTACCTGAATGGCTGCCAATGATCCCTGCGGGAACGTTTACTGGTCGTGATGGCCGTTCGTGGATTAACGACAATCCAGCGTCTGTTGTCTCCGCGTCGTTTCGTTACCCTAAGCTGCCATTCGATATGGAGCACGCTACCGAACTCAAAGGCCCGAAAGGCGAAGAAGCCCCGGCTTATGCCTGGATTGATGCCCTTCGCGTCAATGACGACGGCAGTATTGATGCGCATATCGAGTGGACTGCAGACGGTGAAGCTATCGTTCGCGGTAAAAAATACCGTTACTACAGCCCTGCATTCTTCAATAGCGCCAACGCACAGGTGACACGCCTGTCCAGCGCTGGCCTGACCAACAAACCCAACCTGTATTTACCCGCCCTTAATTCGGAGAACTCCATGACCGTACCTGTGCAGATTGCCACGGTGCTGGGTCTTGCTGCTACCGCGTCCGTTGATGACGCTGTGTCGGCGATCCAGACCATTCAGAGCAGCGAGAAAGTTGCTTTAAACCGCGCTCAAAACCCGGACCTGTCGAAGTTTATTCCGGTAGAGACCCATCAACTGGCGCTTAACCGGGCCGAAACGGCGGAGAGTCGCCTGAAAGCCCTGGATGACAAAGCCGCAATGGACCTTGTCGACGGCGCTGTGACTGCCGGGAAAGTTGCGCCGGCGAACCGGGATATGTACCTGGCGCTTTGCCGTACTGAAGAAGGCCGTCAGCAGTTTACCGCTTTCATGCAAACCGCGCCGGTACTGGTCAACGCGGACCCAACCAAAGGGAAAGAGAACAAAGACCAGACCCAGTTGACCGAAACCGAACTGGCGATGTGCCGCAGCATGGGCCTCTCCAAAGAAGAGTTTCTCGCCGCTAAACCGAAACAGGAGCAATAAGAATGCCGCAACCATCAGCAGAAATTCTGCACGCACTCTCAACGTCACTGAGCGCAGCGTTCACAAAAGGTCTGGCGGGAATTAAACCGCAGTATCTGCGTATCGCAACCGAAGTGCCAAGCAGCGCAGCATCCAACACTTATGGCTGGTTATCAGACTTGCCAGAAATTAAAGAATGGGTGGGCGCACGTCAGCTGGCACAGCTTTCTCAGCAGGGCTACACCATCCCGAACAAGACGTGGGAGAACTCGATTCGCGTCAAGCGTGAAAGCATTGAAGACGATCAGATCGGTCAGTACAGCATCAATGCACAGGCATTTGGCCGACAGGTCTCTGAGTTTCCGGACAAATTGAGCTTCCCGCTTCTGGTGGCTGGGTTCAACACATTATGTTTTGACGGCCAGAACTTCTTCGATACAGACCACCCGATGGCGGGTAGTACCTACAGCAATATTGTTGGTGATGTCGAGACGGATGCCGGCGAGCCTTGGTTCCTGATTGATGAAACTCAGGTGCTCAAGCCGATCCTGTATCAAATCCGCCGTCCCTTTGATTTCCACGCACTGGATGACCTCAACAGTGAGCATACCTTCCTGCAGAACGAATTTCTGTTTGGCGTCGACGGCCGTTGCAACGTTGGCTTTGGTTTCTGGCAGACCGCTTGCGCCTCACGTGCACCACTAACCCCTGCGAACTATGAAGCAGCAGTGAAAGTACTGCAGGGAATGAAACGTGATTCTGGTGAGCCACTGGGTATCCGTCCGACGACGCTGGTTGTGGGACCGAACAACCGTGCAGCAGCGAAGAAAATCATCGATGCCATGCTGGTCGATGGCGGCGATTCCAACATCTATTACAAAGATGTGGAAATCGTTGATACCCCGTTCATTACCACGCCTGCTGCACCGGCACCTTAACCGTCAGTCTCCGTTTAATCCGTTACAGCAGGTTAAAGCCTGCTGTAACCCACCTTTAAGAGGATGGAACAGTGAGTGGAACGAAAGAAAAAACAACGGGTAAGCAAAACGCTAAAGGTCGCGCTGGCAAGGTTTCAGCGCAGGAAATGGCACCGGCTGATGCACTTAACGCGGCGGGAGCTGAACTGCCAGCAACATTGCCAGGGCACTACGCTGCGGTGGGTTCGCGAGCCATCGGTGTAAGTGCCAGTGCGGTTGATGAGAGTCTGACAGAGGCAGGCTTAGCGTCAGGAGGCCATTCATCTGCACTCAACATGATCCCTCTTTCAATGCCTGAAACGAGTGATGTGCAGGTGCTTGAGGTCCGGGCGGTTAACGAGCGCGGCTTCTGGCGTTGCGGCCGTTTCTGGCCACGTGAGCCGGTTCATGTTTTTGCCAGTGATGATCCTGATGGTGATAACGAGGCGAATGTGCTGGAAGGTGATGTCGTTGTGGAATGCTTCATCAGCCATGAAATGGCGGCACGACTCAAAGCTGAGCCAAACCTGCAGGTGAAGGTTCTCGTCACGAAGTCGGAGGTTTAAATGGGCATTTACGTTACCCGTGATGATCTGCTGGCAACGGATGGTGCGCTGGTCTGGAACATGGCCATCGACAAGTCTACTGAGCAGCTCGACGAAGCGAAGATTGAAACCGCGATTGATGATGCTGATGCCGAAATCAATTCGTTTCTGTCACGTCGCTATCAGCTGCCGCTGAATATCTCCGTCGTCCCGCGCCCGCTGCATCGGGTAGCAACGTCCATTGCCCTTTACTGGTTATCTGAACGAGACAACCAGATAACAGACCTTATTCAGAAGCGTTATGACAGCGCCATTCTGACGCTGAAAGAGATGGCCAGCGGTACGCGTGATCTCGGTCTGCCGACGGATACCACGCCACCTGAAACGGACAACGGCAAAATCATTATCACTTCTGATAACCAGCGGCTGTTCACGCGTAATAAGCTGCGTGGGGTGCTGTGATGTCGATATCTGTCGAGGTCATGGGCGCTGAGAAGCTGGCGCAGATCAGGCTGGCCATCGAGAAACTGTCCGACAGTTCGCTGCAGGAAGAGCTGCTGGAAAGTATCGGGGCCGTTGTTGAATCTCAGACTCGCCGCCGCATCAGTGATGAAAAAACCAGTCCATCTGGTGAGAAGTGGCAGGGCTGGTCGGATACATACAGTAAGACCCGCCACGGCAATCAGAGCCTGCTGCAGGGGGACGGCGGTCTGATGGATAGCATCCAGCATATCGTTGAACGGGGGCGCGTTCGTGTCGGTTCGCCACTCGCTTACGCGGCTGTCCATCAGGATGGTTTTGCCGGCAATGTGTCCGTTAGTTCCCACAAGCGGCTCATTACCCAGGCTTTTGGTCGCGCTCTGAAGCATGGTGTCTGGCAGACCGTCGGCGCGCATCAGCGCCTGATGAATATGCCACAGCGTGAATACCTCGGACTGTCATCTGAAGCGCCTGATGAATATGCCACAGCGTGAATACCTCGGACTGTCATCTGAAAACTCAGAAGAGCTGATGCATGTCATTGGCGACTTCTGGCAGGGAGTTCTTCCATGAGTCAAAGACCCACACTGCTGACCACCGGCAGCACGATTGCCGCTGCTGAAAATATTGTTGCCTGGCTTAAGCAATCCCCGTCTCCGGATGAACCCGGTAAGGGGCTTATGGGGAGTAACCCGGACCAGGTGAAAGTCATTGAACGTCATATCGGGCAGTTCAACACACCTGCTGAGGTCAAAACCTATTTGTCCGATCGGGATGGCTGTATCCGCATTGCCGCACTGCGCATCCGTAATATCCGCCAGCTAGCGGGCGGAATGGTTGGTGATGTTACCTGGGCTGCTTATGTCATGGCGACGGATTCCTGGGCATACACACGGGACATCCGCTGCGAAGTCCTGGTTGGCAAACTGGCTCGCCGCATCGCTGCACGTGGTGCTGCTGCCGGCATGAAGGCTGAGCGTGCTGCCGACGCTATCAGTGCTGACAACATCTACTCCGGTGGCCTCAATGAACTCGGGCTGACGATGTGGGCCGTGACGTGGGAGCAGGCATTCCGGCTGGACGAAGAGATCGACATTGCCGCATTGCCTGATTTCCTGCGGCTGGGGGCGACGCTTGCCGTAAATGGCGGTGAAACCGAGCTTAAAGGCGTGATTAACGTAAGAGAATAGAACCCATGATAAAGCTGATTAAACCGTCCCGTGAGGGGCTGATGGTCCGTAAACCCGATGGCAACCATCTGAAACCAGAAGGTGAACGACTGCCGATGAAAGCCTGGTGGTATCGCCGGCAGGCGGAAGGCGATGTGACGATCTCCGATGTACCCAAAGAGCCGGTAACGGCTGAAGCCCAGAAACATAAAGCCGGGGAGAAATAACGATGGCACTTGGTTCAATTCCAGATGATATCCGCGTTCCGCTGGTATACATCGAGATCGACAATTCACAGGCGCTAAGCAGTGCGCCGGCACAGTCCCGCAAGGTGATTGTTATTGGTCACCAGATGGACACCGGCACAGCGGCGGCGCTTACCCAGAATCGCATCACCAGTGACGGCATGACCGAACAGCTTTATGGCAAAGGCTCGATGCTGGCTGAGATGCTCAAAATGTATCGCAAAGCCAACAAATACACTGAAACATGGGCGATGGGCCTTGCTGATCTTGCCAGCGGTGCGGCAGCGAAAGCCTCGCTGACAGTGACCGGAACCGCTACCGCAGCCGGTACGCTCGCATTGATGATCAACGGCGTTTCCGTGCAGGTTGGCGTCGGCAGTAGCGACAATAAAGATGCGGTGGCCACTGCAATTGTTGAGGCAGTTAACAGTCTGCCGGCAACGATGGCCACTGCCGCTCTCGCAGCCGATAAAACGGATACCGTCGAACTGGTGGCGAACTGGAGCGGCGTTAGCGGTAATGCAATGGATGTGCGACTGAACTATTACACCGGTGAGCAACTGCCATCGGGTATCAGTGTCACTACTACCGCATTTTCGGGCGGCACGGGGACGCCTGATATTGCAGCCGCCGTCGCAGCCCTGGGCGATGACTGGTACACCGACATCATCTTTGCGTTTAACGATACCCAGAGTCTCAATACCATTCGCGATGAACTGGTTGAGCGCTGGGGGCCGCTGAAAATGATCGAAGCCCAGCTCTGGTCCGGCTATCGCGGCACTCACGCTGAAACCGGCACGTATGGTGACGCCCGCAATGACTGGCTGATTTCGAACATGTCCACCAATATTGCGCCGCAGCCGCACTGGATTTGGGCAGCTTCTTACGGCGGCATTGCCTCTTATTATCTGGCTATCGACCCGGCCCGCCCGCTGCAGACGCTGGTTATGCCAGGCATTCTTGCGCCGTCTAAAGAGGTTCGCTGGGATATGCCGGAGCGCAATCTGCTGCTGCATGATGGCATGGCCACGCATTTTGTGGATGCCGGCGGTAATGTCTGCATTGAGCGCGAAATCACGATGTATCGCGTGAATCAGTATGGTGACCCAGACACGTCTTACCTCGATGTGCAGTCTCCGGCCACGCTGGGGCGCATTCGTTACATCATCAAAAATCGTTTCTCCACACGCTACCCTCGCCACAAGCTGGCCGGTGATGACGTTCTTGACCTGCTTGACCCTGGTCAGCCGGTGATGACGCCAAAAATTGCCCGCGCTGAGCTGCTGGATATTGCACTGACTGAGCTGGTGCCGGCAGGTCTGGTGGAAGACTTCGACGACTATAAAGAGACGCTCGATGTCGATATCGACAGCAACGATGCAAACCGCCTGAATTTCATCGCGCATCCGAATCTGGTTAATCAGCTGCGTGTGCTGGCCGGTCTTATCCAGTTCAAACAATAAGGGGGAAACATGTCGATTTTAGGAATGGCGTCAATTCGCGTTAACGGACGCGAATACAAAACTGAAGGTAAATCCACGCTGAATCCGGGCGGCTTTGCCCGAACGCAGCATATGGGAGGCGGCAAGGTCTGGGGAACGTCGCGCAAAATGGCCGGCCCTTCCATTCAGATGACTCTGGCCGCTGCTGACGATATGGATGTCATTGAGATCAGCAACCTTGAGAATGCCACGGTGATGTTTGAAGGTGACAACGGTCTGAATTATATGATGACCGGGGCGGCGACGGATAACCCGGCAACTCTCGATGAAGACGCCGGTACTATCAGCGCGAACTTCGTCGGTACCCAACTGGTGAAGGTGTAAGTCATGGCACAGATGAGCGTTACCCTGAAGCACGGTTTTATTACCGGGAAAGGCACTGAGGATGAAACCCGCCATACCAGCGTCACCTTCCGTGAACTGACATCGGAAGATGTGATTAAGTCTCAGTTAGCGGCTGAGCGCGTGGTCATCGGCGAAAATGGCAAAGCTGTTGCCTACTGCTCTGAAGTGCTGATGGGGCTGGAAATGCTACGCCGGCAGATCCTTCAGGTGGGCAGTATCCCCGGCCCGCTATCCGTCAAACAGCTGTATTCCTTCCATCCGGAAGACCTTGAGTTGTTGACGGAAAAAGCGGGAGCGATGGACGACCTGCTGGCGGAGACCAGTAATCGGGGGCGAGCTGATGCCGCTGGCGACGGCGCTCAGTAATCTCATCGTCAACCTGTCTCAGCGTTTTGATATCAACTACCTCCAGCAGTTGCCCTTGCGGCAGCTGCTGCGTCTCACAGACCAACTGAGGAAGCAACATGGCAAGCCGCCTCACAACTGAAATCCTTATTAACCTTGCCGGCAACCTGACCGCCAAGGCTCGCCAGTACGGGGCGAACATGTCCGAGTTCGCCCGCCGTAACGAGCGGGCAATGTCTGTCGTGAAGGCCACCACGGCAGCTGCTGGACGTGGGCTTGATGCTTTGGGAAACCGGTATACCGGAATGATTGCCGGGTTTGCTGGCGGAGCCATGCTGCGAGAATTTGCCCAGACAGACCGCCGTATTACGCGTATGGGCCTTGCTGCAGAGAAAACCCGCGCAGAAATGGCCCAGATGTTCGGTGGTATGCAGGATGCGGCCATTAAGTTCAAAGTGGATGACAGTGAAGTGATTGGAGCTGTTGAAAAAATCGGTACTGTCACCGGTGATATCGACTT
Organism: Kluyvera genomosp. 2; assembly: GCF_036759865.1. Taxonomy (NCBI): domain Bacteria; kingdom Pseudomonadati; phylum Pseudomonadota; class Gammaproteobacteria; order Enterobacterales; family Enterobacteriaceae; genus Kluyvera; species Kluyvera genomosp. 2. The sequence continues at coordinate 16,618 of NZ_JAPKIA010000030.1, forward strand.
TGGCTTTAAAAATAAGAACAACCTTGCAGCATCAATTGCAGCATCTGGCGGTTCAGGCGAGTCTATCGGGGGACTTTTTGCCCAGTTCCCTAAATACCAGTTGATGTCTGAAAAGCAAACGCTGGAAGCGATGGACACCTTAAACAAGCTGGGTAAAGAAGGCGCTTTTGAATTAAAGGATATTGCTGAAAAAGGTGTCCGGGCGCTCTCCATGTATTCAGCGGCCGGTGGTAAAGGTGTGGCTGGTATCAAAGATGTCGGTGTTGCGCTGGAATCGGCTATTGACGTGACGGGCGATCGAGATACCGCTGCTACTGCAGTTGAAAACCTGATTCGCGATCTTCAGGTTCCCAAAGTGGTAAAAACCCTCAAACACAATGGCATCAATGTGTTCGACAAAGAGGGGCAAATGCGGTCTTTGCCTGTTCTCTTGCAGGAAATATCCAAACGGTCAGGCAGTAAAGGGGCTGAACAGCAGAACGCACGCTTGTTGGGGGCGGGCTTTAATCAGGACAGTATTCTTTTAATCAGCAGCGTAACGTCCGGTAAAGGAGCTGAGAACTTAAAGCGCTATCAGTCAGTCGTTGCCGACGGTCAGGGTATTCTTGATGACGCCGCCTATGCGGCACAGGATTTTACCTCTGCTATCCAGAGTTTAAGCACAACGTGGGAAAAGTTTGCCAATAGCAATCTGGCTAAACCCGTGCAGGAGTTGGCTGACGCCCTGAACGCCGTGGACCAGGAGACCGTGCAGAACTGGCTTGAGATTGGCAAGAATATCACGATCGCCGTGGGTGGCATCATTGCTGCCCGCAAGGCATTTCAGTTGGGTAAAGGCGTGGTGGATATGTTCAGTACCGGTGCAGGGAAAGGTATCCCTAAAGGAGTTGCTGATGTTTTTGGCTCCGGCGTGATGCCTGTTTATGTAGTGAATATGGGTAAAGGTGGAATGGGCAATGACAACGGCCCAGAACTGCCTGATAGTCAGAATAAAAAGAATCCTTCATTACATCCCGGCCTTGTAACAACAGCGATTTCAACCGCTAGTGAACTTACTTCAATTATTCCATTCCCGGAGACTGACGAGCAGAAGAGCGATTTACTTCAGAAGGTTAAAGAAAATAACAACCGTCGTACCATGTGGAACGATATTAAAGATTGGTTCACTAGCACGGCAAATGCTCCGCAGATAGCGAACCCGCAGCCGTGGGCTAGTCTGCAGCCCCAGTCATCCTCTTATCCTGCCGTTCCTCCATCTCTGAAGGGAGAGATTCGCGTGATAGTCGAGGGCGATGCTCGTGTTAAAAGCGTCAAGATGGACCAGCCAGGTGTCACTCTGAGCGCCCAGTCTGGCGTATCTAATGTGGAGCAGAACTGATGGCTACTGGTAAATGGGAAACTCTGCATGAGGCATCATTCCGGAATGTACCTTTCTATTTAGCTGATAACGAAGGTACTAGCGGGCGTCGTGCGATTCCACGTGCATACCCTAAAAAGGAAGTCGGCTGGACGGAAGATAACGGTGCGGTCCTGACCCAGCAACAAATCAACGGCAAGCTGATTGGGAAGGACTATCAAAAGCAGTTAGAGGCGCTTTTAACCGCCCTTAATGCTGCTGGCCCCGGCGAACTGGTGCACCCGTGGTTTGGTATCCAGAAGGTTCAGGTGGGCAAGGTTTCCCACAAACTGAGCACCGAAGAAGGCGGGGTCGCTTATGTCAATTTTGAAGTATTTGAGGCCGGTGAGCGTCTTTTCCCCGCTCCGAAAGAGGATACCAGCCAGACTGCATTAAGTGCTGCTGATTCCGTCACTGAGGCGCTGGCCAATGGTGATTATTTTTCCGCGCTTGATGGTCTTGGCGACATGACCGACACGCTGCTGGATGACCTGCAGGGGCTGGTGATGAATCTGCCCACGATCCCTTCGGCCCTGACTGACTGGGTGGACCGCGCTGGCCGCTTTAAAGACCTTGCCGGCATTATCATTGCAAAACCCGGTGAGCTGGTACGGCAGTTCTCCAGTCTTACCAGCAGCGTTCGCGATATCGTCAGCGAGCCGCCCTGGTCTCTTCGCGTCTATGACCAGCTCCGCAGTCAATGGGCTGGCGAACGCGCGGCCAGTTCAGCGACAAAGAGCCTGCCCGCGAATATGCCTGTCACCGTCAGTTCGCCAGCGAATGGTGTGATGGGGATTGCCGGCAGCGTACCAACAACAACGATCACCCCATCGACAGCCATGCAGACCAACATCAGCGACTTTCGCCAGATGGTCGTAATTACTTCCGTCGTTGCCCAGGCTGAAGCTGTGGCCACAATGGAGTTTTCGACCTCTGATGAGGCCACTCAGGCGGGTGATAAGCTCGCGCAGCAGCTTGCTGAGTTCGCGGTCACCGCTGTTGAAAATGGTCAGCGTGAGCTGTGGCGAACATTACGTGATTTGCGCTTTGCCGTGGTGAACGATGTTCGGGTTCGCGGCGCTCAGTTGCCCGATATCCGGACACTAAACACCACAGTAACAACGACGGCGGCGCTATTGGCATGGCGTGAAACAGGTGATACCGAAAACCGGGAAGCCATTGTCTCCCGCAACAGGTTGCGTGATCCGTCTTTTATTCTTCCATCCACCACGATTGAGGTTATTGAGTAATGGATAATCAGCAAACCCCGGAAGCTGTAATGCTGACCGTTCAGGGGCAGCAGTGGGATGGCTGGACTGAAATGTCCATCACCCGGTCACTGGATGCTATTGCCGGCGAATTTGATCTCACGGTTACCACACAGTGGTCAGAGGCAGCTCCGCGCACTATCAAAGAAGGTCTGGCTTGTACGGTTGCCATTGGCAGCGATACCGTCCTGACGGGGTATATTGATGACTTTATCCCCAGCTATGACGCTGAGAATGTTTCAATCCGGGTTATGGGCCGCGATAAGACAGGTGACCTGGTAGACAGCTCTGTCGTGCATAAATCTGGGCAATGGAAAGGTATTCGTCTTGAGCAACTGGCTCGGGAGATTGCCCAGCCTTACGGTATCAGCGTCATCAATGAGACCGATACCGGTGATTCGTTTCCTAGCGTGGTACTTGAGCAGGGTGAGACGGGCTTTGATCTGCTCGACAGACTGGCAAAACAGCGAGGTGTGTTGCTTACATCGAATGCTAGTGGAAACCTCGTTATTACCCGAGCCTCAACGCGTCGTGCATCAGTTGCCCTGGTCCTTGGTGAAAACATTCTCGCGGCGCGTGGCCGCTTCAGCTGGCGCGAACGGGCCAGTCAGTACATCGTCAAAGGAAGCTCCAGTGCCGGTGGCAGCACATGGGATGACCAGCCAGCAAAAGTTATCGGTGGTCGCCAGGTCAGTATCGATGACACCGAAATCAACCGCTACCGCCCGAAAATTCTGGTCAATGAAGATAGCCTGACAGTTGGCGGTGCCAGTACGCGCGGCGACTGGTACAAAGCCCGAATGATGGGGGAAGCTAACACCACCGAGATTACCGTTGCGGGCTGGCGTGAGAATGGCTACACCGGCCCGCTATGGCAGCCGAATGTCCTCACGGATATTCGCGATCCGGTTCAGAACCTCGATACCACCTGGTTAATTAAGACGGTGACCTTCTCTGAAGGTGATGGTGGCCGTATTTCAGTGCTGGCATTGGTGCCGCCTGAATCTCTCGATCTCCCGGAGACGAAGGCTAAAGGCAAAGGTAAAAAAGGCAGTAAAGCAAAGGTGACTGCGACATGGGATTAAATCCAGCAAATTTTGGCCGCACGTTGAATCAGCTTGCCCGCCGCCTTCGTCTTATTGTTGACCGCGCTGTTGTCCGGATTGTGACGGACAGCCTGGGGCGTCAGAATCTGCAGGTTCAGTCACTGGCAGATGCTACCAACGATGATGTTGAACGTTTTCAGCAGTACGGATTTACCTCTGTCCCTCCTGCCGGCAGTGAGGCCATTATTCTGGCCGTTGGTGGGCGGCGTGAAAGTCTGGTCGCTATCGCGGTTGAAGATAAACGCTGTCGCCCGAAAGGACTGGAGGAAGGTGATGTATGTCTTTATCATCAGGACGGCCAGTCGATGATTATTCTGAAAGCTGGCGGAATCATCGACGTAAGAGGGAAGCGGGTAAATTATACCGGCGACGAATTATTTGAGATTAATAGTGCTCAACTTAAATTCGTCGGTCCTGCTGAATTCACCGAGGATATTACTGTTAATGGTAAATCCTTCCTCAAACATATTCATAAGGATGGCGACAATGCTGATACAACTGCGCCCTTATGACGATTGGACTGAACTGGCAAAACCTTTTATCTCGCGGTGATATCACCGTTCAGCATGACGGCCTGTCGCTTGACGACGGGCTTGTTACTTTAGTCCTTATCTGCTTATTCACCGATGCTCGCGCTGATGCCGATGATGAAATACCTGACGGCTCTGGCGACCCTCGCGGCTGGCCCGGCGACACATTCAGCGATACCCCGTGGGGGTCAAAACTCTGGCTTCTGGAACGTGAGAAGTTAACCGAGTCTGTTCGGCTCCGGGTTGAAGATTATGCCCGTTTAGCTATGCAACCGTTGTTGCGTTCAGGATATGCCCGGACCGCGAGTGTTACAGCCACAATCGCGGCATCTGACCGAGTCAATTTTATTGTGATCTTAACCCGGCCTGATAAATCAGTGCTCAATATCCAATTAAGCCGACGCTGGGAGGCAACCGCAAATGCCATTTAACGTACCGGCATTACGCAAAATTATTGCTGACGGGAAAAACGATATTGAGATTGAACTCAATATTCCTGCATTGCCGCCTGTTGGGGTTGAGAATGCCATTAATATTTCGGTCAGTAGTCAGGTCCGGGACATTTATGATCATCAGAGCTGGATTGCTGATCAGATAATTCCGTCCCCAAAGTCAGATGACCAGACCATTATCGATACCGCGTCATCAGAAGGTGTTATCCGCAAACAAGCGACGTTTGCCACCGGTCCTGCTGCGTTCACCAGCTCTGCTGCTCTTCCTGCTGATACTGAAATGCAGACTTCAACTGGCATGGTTTATCGCGTACTCAGCTCTTCAGAGCCTAGCGATGGGACTGTCTCTGTACTAATCCAGTCTGACCAGGTTGGCGTTGATGGAAACTTGCCAGCAGGTGAAGTTCTTACTCTTCTTTCTCCGATTGCTGGCACTGACAGTAATGGCGTTGTTGCTGACGCCGGCATTACAGACGGTGCTGATATTGAACCGATTAGTGAACTACTGGATCGCCTTCTTTATCGCAAACGGAATCCGCCCGTTGGTGGTGCAGTACATGACTATGTTCTTTGGGCACGAGAGATGGCCGGTGTTAGCCGCGCCTGGTGTTTTGATGCGTGGCATGGGCCATCAACCGTTGGTCTTGCATGGGTTTATGATGGCCGCGCAGATATAACGCCAACCGAAGCTGATCGCGAAAATATGGAAGCCTACATCTACCGTCATTCTGATCCCGCAACGGGTAACTATGTTGGTAAGCCAGGCGGGATTGAGGTGTGGCCGGTTGTTCTGGGATTAAAGCCGGTGCCGATGTCCATCAAGCTCACACCCGACAATGATGCAACACGAGCTGCCGTTCAGGCCAACCTCGCTGCTCTGCAAAAAACACTTTCACCGGGCCAGAAGCTCCAGCTCTCTTCTGTCCGAACGGCGATTGGCTCGGCCACTGGTGTAACCGATTATGTGCTTTCGCTGAGTGCTGATATTACAGCCACAACGGAAGAACTCATTACCATCGGGGAGATTACATGGCTCACAGCATAGATGACTGGCTCCACGCCCTGCAGCAGGTAATGCCGAGAGGCAAGGCGTGGCCACGTGATCAGAATGCCGATTTAACTCATCTTTTACGGGCATTAGCACGTCGTTTAAGCCGGGCAGAAGCCAATGGCGATATGTTGCTGGCTGAGATGAGACCCGAAACGACCTTCCAGCTGCTTGAAGAATGGGAGGGATACCTTGAACTTCCTGAGTGCGGGCTTGCCAGCGGGACCATTGAGGAAAGACGAGCGGCAGTCGTTGAGAAGTACCACCGCAAAGGCGAGCTAGCACCCTGGCAGATTGAGGCTGTTGCAGCGGCACTGGGCTTTACTGTGTCAGTCCACGTGATTCTTCCTCATCATTGCTTGCGCAGCTGTATGTATCCGCTTTATCCGGCGCGTTATCGCTGGTTACTGCAAATTGATGTCCAGGAGATTAAAGGTGGGCGATTTACCTGCATAGATAATGTTATGACCCCACTGTTATCTGAGAGAGCTAGGGAAGGTGCGAATAAGCAGGTCATTTCTTCCCAAGCTGACTCGCTGATTAA
>NZ_JAPKIA010000031.1:0-21792 GCF_036759865.1 Kluyvera genomosp. 2
TGGGATGCGGCATTGTGGATATTGCCGGATGGCGGCTTCGCCTTATCCGGCCTACGGGCAGAACATATTTATGCCATTTCGCCGATGGTTTTGCGAAAACGCACCAGAGCAACGGTAAAAAATACCCCGCCAATCACTATCAGCGTCAGGAACTGCGGCCAGACGATGGCAAAGTCAGCACCGCGATAGAGAATCGCCTGCGCCAGGCTGACAAAGTGCGTTGTCGGCATCGTTTGCATAATATCCTGCACCACCTGAGGCATACTCTCGCGCGGCGTTGAACCGCCGGACAGCATCTGCAACGGCAGCAGTACAAGGATCATCAGCAGCCCTAACTGCGGCATTGAACGGGCAATCGTCCCCATAAAAATGCCGATCGACGTCGTTGCAAACAGGCTCAGCGCAACCCCCAGCATAAAGAGCGGGATCGAGCCTTCGATCGGCACCTGCAACACGCCCTGCACCATCAGTATCAGCGACAGCCCGGAGACGACCAGAACCACCAATCCCATAGACCAGACCTTGGCGAGCATAATTTCAAACGGCGTCACCGGCATCACCAACAGATGCTCCACCGTTCCATGCTCACGCTCGCGGATCAACGCCGAACCGGTGAGCACAATCGCCAGCATCGTAATGTTGTTGATAATGGCCATGACTGCGCCGAACCGCTCCTGCTCAAGATTAGGGTTAAAGCGCATCCGCACCGCCAGCTCCACCGGCAGCGCACTGCTATCCCGATATCGTGCCACAAAGCTGTTTACCTCGCCGGTCACGATATTCTGGATATAGCTGTTGCCGGTAAATGCCTGACTCATACGCGTCGCATCCACGTTAACCTGTAATTCCGGCTGCCTTCCCGCCAGCACATCACGTTGAAAATTAGGTGGAATATTGATGGCGAAGGTGTAGCGCCCGGCATCCAGTCCCGCGTCCATCTCGTCGGCGGTGATCAGCTCCGGCTCCAGAAACCACGGGCGATAGAAGCTGTTAATAATCCGTGACGAAAGCTGCGACTTGTCCATATCAGCAATCGCAATCGGCGCCAGATGCAGCGAGCCAGGCATCACCGTTGCCGACGAGTAAACCGACACCGTAAACGCAAACACGATCAGCGCCAGCATCGCTTTATCGCCCAGCAGGCTGCGCAGTTCCTTCACGCCGAGGTTATAAATATTGCGTAATCCGCGCATTAACCCTCCTGTTTTTTCAGCAGCCACACGCTCAAACCCAACACCAACGGCACGGCAATCAGCAGCGGAATAAACGACGCCCACAGATCGCTGAGCCCCAGCGCCTTCGAGAAGGTGCCGCGGGCGATGGTCAGAAAGTGGCTGGTCGGGTAAATCTGGCCGATCCAGCGCCCTGGACCTTCCAGCGACGCGACCGGATCGATCATCCCGGAGAACTGCGTGGCCGGGATCAGCGTAATAATGGCGGTACCGAAGATCGCCGCGATCTGGCTCTTCATAAAGGTGGAAATCAACAGCCCAAGCCCGGTGGCGATAGTGACATACAGCAGCGCCGCCAGCGTTAACGTCAGGAAACTGCCCTTATGCGGCACGCCGAAAACAAACACCGACAGCGCGCACAGCAGCAGGAAGTTGAACATGCCCAGTGCGATATACGGTATCTGCTTACCGAGCAGGAATTCGGTGCGGGTCGTCGGCGTGACGTAAAGGTTGATGATGGAACCCAGCTCTTTTTCGCGCACCACGCTTAGGGCGCTGAGCATTGCCGGGATCATCATCAGCAGCAGCGGGATCACTGCCGGTACGATCGCCGGCAGACTCTTCACATCCGGGTTATAGCGGTAGCGCGTCTCTATTGACATTAAAGCGCTATCGCTGGCGGCGCTGGGCTGTCTTCCGGCCATTTCCTGTAGCCATGCCAGGTGCATAGCCTGCACGTATCCGCGCACCGTCTCCGCACGGTTTGGCATGGCCCCATCCACCCATACGCCGATTTGCACCGGTGTACCGCGCGCAATATCGCGGCCAAAGTTGGGGGGGATCTCAATGGCGACCGCCAGCTCGCCATCGCGCATCCGGCGGTCGAGATCGTCGTAGCTGTGCAGCGGCGACTGCTCAATAAAGTAGCGCGATCCGGCAATGTTCTGCGTCCAGCGCTGACTGCTGACGGTTTGATCGCGGTCGAGCACCGCAAAGCGTAAGTCCTCAACGTCCATGCTGATCCCATAGCCCATGATAAACATCAGGATCACCGTTCCGAGCAGGGCCAGCGTCGATCGCACCGGATCGCGGCGCAGCTCCAGCGCTTCGCGGCGGCTATAGCTGAACAGTCGGCGTAAGCTAAACGCCTGGCGCGGTGGTTCGGCGGCGGCTTGCGCCGGGGGCGTCATTGTCCCGGTATCGGGCGTTGGTTCGGCGGCCTCCTTAAGGTAGGCAATAAACGCCTCTTCCAGGCTCGCCGCACCGCGTTTAGCGACCAGCGCCTGCGGCGTATCGCTGGCCAGCACTTTGCCCGCATGCATCAGCGACATGCGGTCGCAGCGCTCGGCTTCGTTCATAAAGTGGGTGGAGATAAAAATGGTGACTTTGTCCTGCCTGGCAAGATCGACCATCAGCTGCCAGAACATGTCACGCGCCACCGGATCGACGCCGGAGGTCGGTTCATCCAGAATCAGCATCTCGGGGCGATGAATCACCGCCACCGCCAGCGATAGACGCTGGCGAATACCCAGTGGCAGCGCGGCAGGCAGGGCATCTTCAACGTCGGTGAGCATAAAGCGCTGGCTCATTTCGGCCACGCGGCCGGGAATTTCCGCGTCGGGGATATGGAACAGCCGGGCGTGTAGCTCCAGGTTCTGACGCACGGTCAGTTCGCTGTACAGCGAAAAGGCCTGCGACATATAGCCGACGCGGCGGCGGGTTTCGATATCCTTCGGATCCACCGGCTGGCCGAATAGCCAGGCTTCTCCTTCGCTGGCGGGTAAGAGGCCGGTCAGCATCTTCATGGTGGTGGATTTACCGCAGCCGTTCGACCCCAGGAAGCCAAAAATCTCGCCGCGGGCAATACGGAAATTGACGTGATCGACCGCGACAAAATCGCCGAAGCGCATGGTCAGCCCGCGAGCTTCAATCGCAATTTCTTCTTCGCTGGCGTCGCGCGGTGGGATAATGACCTGCTGATGTGCGTTGCGCTGGGCTTCCGGCAGCAGGGCGATAAACGCCTGCTCCAGCGTCTGGCTGGCGGTTTGTGTACGCAGTTCTTCCGCACTACCGGTTGCCAGCACCTTCCCGGCGTTCATCGCCACCAGCCAGTCGAAGCGCTCGGCTTCTTCCATATAGGCGGTGGCCACCAGCACGCTCATCTCCGGCTGGCGTGCGCGAATGCTGTCGATAAGTTCCCAAAACTGAGCACGTGAAAGCGGATCGACGCCGGTGGTTGGCTCATCAAGGATCAACAGCTGCGGATCGTGGATTAGCGCGCAGCACAGGCCCAGCTTTTGCTTCATCCCTCCGGAGAGTTTGCCTGCCGGACGGTCGCGGAACGGCGCCAGCCCGGTGCTGTGCAGCAATTCGTCGATGCGTGCTTCGCGCTCGCGCTTATCATGACCGAACAGACGGGCGAAGAAGTCGACGTTTTCGTATACCGAGAGCGTGTGATAAAGGTTTTTGCCCAGTCCCTGTGGCATCCAGGCAATTTTCGGGCAGACATCACGGCGGTGCCGGGCATCACGCATGTCGCCGCCCAGCACCATCACGTTGCCCTCTTCAATCACTCGCGCGCCGGCGATCAGCGACAGCAGGCTGGATTTTCCCACGCCGTCCGGGCCGATCAGCCCCACCATGCAGCGGGAGGGAATGGCCAGCGTAATGTCGTTGAGCGCGACGGTGCTGCCGAAGCGCTGACCGACGTGCTCTAATTGAGCAACCGGGGGATGCGCGTCCTGTCTCATTGCGGCAGCCTCACCATCAGCGTTGCCGGCCAGGGCTGCTGGTTATCCAGCCTGACGTAGGCCATGCCCGGCAGACCGGTTTTAACGTATTCCAGGTGTTCAGCCAGCAGCTCGGGTGGAATGCGCGCTTTTACGCGGAACATAAGTTTGAGCCGTTCGTCGCTGGTTTCCACGGTTTTGGGCGTGAACTGGGCCACGCTCGCGACAAAGCTAATATTGGCGGGAACCACCAGATCCGGCGCGGCATCGAGGATCAGGCGTACTTCACTGCCCACCGCCAGCAGGCCAGCCTGCTCGGTCGGCAGGAAGAAGGTCATGTAGACATCGGAGAGGTCGACCATATTCAGCACCCGTCCACCGGCGGCCAGCACCTCGCCCGGTTCGGCGACGCGATACTGAATGCGGCCGTCGCGCGGGGCTTTCAGCGTGCTGTCATCAATATCGGCCATGATACGTCGTTCGGTGGCCTGAGCGGCTTCCACGCGGGTCTGTGCCTGAATAATGCTGGTTCGCGCGGCTTCAATGGCTGCTTTGGCGGCGGAAACCTGCGCGCGTGCAGACTCGAGCGCGGCGCGTCCGCTTTCGGCGGCGGCTCGGTCATCATCCAACTGCTGGGCTGAAACCGCGCCACGTTGGGATAGCGTGCTGGAGCGGGCGTGGCGTTTCGACGTGGAATCAAGCTCGGCCTGGCGCTGTTTCACCACCGCTTCGCTGGCACGCATTTCGCTTTGTCGCTGGTCGAGCAGGGCTTTTGCGGCAGCGACGGCGCTTTGCGCCTCTTTGATTTGCGCTACGGCCTCCAGCCGTTGTTCGTTCAGAACCCGGGTGTCCATCTTCGCCAGCACCTCGCCCTGGCGGACAAACTGTCCCTCTTTGACCACTATCGTCTCAATGCGACCAGCGGTTTTGGTGGCGATATCCACTTCAGTGGCTTCTATTCTGCCGTTACTGCTGGCGAAACCGTCCGGTAGCCCCGGTGGACGCAGCATCCACCATGAAACGGCGGCGATTGCCACCGCGAAACCGATGATATACCAGGCCCAATGCCGCTTGAATTTGTCCATACGCTACCCGCTCTATTCCCTGTTGCTGAGTGGCGCGCGTTTCATTGTGAAGAGAAGGGAGGAGGCTGTGAAGTGTGCTACTCATGTGGTCATCATCAGCAATCCTGGCCGTAAATGAAACACGCATATATATAGCTACTGTCAATGTCATACTAGCATCGACATTGAGTATGTCCATACTATTAACATGGGCTTGAGAAACGATTAACACGTTTAATCAAAATAAGATGAGGGCACCTGCGGAGGCGATGCCCTCACGGTGCTCAGAACAAAATGGGCAGCCCCAGGCCGCGTTTCACCGCATGCAGCGTTCGCTGTGTGACTTCATGCGCCCGCTCGCTGCCCTGGCGTAGCTGCTCCAGCAGCATCGCTTTATCCTGAATGAAGGTCGCACGACGTTCGCGGATCGGGGCCAGTAGCGTCTGTAGGCAGGCTTCCAGCTCGTTTTTACACTGCCTGTCGCCCAGCCCACCACGCTGGTAATGCGCCTTCATGCTGGCGACCAGCGCTTTATCGGGATGGAAGGCATCAAGATAGGTAAAGACCACGTTCCCCTCAATTTGCCCCGGGTCGGCAACGCGCAGGTGGTTGGGATCGGTAAACATGGCGCTGACCGCGTGATGGATTTCCGCTTCGCTGGCGGAAAGCGTCAGCGTATTGCCGAGTGATTTCGACATTTTTGCGCCGCCGTCGATACCCGGCAGGCGGCTCACTTCGCTGAGCAGCGCCTTACAGTGACGCAGCACCGGTTCGGCGGTCAGGCTATTCATTTTGTGCACGATTTCGTTGGTCTGCTCGATCATCGGCAGCTGATCGTCGCCGACCGGCACCAGATCTGCGTTGAAGGCGGTGATGTCGGCCGCCTGGCTGATGGGGTAGGCCATAAAGCCTACCGGCAGCGCGCGCGAAAAGCCCTTCTGTGCAATTTCATTTTTCACGGTCGGGTTGCGCTCTACCCGGGCGACGGTGACGATATTCATGTACAACGCGGTCAGTTCAGCCAGCGCGGGCAGCGCCGATTGCAGGCACACGGTGGTGAGCTGGGGATCAATACCCACCGCCAGATAGTCGGCCATAACTTCCAGAATATGATGGCTGATTTTCTGCGGGTTGCTGCCGTTATCGGTCAGCCCTTGTAAATCTGCGATCAAAATGAACTGTTGATATTGATGCTGAAGCTGCACACGCTGGCGTAAAGAGCCGACATAGTGCCCCAGGTGCAGCTGGCCGGTAGGACGGTCGCCGGTAAGCAGAATATGTGAGGTGTTGTTCATCAGTTGCTCCGTTTAAAACATTGAGCCGAAAGACGCACTGAGAAACAACAAAGCCGCCTTTCGGCGGCTTTGAAAAGATAACGTAACCCGAGCCGCCTGTCAGAAAGGCAGCCACCAACGGTTTGAGCGGGTAACGGTCACATTTGTGTTCATCCTTTTATCCTGCCACCAAACTGACCCGCCTGTCTACCCCTGGCGGATTTTCTGGAAGGGGTATCTAAAAATGGATTAATAACCAATATATATTACCAAAAAATAAAGAGATTATTATTATCTGCAAATATGATGACGTATTGGACGTCATCTTTTATTTGTACTTAATATCAAGAATGATACGAATACTCAAAAAGACTCACATTTATCATTCCGTAAATGCGAATTGTGAAGCCGCGCTCATCTGATTTAAACTGGTATGCGTTGTAACAATAACGCATTTATTGTGTTGTAAAATAACAAAATTAGAGCAAAGGATTAACGCTGGTACGCATAATGACGGGCAACTCATCTTTTTGATTAGGTGATTGATTCGATATTTACGAAACAATACCAATACATTGCTTTACTTGTTTTTATTTATTTTTAGAATGGTCTTGGTTCCCGTGATTATTTAACCCAATACACCTACCTTCAGCATGAAAAAAACATTATTAGTGACTGCACTATTTTGTAGCCTGCTGACCGCGGGCATCACCGTTATATTTATTGTTAACGACGTTTTCCCTGACACCGCTTCCGTGTGCCGCCTCGATTTTTCCCGCAAAGCGCTTTTACGCGTTAAAGAGGATTACCTGCGCGGCCGCTTTCCCCACTGGTATCGAGAAAAAAGTACGCTCGGTACGCTCACGCCTGAGCTGATCTTCGGCGAAGTCACCATTGAAGATGACGAGTATCGCGTGCCGTTCGTGGCCAAAGGACCGCTGGCAAAGCTGGCGCGTATTGGTTTTGTCGACTGCGAAACGATGGACGTTGAGTACATCGCCGGAAAGTAGGGCCATTTTACAATCCATGCGGTTTACGCCTTTCGTTCCTTGATACTTACCATGGTAAGTATTATCGTACATCGACGAAACGAACGGAGACTGCCATGACTGAAGAAGAGCGCTTTGCCCGCCGCCCGATGGGGATGCGGATGGCGATGGTCGTGCGCCAGTGGCGTTCGATTATCGATCATGCCATCACCGATACCGGCCTGACCCAGTCAAGCTGGACGGTGCTGATGCAGCTGCTCCAGCTTGGCGATAATGTCTCTGTGAGCGAGCTGGCGGAAGTGCAGGGTATTGAACTGCCGCCGCTAATGCGCACGCTGACGTTACTTGAGCAACAGGGCTACCTGCTGCGCACCGTCTCGCCGTACGACAAACGCATTCGCCTGCTGACGCTCACCGACGAAGGTCGGTCAGTGCTCCAGACGCTAAACCAGGTGATTGAAGTCTTCCAGGCCCGCGTGTCCACCGGTATTCCTGCCGCCGACATCGTGAAGTTTAGCGACACTTTGAATCAAATAGCCTGCAATCTGCGGAATATCCGCGAAGAAAATAATAAAATCGATTAACACCATGATGACGCCAGAACAGAAGTTTGCCCGCTGGGTAAGGGTGAGTATTGCCTCTTTCCTGCTCATGTTTGCCTATTTTATCGTTGCCGATATCTGGATCCCGCTGACGCCGGACTCCACGGTGATGCGCGTGGTGACGCCCGTTTCGTCACGCGTTTCCGGCTACGTCTCGCAGGTTTATGTGCACAATAATAGCGCGGTGAAAAAGGGCGATCTGCTGTATGAGCTGGACCCGACGCCGTTCCAGAATAAAGTGGATTCCGCCGCGCTAGCGCTGGCTCAGGCGAAGCTGAGCAACCAGCAGCTGGATGCGCAGATTGCTGCCGCCGAGGCCAACCTGAAAACCGCGCAGCTGACCGCGCGTAACGATCGGGTGACCTACGATCGCTACCAAAGCCTGAGCCGCATGCAGAATGTCTCTCAGGCGGATCTTGATAAAGTGCGCACCACCTGGCAGACCAGCGAGCAGTCGGTGAGCGCGCTGCGTGCCTCCATTCACAACCTGCAAATTCAGCGCGGCGAGCGCGATGATGGACATAACGTCACGCTTCGGCAGTACCAGACGGCGCTGCGGGAAGCGCAGCTCAACCTCGACTGGACCAAAATCCGCGCTGAAGCGGACGGTACCGTCAGTAACCTCCAGCTCAGCCCAGGCCTTTATGCCTCGGCGGGCAGCGCGGTGATGGCGGTGGTCAACCAGAAAACCGACATCGTGGCCGACTTCCGCGAAAAAAGCCTGCGCCATACGCGCCAGGGAACGGATGCGGCGGTGGTGTTTGATGCCTTACCGGGCCAGGTTTTCCGGGCGCGGGTGACCAGCAGCGACGCCGGGATCCTCGCCGGTCAGGAAGCGGTGAACGGCGAGCTATCGCAGCCTGAGCAGTCCACCCGCTGGGTGCGCGACGCGCAGCGTATGCGCATTCACGTGGCGCTGGACGCGCCGCTGGAAAAAACGTTGCCGACCGGCGCGCGCGCCACCGTCCAGCTGTACAACAGCGAAGGCACATTTGCCCGTTTCTTCTCCGGCCTGCAAATCCATCTTGTCAGCTGGCTGCATTATGTCTATTAACACCCTCGCGCAGGTCTTTACCCCTCACGGTAATATCGTCTATACGGCGAACGATTTCCGTCAGACCTTGCGCATTTCTTTTGCCGGGATGTTGGCGCTGAGTATTTCGAGCTTCTTTGATACCCAGTACGGCGTTTTCTATGTGGTTTATCCGCTGCTGCTTACTGCGCTGGTGCCGGTGTTCAACCGTCACGTCGCCAAACAGTTTATCTTCAGCGCCTCGCTAAACTGCATCGAAATGGTGCTGATCATCGGCTATTTAAGCCAATGGCCGGTGATTATGACGGCCGTTGTGTTCGCGCTGTACGTGATGCGTTTTCGCTTTATGAGTAAAGGGCCGCTGTTCTTGTTTGGCTCGATGGGCGTGGTGTGCCAAAGCGTGATGCTCAACTTTATGAGCTACCCGACGGCTAACTGGCACACGCTGTTATTTTCCAACGTTGAGGCGAGCGTGATGGCGGTGGCGCTGAGTGCGTTAATGCACTACCTGATCCCGGACGCAGAACCGCGCAAGCCGCCGCCGCTGATTGAAAAAGACGCCGCGCGGGTGCGCCATGAATCGCTGCTCTCCGGCAGCGTGGCGACGATTATCTTTATCGTCTTCCAGGTCAGCGACCTGAGCGACTCGCTGTCGGCGCTGATGGCGGGGATCTTGATCCTCTTCCCGATGCACTATCGCGGCGCGGTGATCAGCTCCATCTGGCGCGTGGTCGGCGTGGTGCTGGCCTGCCTGTACATTCTGGTGGTGCAGCTGATCCTCTACGATCACAGCAGCCATATGCTGCTGATGATGCCGCTGATCGGCCTGGGGCTGGCCTTCAGCGCGCGGCTGCACGTGATGGAGAAGGTGGGCGCCGGCGTCGGTTTTGCCAGTATCACCACCATTGGCATTATGTTCGGCCAGAATCTCCAGCCGGATGGCGACCTGGTGTTCAGCGACCTGTATCGCGCTACGTCGGTGACGATTTCCCTGCTGGCGACGCTGACGATGGTGTTTATTCTGCACCGGCTGCTCAACTGTTTCGCCCCAACGCGCTTTATTGTGAAGTAGCGCACTTCCAGACGCTGATTGTTTGCCCTCATCTGTGCTTACAATAATCCCTCGCCGCGGTGGCGTGAGGGAGAAAGACGATGTGGAAGACGCGTGCGCTGGAACTGAACAACCAAGAGTTCTGGAACTGGGACAAGGCCTGCGAGCTGGTGCAGTGGGCGTCCCGCCATCAGTTTAATACCGTGATTGTCGGGCAGGTCGATCTGTTCGACAAGCTGGTCTCGCCGAAGGGCTACACGCCGCACCAGTACAACGATCGTCTCTCCAGCCAGCAGCGCGCCCGCTGCGTTTACCTCAACCGTCTTGCCGGTTATTGCCACAAGCAGGGGCTGCGTTTCTATCTCCAGGCGAAAGAGCTCAGTTTCCCGGCCGACCTGCTGGCGGCACACCCGCAGCTGATTGATAAAGACGGCAGCATCCGCTTTGACGTCGAGTTCTGGTGCCAGTATCTGGCGGATAAACTCACGCTGCTGTGCCAGCAAATCCCCGCCATGAGCGGCCTGCTGGTGGCGCTCTCTAATACCGACGGCCTGCTGCCGATCTCCCGTCCCAACTGGGAGCTGACCGGGCAGGACGACCCGTCGCCGCATATCGACCCGCGCAGCTTGTCCCGCTACACCCAATGCTTCAGCGCCATGGCGCGGGCGGTGATGCGTGAAAATAAACACCTGGTGCTGCGTGCCTTTCCGGCGGGCAACCACGATATCAGCAACGTGATGGAAGCCATTCGCACGCTGCCGGAGTGCGTGTCTGTCTCCATCAAGCTGACGCCGGAGCGCTTCTGGCCGACCTTCCCCAATAATCCCGCCCTGCTTGACGTTGAAGATCGCGACGTCTGGGTCGAACTGGACCTGGTCGGGGAAGAGGTAGGCTGGGGCGTGCTGCCGTTCCCGCGCATCGACGAACTGCAGGGGCGCTTGTTGTGGTGTCGCGGTAACGCCACCATCAACGGCGCGGTGTGCAAAACGAGCTGGGAAGGAGTCGACAACCACTGGGTTATCGGCACGCTGAGCGAATGTAACCTGGTTGCCTGCAGCCAGATATTGTCGCGGGAACATGAACATCTCACGCACGCGGCGCTGCTGACCCACTGGCTGGATGAGTGCTACGGCT
The DNA here is from genome assembly GCF_036759865.1 of Kluyvera genomosp. 2. NCBI lineage: Bacteria > Pseudomonadati > Pseudomonadota > Gammaproteobacteria > Enterobacterales > Enterobacteriaceae > Kluyvera > Kluyvera genomosp. 2. Next base: position 11,049 of record NZ_JAPKIA010000031.1, read on the forward strand.
GGCGTCCTGATCCGGCGGCGTTTGCGGAGTTTCAATCGCTGCTAGGCCAGGCAAGCCAGGTGCTGTATCAGGCCATTTACGTGCGCGACCACGTCTTTCATCGTCACAGCCAGGTGCCGGAAAGCTACGGCCAGGCGGTGTGGAGCCTGTATGGTCAGCTCAACCGCAACCACTGGCTGCCGGGTTCGGAGCGCGATATTTTCTTTAGCGCCAGCGATGTCGCCACCTCTGCCCGTAACCTGTCGCTGATTGCCGAAGAAAAAGACGGTGCTTACCAGGCGGCGCTAACGCTGGGCGAACAGGCGCTGGCGTTTGCCGAACGCGCCGCGTTTCCGTTCTCACTGCACCGGCGCTGGCAGGAAGAGTGGCAGGGTTTTGCGCTCTACTGTCTGCTGTTCCGCCACGCGCAAAAAGCCTTCTTCACCCTCCACTTCGCCCGGCTGGTGGAAAACAGCTGGAGCATGCGCGAGATTTGCCAGGTGAATATTCAGGAGCTTTACCGCTGCGCGGCGGAAATGACCAGCTTCTGCGAGCAGCACGCGGACGCCTCGCCGGGGCTGCACGTGCTGTTTGACCCGACCCGCGTGCGGATGCTGGCCGACAGCCTGAGCCACGAGCTGACGCAATTGAAAGGGTAAAATGTGACAGAGATCGCGGCTGACCGTTCTGTGGTTACCGGGAAACGTGAGTTTTCCCGGCCTGTGTAGCGCGTTGGGCGTTTTCGATGTGATGTCTATCACGTTTTATTCTCTCGTCAGGGCGAGATTGTGAATGGCCAGGCAGTTCCGCGTATCGGCGCAACCCCGCGCGTAGCGTGCCTCACCTCGTTTCCCGAAAATAGCGGTTAATGACTATCGGCTATTGAGGAAAGTACTATGAGGTTGGTTGCGGGCGGGGCGCTGACGCACTTTACGGTTTCATCGCCGCACAATACGCGGTTTGCCGAATTTTTCACCGGCGAAGCCATGGATGAACCGATGGACTATCCGTTCGCCAACGGCAAAGGCCCGGCGCAGGAATCCTTCTGTCGGCGTATTTTCCGCCGGGATGCTGCCGGGCGTGCGGTCAACCCGGAACATGCGCTACCGGCGGCGGCCGTCACCTGGACCGGCGACAGCGATACGGTAACGTTCTCCGGCGTACAAAACGTCGCCACCCACAGCCAGCGCTGGCTGCGTGTGACCTTACATGCGCCCGCAGCAGGGCGGTACCCCTTCCAGATTGCCACCTGCGGCGGCGTACGTCTCTGGGTCGACGGCGAGCAGGCCGTCTGCTTTACGCCGTTTACCCGCAATACGCTGCAAACGCTGCCGGTTGACATTGCCCTTCAGCAGGGGGAGAACGCGCTGCTGATTCACCTTGATGAGCTGTTTGAACGCGACACCGTGTTTGCGCTGCGGATGATTTACCTTGGCGAAACGCCGCTGGAAGCCACGCTGCCGCAGATGAACGGCGAAGCGCTGGCCGCCGTTCAGCGGTTTATGGACGCGTTGCCCGCGACGATCGTGGCTCAGCGCCAGCGTCTGACGCTAAGCGGCCTGACGGCGAATACGCTGCATCTGGGCGGCGCGATCCACAGCCTCGGCAACGACGTTATCGCCACCTGTCCGCTGGATTTTGGCACCGTCGTGGTCGACGACGGGAAGCTGACGCTCGCGCTGCCGGAGCGCGTTGGGATGGGGCGTTACCGTCTTGAACTGACCGCCAGCCTGAACGACGTGACGATGAGCCGCAGCCTGAGCCTGACCGTGCTGCCCGACGCCACGCTGCCCGGCGGCGAAGGCGTGCTGGAAACCCGCAAACGCGCGGCGCTGAGCTTTATTGCTGAACACGGCGTGCCGCGCACCGGCCGCCTGCTGGCGATGCTGCACGTCGGCCAAAACGGCCCGCAGGCGCAGGAACTGCTGATTAGCACGCTCCAGCGCATCAGCGCGCGGCAGGACTGTTCGGACTTCTCCATGGTACCGCTGCTGTGGATCTGGCACGACTTCCACGGCGAGCATTTCCCGGCCGCGTTATGGAAGCGTGTGCGCTCGGCGATTGTCGGCTACCGCTACTGGTATGACGAACTGGGCAACGATGTGATGTGGTTCTGGAGCGAGAATCACGCGCTGTGCTTCCACACCGCCCAGTACCTTGCCGGGCAAATGTTCCCGGAGGAACGCTTTATTGCCTCTGGCCGCACTGGCCGCGAACAGCAGGCGGTGGCCGCTCAACGCCTGAACGGCTGGTTTGATACCATCGAGCAGCAAGGCTTTGTCGAGTGGAATTCCGCGCCCTATTACCCGGTGGACGACATCGGCCTGTTCGCGCTTTATCAGCTGGCTGACGACCCTGCACTGCGCCAGCGTGCACGGCATCTGATTGACCGCCTGATGCGCATGAGCGCGCTGCACTATCAGTCCGGGATTGCCGCAGGCACCATGGGCCGCGTCTATGAAAAAGAGCTGCTGGCCAGCCAGATGTCCGAGCTTTCCGCCTTCGGCCACGTGGCCTGGGGCGGTGGGCACGTTAACCGCAAGTGTGCCTCGCTGCCGTTCTTCTGCCTGAGCGACTATGCGCCGCCGGCGGAGTCTGCGCAGTACGCCCGCCTATCTCACGGCGAGCTCAGCGCCCACTACGTGTGCGGCGGTGGCAAGATTGTGGCGTGGAAGCAGCCCGCGGTGATGCTTTCCAGCTGCGTCGATCACCACACCGGCGAACGCGGTCATCAGCAGCATCTGGTGGATGTGCAGTTTGCCACGCGTCCCGAGGCGCGGCTGTGGGTGAACCACCCGGGTGACGTGGCACCGGGCAGCGAAGCGCGTCCCTCCTTCTGGGCGGGCAACGGCGTGCTGCCGCGCGTGATGCAGGTGGAAAATCAGGCGATGCTGCTGTGGCAGCTCGACAAGCAGGAGTCGCTGGGCTGGACGCACCTGCATCTTCACGCCGAAGCCTTTGATGAAGTGCGCCCGCTGGCGCAGGGCGTGGTGGTGCGGGCGGGCAACGCGTTTGCCGCCGTGCTGTGCTCGCAGCCGCTCACCGTCAACGGCGATGAAGTGCGCGCCGAAGGCCGCCGCGTGGCGTGGTGGCTGGAAGTGGGCGAAGGGGATTTTAGCGCCTTCTGCCAGCGCGTTCAGACGCTGCGCATTGAACATCAAGGCGACGTCGCGCGGGTGATGGATAGCCAGCACACGCTGATGCAGCTCGACGGGCAGGGCAACTGCCAGCGCAACGGCAAGGCCGCCGTGTTTCCGACGCTGGTGGGCAATGAAATTCAGGTCACGGTGTCAGGAGACATGCAATGAACAACGCAGCATTAAACGGCCTGCTGGAGCAGGTGGTTCAGGGCTTCTGCCGCCTGAAAAATATGGGTGAAGTCGGCACCCGCGACGGTGAAGGTTTTGCCATCCACTTCGAAGAGTGGGAATGGGAAGTGGGCGTCGGCCTGTACGGCTTCTGGCAGTATGCGCGCCAGCAGAATGATGCTCGCCTCCAGCAGTCGATCCTCACCTGGTATGAAGATCAGCTGGCGAAAGGGCTGCCGGAAATCCAGATCAACACCACCGCGCCGATGATCACGCTGGCGCTGGTGGCCGGGCACACCGGGCGTGACGATCTGCTGACGGTGGTGAACGACTGGGCCGACGCGCTGCTGCGCACGCTGCCGAAAACCGAAGAGGGCGGCTTCCAGCACGTGGTGAAAGAGCAGCCGAACACTGGTCATCTGTGGGACGACACGCTGTTTATGACCTGCCTGTTCCTCGGTACCGCGGGCGTGGTGCTTAAGCGCAAAGACCTGATCGACGAAGCCTCGTACCAGTTCCTGCTACACACCCGCTACCTGTGTGAACCGGCGAGCGGCCTGTGGTACCACGGCTGGACGTTTGTCGGTAAACATCACTTCTCCGAAGCGTTCTGGGGGCGCGGTAACGCGTGGATCACCGTGGCGATCCCGGAATTTATCGCCCTGCTCGGCGACAGCCTCGACGCCAGCGTGAAGCGCTATCTCGCGGTGGTGGTCGCGCGTCAGGTGAATACGCTCTGCGAGCTTCAGGCCGACAACGGCATGTGGCACACGCTGCTCGACGATCCTTTATCGCCGCAAGAATCTTCCGCTACCGCCGGGATCGCCTACGGTATGCTGCGCGGCGTCAGAATGGGGATCCTCGACGAGAAGGTGGCCGATCACGCGATGCGCGCCTGGCATGCGCTGCGCGACAGGATCGACGATGGGATCTTACTGGAAGCGTCAAAAGGGACGATGGTCGGGCCGGACCTGCAATATTACTGCGATATCGCCATGGCCCCCGTACCGTACGCCCAGGCGCTGATGATGCTGCTATTGCTGGAACTTCAACAGGAGAAATGGTGCCGCTAATTGCCTGATGGCGCTGCGCTTATCAGGCTTACGCCGCGGTTTTGTAGGCCGGGTAAGGCGCAGCCGCCACCCGGCACCTTTCCGGGCTACGGGTTCAATTCGCGGGTATAAACCCGCGAGGACTCACCCCACGGGTGATATCCCAGCCCGTTGAACGCAAATCCTGTTTTCTCGTAAAACCCGTCGATATCGGTACACAGATGCAGCTGCGTAAAGCCAAGCTCTTTTGTGTGCCGGGCGATATGCTCAATCAACCGGCGGGCCAACCCCTGCTGACGATAATCCGGCTCAATGTACAGCGCGCACAGCCACGGATACAGTTCGCAGCGGCTGATAAAATCGTTAGCAATCAACCCCGCGCAGCCAATGATCCGATCGCCGTCCTGCAACCAGTACCACTGCGGCAGCGGGTTTTTCGCCCCCGGCGTGCGGCGCAGCGCATCGTCGTAAACCATCATCGATGCTTCCGACGCCCACTGCTGCTGGAAATAGGCGATAACCGCCGCCATCTGCTCGGGATGGTCGCGTAAAGAACGAATAACGTACGGTGAACTCATAGAATTTTCTTCAGATCCATCTCTTCCTGAATGCGCTCGCTCCACGCAAAGTGGGTGCGAATCGCCTCATCAATCCCGGCGTTATAAAAGGCCGGCCCCAGATTTTCGATAATAAAATCGATAAAGAACTCCGCATCGAACTGCTCCAGCTCGAGGTCGAACTGTTTGGCGCAGTAGTCGGTCAGCCGATCGCGCAGCTTCTCGCGCTCGGCGGGGGTAAGGGTGATTTCCGTGGTCATAGCGACTCCTGTCGGCAAAGAAACGGTAGGCCTGATAAGGCGAAGCCGCCATCAGGCACAACGGTGAGCATCGCCGGATGGCGGCTTCGCCTTATCCGGCCTACATAATCCCATCCGGCAGCTATCAATATCACAAAGTCGACTTTGTGACCCGGTGGAATATTTCTATATTCGGGTTTCTGACGATATTAAAGGGGCGCCATCATGACTGCTGTGAACACTGCTGATACTGATTTTCCTTTATTAAACCTTCGCCGCGTGGCGGGCAATATCGGCGCGGAAATCCGCGATATCCGTCTTTCCGCCGGTCTGGATACGGACACTTTCGCCCAGCTGGAGGCGGCGCTGGTTAAATACAAAGTGCTGTTCTTCCGCCAGCAGGCGCATCTGACCGACGCCGAGCATCAGGCCTTCGGCGCGCGCTTCGGCAAGATTGTCGCCCATCCCACCGTCCCTGCGCCGGAAGGCACTAAACTGTTCGAACTCGACGCCTCGAAAGGCGGCGGCCGCGCCGACTCCTGGCACACTGACGTCACCTTCGTTGACGCCTTCCCGAAAATTTCTATCCTGCGCGGCGTCACCATCCCGGAATACGGCGGCGACACCGTGTGGGCCAACACCGCCCGCGCCTACGAACAGTTGCCGGAGACGCTCAAGCGCTTCGTCGACACCCTGCGCGCGGTGCACAGCAACGACTATGACTACGGTGCCGAACGCGTTGTCGTGGAAAGCCACCGCCTGGCGCATCACCAGAAAGTGTTCGTCTCTTCGGTATGGGAAGCCGAGCACCCGGTGGTGCACGTCCACCCGGTCAGCGGCGAACGCGCGTTGTTACTCGGGCACTTTGTCAAACGGCTGGTGGGCTTCAGTTCGAGGGAGTCCGCACAATTATTCGAGCTGCTGCAAAACCGCATCACCCGCCTCGACAACACCGTGCGCTGGCAGTGGCAGCAGGGCGACGTGGTGATTTGGGATAACCGCAGCACCCAACACTACGCGGTCAACGACTACGGCACCCAGCCGCGCGTGGTGCGCCGGGTGACGGTGGAAGGGGAGATTGCCGTTGGGGTGGATGGGAGCAAAAGCCGCACGGTTTCACGACCGCAGGATGCGGCGAATGGGGAAGGTGCGGTGGAAAAAGTATCGTAAAATTGTAGGCCGGGTAAGCGCAGCGCCACCCGGCAATAACATGCGCTCAATCGCGCAAACTGACCTTACGCCTCCCGTCTGCGAGGCTTACTCGAAATCACTCCAATAAACTCCTGCACCTGCTTCTGCTTACGCGCCGACAGCTTGCTCACCTGCCGCAAAGACTGCACCAGCGCAGGCTCCTGCGGCTTTGCCGTGAGCACAATACAGCCGTTCATCACCTTCACGTCGACTTCTGTACCGGTGGTAAAACCGGCGGCTTCCAGCCACTGGCCCTTTATGGTGAGGGCGGGGATGCGGGTATAATCCGGATAACGGCTCGCATAACTCACGGTCAGGTGACGGTTATTTGTTGGGGAGACTTCTGGATCGCACGGATCTGCAATAGAATGGACGATAGTCATAATGGCTATTCCTTGAAAATAGTGATTGTGATGAGCGAGGCGCTCGTGTTCCCGCACGGGCGTCTTGCGATAAAAAACACCTGTAAATCTACCCAGTAAATAAAAATAAAGCCAGCTGAAAATAGACAAAAATAAAGACGTTACTGGAAATATTGATGGGGTGATTAAATTGATGGGAAATATAAATCAGGCCGGATAAACACAGCATCATCCAGCCATAAAATTAATACACTGTATTAATATGGTGCTGCTTAAAATTCTCCGCCTGCGCCAGCACGCCCATATACACATCGTCATTCGCCACTGGCGGGAACTTGTGTTTATGCAGCAGCAGAATCAGCTCTACCTTCAGTTTCGCTTTAATATCATCACGCTTGCTCCAGTCGGGGTACTTCGACGTGTTATCGACTACCGCCTTCATCTCTTTCGCCAGCGCCAGCATCTTGTCTTCTTCGTAGGTGAACTGATACTTATCGCGCATATGCGCCAGAATGTCGTAGAAGGCTTTCTCTTCAATATCAATCCCCATCTCGGCATAGGTGCCCATTTCGGTTTTAATATCGTAGATAATATCGGTCATCTCCTGGCTGAAGGTATCAAACTCTTCACCGTTGAGGACGTCATCTTCCCGGCGCTCGTTATATTTATCCATAATGGACTGGAAACGACGGGTGAAATTGATCCCCTGAAGCTGGTTGATCTGTTTAAAGTCGCTGATGGCTTTTTCCAGCAGCTTTTGCAGCAGCTGGATTTTGGTGGCCGGCAGTTTGATCTTATTAATGCGCGCCAGATAATCGTCGTCGAAAATATCGATCGACTCCGCTTTCTTGTCGCCAAGGAAAAACAGCTCTTCCACGCCGTCGGCTTTCAGCGCCTCGGCGATCATCTCGCGCACGCGGGCGTTCATCTGCGTGACGTCCGGCGCATCGCCTTTGGTCAGCTTGAAGACGATAGAGCGCACGGCAATATAGAAATGGATATGGTCGCGCTCGGTCTGCGACAGCGCCTCGCTGCCGCAGCAAACGTCATACGCCGCTTTCAGACGCTTCACCAGCCCCATAAAGCGGCGCTCCAGCTTCTGGGTGCGCATCACAAATTCTGCCGCGTTGTTCAGGCACGCCAGCTGCGCCTGCGGCTCGCCGCTGAAATAAGCCCGGCTTTCGAAATCGTGGAACACCTGCGCCAGCAAATCGAGATGGTTTTTCACCTCAATCACCGATTGCTGAATATCTTCAAAGTTGGTGGCATCAATGCGCGAATACATCGCCAGCGCCTGGTTCATCTGGCGCTTAATGCCGATATAGTCAACGACCAGCCCTTTGCTTTTGCCTTCCAGCTTGCGGTTCACGCGGGAGATGGTCTGGATCAGGTTATGCTTTTGCAATGGCTTATCGATATAAATGGTGTCCAGCTCCGGCACGTCAAAACCGGTCAGCCACATGTCCACCACGATGGCGATTTTGAAATTCGACTTTGCGTTTTTGAACTGTTTATCCAGTTCTTTGCGGTACTCTTTACTGCCCAGCAGATCGTACAGTTTGCCGTCGTCATCTTTGCCGCGCGTCATCACCATCTTCACCATCTCAGAAGGCGGCAGCTCTTTTTCCTCTTGCTCCGTCAGCTCAACCCCATCCGGGGCCTGCTTCACCTCAAACCATGCCGGACGAAAGTCTTTCAGCTGACGATAGAAATCCCAGGCAATTTCGCGGCTGGCGCAGACAAACATCGCTTTGCCTTTCACCGTTGAGCCTTCGGCGACACGCTTTTCATAGTGTTTCGCGAAGTCTTCCGCCAGCGCTTTCAGGCGGTCTTCATCGCCAAGAATAGCGTTCATAGTGGCGCTGGCTTTTTTGCTCTCGTCGATTTGCCACTCGTTGGTGCCCGCGTCAGCGCACTCTGCGTAGTACTTTTCCACCTCTTCCAGCTTGCGGGCATCGAGGATGACCTTTGCCGCGCGGCCTTCGTAGACGATGCGCACGGTGATCTCATCCTGTACGGATTCGGTCATGGTGTAACTGTCGACGATATTGCCAAAGACCTCCATCGTGGCGTCGATAGGCGTGCCGGTAAAACCGACGTAGGTAGCCTGTGGCAGCGAGTCGTGCAGATATTTGGCGAAGCCGAAGGTTTTGCGTACCTTGCCGCTCTCTTTATCGACGATCACTTTCTGATCGAGGTTGACCTGGCTGCGGTGCGCTTCGTCGGAAATACAGATGATATTGCTGCGCTCGGAGAGCAGTTCAGTGTCTTCGGTAAATTTATGGATGGTGGTCAGGAAGACGCCGCCGCTGTTGCGACCGGCCAGTTTCTCCCGCAGATCCTCACGGCTGGTGACGGGCACCACGGTGTCGTCGCCAATATAGTTCTTGGCATTGCACATCTGCGCCGAGAGTTGATCGTCCAGATCGGTGCGGTCGGTGATCAGCACGATCGTCGGGCTGGCGAACTCGACGCTTTTCATCAGCAGGCGGGTTAAGAACTGCATGGTGTAGCTCTTGCCACAGCCGGTCGCGCCAAAGTAGGTGCCGCCCTTGCCGTCGCCGAAAGGCTTACGCGCCCGTTCGATGCTGTAGTACAGCTTGCGCGCCGCATAGTACTGCGGGTAGCGGCAGCAGATTTTCACTTCATGTTTGGCTTTATCCGGAAAGCAGATAAAGTTTTTGATCACGTCCAGCAGGCGGACCGGGTTAAACAGCCCCTGAATCATCGAGTGCAGGGACGGGATGCCGTCCTGCTCGCGGTTTTCATTGCCGGTGACTTTGCGCCAGGAGTAGAAATACTCGTACGGCGCAAACAGGTTACCCATGCGGTTATTGACGCCGTCGCTGATAATGCACAGCGCGTTATAGACAAACAGCTGCGGAATATCGCGACGATAGCGGGTGCAGAGTTGTTTATACGCATCGCCAATATTGGCTTCCTGCTCGCGCACCGCGCTTTTAAATTCGAATACCACTAACGGCAGGCCGTTGATATACAGGATGGCGTCCGGAATGCGCGGCTGGTTTTCTTTGCCGGTGATGGTCAACTGATTGACGATTTTTACCCGGTTCAGCGGCTGGGTAAGATGATAACTTGCCAGCGTTTCCGCGGCCTGTTGCAGCGGAACCTCTTCGGTATCGAACAGTTCGCGCAGCGCGGCGGGCAGGTGCCGGGTGTCGAGTAGTTCGATATAGAGATCTTTCTGCTGGCGATCGTCGCGTTTAAACAAGAAACCGTTGGCCAGCCAGGTGCAGAAGGTTTTATTGCTTTCGTAGAGATCGGAAGCGGGCAGGGTGGTGAACTGCTTGATCAGCCGCTGGATCTCTTCTTCGGTGATGCCGTCGGTCTGATAGCGCGCGGCGAGGTAGTGGCGAAGATCGTCTTCGATAATCACTTGATCGAGGCTGGAACGCGGCACATTGTCGCCGATCAGGTGCTGATAGCCCTGATCCTGTAACAGTTCAATTATCGCCTGTTCTAACTTCGCTTCACTGAATGAGAGATGCATATCCCGCTCCGGCCCTGGCTGGTTTTCTGGTAAGGGTTCCTGTAACAGAGAAAACCTTAACAGAAAGCCCCTGATTTTTCAGGGGCAAAATGCGTTATGCGGGTTCGGTTTGAGCTACTAAGTTTGGCAGATCCTCCAGGGACAGCTCGCCGGAGATGAGTTTGGGGAGCAGGGTGTCGCGGAGGACTGTTAAATCGTATGTATTTCGATTGTTGAAACTTATTCTTTTAAAAATGATATCTGTTGATATTTTATATTGATGCAATATATCAGCATCAGGTAAAAGAACGGGGATTTTTCTTATAATCTTAGAGTTGACAGCCGTTGCAATAGAGGATGTACTTCCTAAAGTATTGTAATCAAAATGCTGTAAGTATGAATACAGATACTCTTTGTTGACCCCATGCATCATATTATAAAAATGGGCAATGGCCTCATTGGTGGTTAATATACTCTCTGCTATCGCTATTCGGCCAATAGTCAGTTTGAAGCTTAAGGAAGGTGCGAATAAGCAGGTCATTTCTTCCCAAGCTGACTCGCTGATT
>NZ_JAPKIA010000032.1:0-10136 GCF_036759865.1 Kluyvera genomosp. 2
AACACAACCCGCTACGGGGGAGACTTACCCGAAATCTGATTTATTCAACAAAGCCTCCTGTATGTAATGAATCCACCTCAGTTGCGCTTAGGAGATGGAATGAAAATAGCAGGAGCGTACCAACCCAAAGCAGTAAACCTAGACAATTCTGCTCCTGAAGGCGTTGAGGTTGTGCGACCAAGTACCGAAGCAACGAACTCAGTAGCCACAGCGAAGTTTGATTTTCAGACTGACATCCCGCAACTTAAAAAGCTATACCAACTTGTTGATGCATGTATTGAAGGTACAGGGATTACTGTAGTGGATGTCCTTCATTATAACTATCAAGATCGTTACATCTTGCAGCGCGGGAATGAGCAGGCTTCGATAAGTTTCAATTACAAGGGTAACTGGAAAGTGTCTGGCGTAAAGAGCATTACTCAAGATGGGTTCGATGTTGAACTCATGGCTTTGCTTGGTCAATTAGAAGGTACTTTGCTCGATGTACCTGAGCCTTCAAAGGATACTCAGTTCCATTTTTCAGAGCCATTCTTAGAAGAGTTTTATCTAAATGTAATGGATCAAATCAACAGTGTTGGAGCTGATATAAGCAAAATTGAATCTCGTTCATTTTGTGAAAGATATGCATTTGTTAAAGGCAATGAGTTGGCGGTAATTGAGTTTTGGTACAACAAGTCTAGCCAGTTTACTAAAGTTCAACCTATGCCTCAGCTTAGTAATTCCACAAGGCTCATTGACGAAATAATATGTCAAATAGGTGTGCTTCTATGAATGAGCCAGCTAATCGTACAGTAAATAATTTGAGAAAGAGCGGAGACCTGCAAGGGGCTTGGGATTTTGGTTTTCAAGCGTTGCAGGCAGCTCCCCAAGATACTTACTTGAAAGGTGCTTTATTTTGGGTGTGTTATGAGTTTCTTAAGCACCAGCTTGAAAATCTAAATAAGCGAGCGAGTTCTTCAAACAACTATCGTCCTACTGATTTTGAATTTGAGCAAATAGAGAACTTGCTGCAAACCATAGTAAATTTAGATATTGCTACTGGCGGCCTAGAGTACAAAATGCTGCTGGTTCAGTTTAAGAAGAGTTTGGAATGGTTTCCGACCTTGATTCACCTTGTGCTTCGACATCAAACTGTACTATTTGATGATGAGGCTAAAACACCTTTTCAAGCTGAAAAAGGTGAAGTGCCAAGTTTGATGCTCTCAACAGCACGCCAAGTGGCGAGTGCATGGCTTAGAGCACGAGAGTATTGGCATCTAGATCTTAACCAAGTGATGGCATTTATTAACCAAACACGCGAGCAAGCCTCTGACACTAAACATATGATGTGGCTTGATTACGACCAAGCGAAGTGCCTTGTTGTTGCGGGCCAATACGATCAGGCTCGCGAACTCATTCTACCCATTTTAAGAAAGAAGCAAAAAGAGTCTTGGGCTTGGGGAGCGTTGGCTGCTACTTATTCAAAACAAGATCAGCGTTTAGCAATGAAGTTTTTTGCTAGGGGAATAGTATCCGCACATGACGTTACTTTTAGTTTACGTTTATTACAGGGAATTATTCCTTTATTACTTGCAAATCAACAGCAAGCTGAAGCCTCAATGTGCCTAAAAACGGCTATTGCGGCTTATCAAGCCCATGGGTGGAAGCTAAAGCAAGAGCTAGAACAGCTATCTATGCAGGCTTGGTATGATTCTGGTGTCGATGAGAAGCAACTGAGTCCTTTTTTAAACTCTATTTCTCACGACGCTTTAAATTACTTGCATGGGCCGATGGAGAAGGTTGTTGCTATCGTAGAGAATATCCATAAATCCGGTAAAGGCTTTCAAGTATTCGTAAATAAGTCGACATCACTATCAGTTCGCATGGGGGTTCATAAAGGTAAGCAGAAACCTCAGGCTGGTGACTATGTCGAGCTATCCGTAGCGAGTGTTGATGGAAACAAAGAAGTAGTAGCTTCCTCATCGTCCAAGCAAGTAGATATGGCTGATGTTTCGTATGTAGAGGGTACGCTTCGAATAGCACCCAAAGGCTTCGGATTTGTCGAGGATACTTTTGTTCCTCCCTTTGTTATAGGTAATTTAAAAAATGAAACAAAAGTCAGAGCACTCCGTATCATGAGTTGGGACAAATCTAAAGCTCGCCACAACTGGAAAGCGATTAAGTTAACGGAACTAAATTTTAATGAATACTAAGTCGCTTTCCGGCGAAATCGAGTTAGGACAGGCTCAAGAATTAGCCGAGGTCGAATAATGGCAACCCGAGTAGAAATGATTATCGAAACGCTCAAGGCGAACCCCGACAAGAAGTTTACTGCTCGGGATTTAGCCAAAGAATTTGTGCTTCGATGGCTTTGTTGAATAAATCGAACTTTTGCTGAGTTGAAGGATCAGATCACGTATCTTCCCGACAACGCAGACCGTTCCGTGGCAAAGCAAAAGTTCAAAATCACCAACTGGCCCACCTACAATAAAGCCCTCATCAACCGTGGCTCCATAACTTTCTGGCTGGATGATGAAGCTATTCAGGCCTGGTATGAGTCAGCAACACCTTCTTCACGAGGCAGACCTCAGCGCTATTCTGACCTTGCCATCACGACTGTGCTGGTCATTAAACGCGTGTTCAGGTTGACCCTGCGGGCTGCACAGGGTTTTATTGATTCCATTTTTACACTGATGAATGTTCCGTTGCGCTGCCCGGATTACACCAGTGTCAGCAGGCGCGCAAAGTCGGTTAATGTCAGTTTCAAAACGTTCACCCGGGGTGAAATCGCGCATCTGGTGATTGATTCCACCGGGCTGAAGGTCTTCGGTGAAGGCGAGTGGAAAGTCAAAAAGCATGGCCAGGAACGCCGCCGTATCTGGCGTAAGCTGCATCTCGCCGTTGACAGTAAAACACATGAAATCATCTGCGCTGACCTGTCGCTGAACAATGTGACGGACTCAGAAGCCTTCCCGGGTCTTATCCGGCAGACTCACAGAAAAATCAGGGCAGCATCGGCAGACGGCGCTTACGACACCCGGCTCTGTCACGATGAACTGCGGCGTAAGAAAATCAGCGCGCTTATCCCTCCCCGAAAAGGTGCGGGTTACTGGCCCGGTGAATATGCAGACCGTAACCGTGCAGTGGCTAATCAGCGAATGACCGGGAGTAATGCGCGGTGGAAATGGACAACAGATTACAACCGTCGCTCGATAGCGGAAACGGCGATGTACCGGGTAAAACAGCTGTTCGGGGGTTCACTGACGCTGCGTGACTACGATGGTCAGGTTGCGGAGGCTATGGCCCTGGTACGAGCGCTGAACAAAATGACGAAAGCAGGTATGCCTGAAAGCGTGCGTATTGCCTGAAAACACAACCCGCTACGGGGGAGACTTACCCGAAATCTGATTTATTCAACAAAGCCCCATTACCAGTGAACTGTAGCTGCCATGTTTTACGGCAGTGAGAGCAGAGATAGCGCTGATGTCCGGCAGTACTTTTACCGTTACGCACCACGCCTTCAGTAGCTGAGCAGGAGGGACAACTGATGGAGATGGAAGCCACGGGAGCACCTCAAAAACACCATCGTACACTAAATCAGTAAGTTGGCACCATTACCCGGCAGGCGATCTGGATTATCGTCACGCTGTTAAATATGTCGCGGTAGGGATACCCGTTACCGGATACCCCCCGCACAGATCCCGGCGTGCGCGATTTACGCACCGGGCTCCTGCCTCGGGTGTCTGGCGGTGAACCGCTCCACAGGCCATGGATGAAGAACCCGAACCCTTGGTAGCCATGCGGCTGCCAGTTTGTTTGCTTTCGTCCAGGTCGTATCATCCTTCTGGCTCCTGCGCCTGAGCGCCCGGCGCCAGAGGTTTGTTACGTGTGTCCTGAACTTCTGCATGGTGGGGAAGTTGCCCGGTACCGAGTGATAGTTCAGGTATCCCTGAACCACTCTCCTGAGCCATTTTCCCTGTTCGGGGATTGAGTAATGCCAGCGCCTTCGCAGACCGTCTTTGATGGCTTTCAGAGTTGCCGTCATCCGATCCCGGCGGGTCTTTCGTATCAGCATGAACCTGCCGTTGCGATCTTTCCCGCTGATGTGCGTGAACCCGAGGAAGTTGAACGTTTCTGGTTTGCCTTTTCCCCTGATGGCACGGTTTTCGGCAGCGAAGCGGCCGAACTCCATCAGACGGGTTTTCTCCGGGTGAACCGTGAGTCCGAACTCCCTCAGTCTGCGCTGCATGGCTATACGGAAGCGCCGGGCATCGTATCGTTTGTCGAACCCGATGACGATGTCATCGGCGTATCTGACCATTACCACATTGCCTGTGGCATAGCGACGTCGCCACTGATGCGCCCACAGATCGAAGACGTAGTGGAGGTATATGTTTGCCAGCAGCGGTGAGATGACCGCACCCTGTGGGGTGCCTTCCTCCGTTGCTCGCCATTGACCCTCCTCCGACGTCCCGGCTGTGAGCCACTTACGTATGAGCCTGATTACCCTCCGGTCGCCGATCCGATGCTCTGTGAACCTGATCAGCCATTCGTGGCTCACCCTGTCGAAGAACTGACTGATGTCGGCATCCAGTACCCAGTTTACGTTAGTGCGTACCAGCCCTGTGGCCAGTGCGTCCAGTGCATCGTGCTGGCTTCGCCCGGGTCTGAACCCGTATGAGAACCCCATAAAGTCGTTTTCATAGACTGCGTTCAGGATTTTCACCAGCGCATACTGGACGATCTTGTCCTCCAGCGAGGCGATGCCGAGCGGGCGTTGTTTTCCATCCGCTTTTGGGATGTAGTGACGCCTGCCGGGCTGCGCCCTGTAGCTGCCCTGATGTAGCCTCCGGTGCAGATCTGTTATGTTGTTCTTCATGTTTCCGGCGTAGTCCATCCACCTGATGCCATCCACTCCGGCGGCCGCTTTCCTGCTCAGGGAGAGGAATGCGGCTTCCAGTGCTTCGACTGTCAGCAGGTGGAACAATGCTGTAAACCGTTCTTTCTTCCGCTGCTTCGCAGCTTCCCGCACGCGTGACAGCCTCTGTGACATGCTTTCCCGGCTCTGTGTCCGGCGCATGTGTGGCTGTTCCGCGTTCCCCTTGGCCCCGCTCCTTCGCTCCACTGACTCCGCTCCTTTCGGGTTGTTCGCCTGCTTCGCCGCTACTATGAGCGAGTCCGACTTCTCCTCTCCGTACATCACCGGCTATGACTCCTCGTCTTCCCGGTGCGGGCCATCTCCGACACTGGCAGATGGTCAGAGGGGAGATCTCCCGGTTCCCGCGTAGAGATCGTATTGACATGCCAGGGTCTCAGACCCCGCCGGGTCCATGTGGCACTCGCAGTATCGCACCCTATGATTTTGCCTTCCGTTAACAGTACAACGTCGGCACCCGGTAATTTAATATAGATTTCGTGGCTCAATGGCTGGCCTGTCAACACCCCTGTCAACGCTTCGCCCCATACCTCGCGGTATGCAACGCATGACTCGGGGACCTTGTGGATTGCTGGTCCTTCAATGGTCGGGGACTTTCACCCCTTGATCTCTACCGGTCTCCCGGCGCACACTGTATACATAACCAGTAAAATTAGAGTGTCAGGAGGAAAGATGAAGCTACAGCTTTTCAGCACCGGGAAAGAACACCCGCCACAGGCCCATCCATTGTTTGCCGATCTGGCCAGCTGCGGTTTTCCCAGCCCTGCCGCTGACTATGTCGAGTCCGATCTGGATCTCCATGATTACTGCATACGGCATCCGAGCGCGACGTACTACCTGCGTGCCAGCGGAGACAGCATGGCGGACGGTAGTCTGTACAATGGCGATCTGCTGGTTGTGGACAGTGCTGAAAAGCCGCGGCACGGCGATATCGTTGTCGCCAGCGTACAGGGGGAGTTTACGGTTAAACGGCTTCTGCTGACGCCTCGACTGACGCTGCAGCCCATGAATGCCTCCTGGTCGCCGATTTATCCTGACCCCGACGAGCTGGATATCTTTGGCGTCGTCACGCATATCATCCACCGCCCGAGGGAGATGTACTGATGTTTGCCCTGGCCGATGTGAACAGCTTCTATGCCAGCTGTGAACGTGTTTTCCGACCGGATTTGAAAGGAAAGCCGATAGTCGTCCTGAGCAACAACGACGGGAACGTAATCGCTCGCAGTGCCGAGGCGAAGCCCTGGATCAAAATGGGAACTCCGTGGTTTCAGATAAAAAACGAAAGGTACCCGGAAAAAATATATTCGTTTTCAAGTAACTATGAACTTTACGCCTCGATGTCGGCGCGCGTGATGAACTGCCTGGAGGAACTGGCCCCCAGAGTGGAACAGTATTCAATTGATGAGATGTTCCTCGATTTGACCGGCGTGGAGCACTGTATGGAGCTTGAGGACTTCGGCCGGCAGCTGCGTCAGCACGTGTATGACTGTACCCACCTGACCATTGGCGTGGGCGCCGGACCAACGAAGACCCTTGCAAAATCAGCCCAGTGGGCCTCAAAAGAGTGGAAACAGCTTCGTGACGTACTTGCTCTGACCAGGGGAAATCCGCAGAGAACGCGGAAACTGCTTTCACTGCAGCCGGTTAAAGAAATCTGGGGGGTGGGTAACCGTATTGCACGCAAGCTGAATGTGCTGGGCATTAAGACCGCGCTCGATCTCGCCCTGACGAACCCGGCCTTCATCCGCAAAAATTTTTCTGTGGTCCTTGAGCGAACGGTACGTGAACTGAACGGGGAAAGCTGCCTTTCGCTTGAGGAAGCCCCTCCGACGAAACAGCAAATTGTCTGCAGCCGCAGTTTTGGCGTGAAGATCACGGAGTACGAGTCACTCCGTCAGGCTATCTGTCAGCACGCAGAGCGGGCCTCTGAAAAGCTGCGTAAAGAGCACCAGTATTGCCGGCATATTTCCGTTTTCATCAAAACGTCTCCGTTCGCCGTTAAAGAACCTTACTACGGCAACGTGGCTACGGAAAAACTTCTTACACCCACTCAGGACACCAGGGACATCATTGCAGCCGCCACAACGGCTCTGGAGCGTATCTGGAGGGATGGACACCGGTATGCCAAAGCCGGAGTTATGCTGAATGACTTCACCGGCTCCGGCGTTTCGCAGCTGCAGCTGTTCGACGAACGCCCGCCACGCCCTCACAGTGCTGAGCTGATGAGGGTTCTGGACGGGATCAACAACTCAGGGCTGGGTAAAGTATGGTTTGCGGGGCGGGGTATTGCCCCGGAATGGCAAATGAAACGGGAGATGCTTTCTCCTGCTTATACGACACGATGGTCAGATATTCCTGCAGCGAAACTGGCGTAAAACTTTGGCGATTTCACCTTGAAATTCTCAGCCTAAACTGCCTAATTACAATAAGTTAGATGTGAAATCGCCATGGCGAAATTATTGACTCAAATTTCTGTTAAGGACCTCGTTGATAGCCTTGTCCAGTTCATCCTGAATCACTTTTGACATACGGCTAAACTCATAAGTCAGCGTACGCCCTTTCACACGCTTACGCGCGAACTTGTCCTTTTCTTCAAAAGACCAGAGTGGGGAAACCACTGACTTTTCCTTGGGAGATGGATCTATCAATGCCTGAGATGCCTGAGAAATCAGCTTCAGTATACTGGCTTTCTGTTCGTCTTCTGGTCGCTCGCCTTCACTCAAAATTGCATCGAGCTGAGCTGATACAGACTGAATGAGTTCTTCAGGCGTTAATCCCTTTTCACTGAGTTTTTCATTAACTTCTAAAAGAAGTTTATAGTCACTAAACGATAGCTCCGACTGAACCGGGAACAGAGAAATCAAGTCTTGCGGTACGGCCGCCGCCTGCAGCGCCCTGGTAACTTTAGCTTGAGATAACCCCTCCAGTTCAGCAATTTCCTTTTGATTAAATCCGGACTCTTTAAGAGCGATCAATCTCAGGCCAATCTCCCGAAGATTATGTTCTTTAGCTGTCTGGATATCTTTAGCCAGTTGGCGAGCTTCATCAGCTGATAAATGCTCTTCGGTAACCATTACATCAAGGCCTGAACGGACAAAAATTGCTGAGGCTCGCCGTCTTGAACCATCCAGTATCTCAATCCTTTCACTTTGCTTAATACCAATACAGGGAAAGAACTGCTGAAACTTAATCGTCTGGATAATGGATTTCAGGGACTCCCTGGTCAGTGCCAGTTGATCTCTTCCGTTGTTTTCCTGGTTTACGAAGGTCTTACTTTCAACTTCAGATGCAGGCACCCGAACAAACCTGAACGTTACCTTCCTGCCGGTTTTTAAGGTAAATACCTGGCTTCTACCGGTGTCCGTCATTTCCGCAATTGACGCCTGGGTATTTAACTGTCTGCCGATGGTTTTTCTTTTCTCATTCGACATCACATACCTCCGTTAGTACGAATGAACTCGATGCGATCAAAGACTGCCTTCGCAAAGTCTTCCGCTGCTGATTTTGCGCTTTTTAGTGCCTCTGTACTTCCATCATAGGTTGCTGGATTTGCTGAAATAACTGTGTCAAAAGTCTCCCCACAGCGTTCGAAACCATCCAGTCTCGGCAGAACCATGTCTAGCATATCGGCACCGAAAACCTCTTTGGCCTGACTATGGCAAATTTTGTGATCAGACTTGTTCAGGATCTTGGACATGAAGCCGACATTACCGATGAGATTGCAGGTGTGCCCATCCATTTCAATGGAATCTATGAGGGCAGGGAGGCTGGCCACAAACTTCAGGGAAGAATGAAAATCAACCGTAGCCGGTGGAAGAGGGGTCAACATCAGGTCTGCCGCCCCAATACAGTTTTTCAGGAACGCATCAAGGTGAGGACCACTATCAAGGAAAATAAAGTCGTAGTCATGCTGGAGCTTATCGATAATGTTATCTTTAAGCACAGCATGAATATTTTTCCCTGGAAGATGTTCTTCACACAATCCCTTCCAGCCTTCAGCAAGGAATGCATCGTCAATGGAAGCGGGGATTACATCAACACCAGGGATAATAGACGGTACTATAAAATCGGAAAGTAATTCTTCACGAGACACGTTCTGGAGCATGGCCTGAGCAGCCGTATTTTCAACCAGGCCCACTGAATTTTCATGGCTCAGGAACATTGTCAGAGATGCCTGCGGATCGAAATCGATGGCCAGAATACGTAGGTCTTCGAACAGAAGCTGAGGATGAGCTCGAAAAGCATGTGATAATGAAGCGGTAGAAACTGTCTTGGAACCACCACCTTTAAGATTACATACAAAAATCGTAAAGGCTTTATCAAAGCGATCCCTGTACTTGGGTACTTTACGGTGGTTATACAGATCGATGACATTCTGAATCGTCATCGCGTATTTCATCGTATTACCAGAAGGTTTCTTTTTGAAAATGTAGCCACCGGCTTCCATTTCGGCCACAGCATACTCAACACTGCCTTTACTGAGCTTAGGCAGCTTATACAGAGCGGCTTTGCTGTATTCCTGATAGAACTCGGTAAGCTTCAATTCCTCTTTTTGCTGGCGGATACTCTCGCTCAAAGATGTCAGAAGCTTACCTGCACGTGTAGCAACTTTCCGTAACTGCTCAATATTGTTCATTTATCACCTCATGACGTTTTTTGTCATTTTGAACAAAAAGAGTCATGTTGCAAGCAAAAAATCATATTGTTTTGATTTCGCTCTCAACAGGAGGGGGGAGAAGTTCGACGGGCGTGCCACTCAATCACAGTGCCGCAACACGCAGACGCACTTATGACCATCACACAACAAGTCGTACAAAAGGGTATAGAGAAAGGTATCAGCGCTCGCCGCAGCCATGTAACCGAGCGTAGCGAGCGAACTGGCGAGGAAGCGAAGAGGAACCGTTCCGGCAGATAGCTCTTACGCTCAGCACAAGAAGAGTTTTCCATCCTGTGGGAAACAGGTCAACTTTATGGACGCTCAGGACTATGGGAAACAGGTCAACTTCGCGGACGGCCCGGACTATGGGAAACAGGTCAACTTCACGGACGGCCCGGACTATGGGAAACAGGTCAACTTCACGGATGGCCGGGAGTGTGGGAAACAAGTCAACTCCGCGGACGGCCCGGACTGTGGGAAACAGGTCAACTTTGCAGACGGCCCGGACTGTGGGAAACAGGTCAACTTTGCAGACGTCCGGGACTGTGGGAAACAGGTCAACTT
>NZ_JAPKIA010000032.1:10229-15293 GCF_036759865.1 Kluyvera genomosp. 2
CAGGAGTGTGGGAAACAGGTCAACTTTGCAGACGTCCGGGACTGTGGGAAACAGGTCAACTCCGCGGACGGCCAGGACTGTGGGAAACAGGTCAACTCCGCGGACGGCCAGGACTGTGGAAAACAGGTCAACTTTACAGACATCCGGGACTGTGGGAAACAGGTCAACTACGCGGACAGCCGGGATTGCGGGAAACAGGTCAAGTTAGGCAAGCACTATGGGAAATACAGTAATTTTAGTATCCCCCCATATGTCAGCAACAAACTAAGGGGGAGGAAATAAAAAATACAGGCTATTGTTTTTTATCAAGAAAATTAAACAGCAAGCGACCATCTTCTTCAGTGGTATATGTTACCTTTAATGGCGTCTTCTCATTAATTTTCTTCAGAGCAGGTTCCAGGAAGGTACGCTTCATTTCAGCAATATTGTTTTTCTGCGAGGCAGGGAGCATAAACCTTTCACATAACCAGTCATGTGTGGTGATCCAGACACCAGTGCTCCGGAACTGACACAGGCTTTCATAAAGCCGGATGACACGAACACTATTAAGCTGGCCACAGTCATAGAGAGAATAGGTAGTGAACTGGGAGGTTAAGCCGACAAGGAATGGCATGACCTTGTAGTTAAATTCAATCTGCCAGGAACCCCGACCTCGCTTCATTCCTGCTTCAGCCAGCCACGGACGTTTAACTTCTTCAAACTCACCTTCTTTTGGATAAAAGGTAACCGTTGATTCGCCCAGAGCATTTACCCCAGCCTTCACATCACGACTGGCGACAGACGTAGCGACATTGAAGTATTTGACGTAATCGGAAACGCTGATTTTGAAGAGCGGCAATACGTCAGAGTCATCTTCCTGGTTGTCATTAAAATAGGCCTGCATGAGGCATAACCACAGCACACGTTTTGCCTGAAGAGGCAGGTAATATGCAGCTTCGGTCAATTCGTTAGATTGCTTTATACTGGCGCGTTTTTTAAACGTTTTAGTAGCTGGCAAGAGTGCTTGAGTATCCATTTCAATGCCTATGGGTAAATTTTTACCCACCCATAATGACAGTGAAAACAGAAATTGCAAGCTATCGCGATAGTTATCCACAGGAAAAATCTGCACTTTATCCACAAGTGGATAATTGAGAACTGAACTTGACCTCTTTCCCATAGCTTGTTGATGCGTATCCCATAGCTTGTTGACACAAAACCCACGGATACGTGATTAATTTCCCATATTATGTTTACCAGTTGCCCATACAGGCCCCCTCTCAGGCCGCACTGTACGCGGCTTTCAGGCTCCCTAAAAGGTGTAAAATATAGAAAAAGAATAAAAAAATACTTTATAAAAATATGCCCGTGGATAAGTGGATAACCCCGAGAGGGAGGTGATTTTTCAGGCATTTAGCGTAAGCAGAATTTATAAGTTTTGTTCCATGGTGCTTCCTCGCTCACTCGGGGCTTCGCCCTGTCGCTCGGCTGCGGCGAGCACTGCTGGCTCGATCATATCCGTGGGCGGAAGATACTCCTCCTCCCCGAGTCGCTCTCCAGAGCCCGCTACAGCGAGACAACCCGCACGAAGATTTCTATCGTCCCTGCAGACATATTCGAATCGTTTTTATTAACCCTGGCTCCCGTCGTGACAGAACACTACTTCCTGTAAAAGGGGGACTAAGGCCCCTGAGTCACACACCTAAAATTAATAATGCGGAGTTTTACGATGATGTCATTGCTAGAAACTTTCCTGACAGCTTCTCAGGGGGCAACAATCCTGTTCCTTGCCATGCTGATCTACTGGCAAAAGCGATAAATCCATGCGGGCTGGCCTTTGGCCAGCTTCGCTGTATAAGGGGAAAAATGCGGCATATCCAGACATTTCACTAGGCAACTTGAATTCAGATATCTATGCTTGGGATCCGGTCAACAGGAGGTAACAAGATGAAACTTGAAACTATACAGATAGATAATACCGTAAGGAGTGGTCTTAATTCTTTCACTGACGGGGTGATTATTCGTGATACAAAGGTATTGATCACGCTCAATCTCCCGGATGGACAGAAAACCACTATTGAGGGGGAATGGCGGCATATGTCGGACGCCAACAGGTTGTCAGAACGTATTACGATGCTTCAGCATGCGATCTATGAGCAGTATGAGGAATACAGAGCAGATATTCCCGTCAGCTGGTCCAGATAACTTCTGACAGACCTCACCGGCGAGCATGACGTTCGCCAGCATCATTCTCCTAAGTACTTAAATATTCCCTTTCAGCATGGCTACCGCATCCGCTTCGGGCATCTGAAACTGAACTCGATGCCGCGCAGCAACATCAAGTGCAAACACCTTCGTATAGACTTCCGTCGAGCTAATCGATTTGTGGCCCATCAAGCTCTGCAAAACCTTCAGTGGTATGCCGGCATACAGCATGTGCATCGCGTAGGAGTGACGGAACGTATGGGGGGTCACCGGTACTGAGAACGTCACCCCGTCGGCCGCTGCGGCTTCCACCGCTTCGCTAAGCCAGGTGCGGACGGTACGGTCTGTGATCTCCCAGATACGCGCCTTCTCCATTCTGCCGGTGCGTTTGTTTCGTCTTTCGAGGGGAATTTTCAGGGTGGCCACCATCATCTGCAGCTGGCTGACGTACTGGTGATCGGAGAGGGGCACCAGACGGTGGGCCTGACTGCCTGCTGGGGCACGGCCTGCTGTTCTGGCCGATTTCTCCGCTCGTTGTTTGAGCGTGGCCAACTGCACGAACGGATACGGTGGCGCCAGCGAAAAATCCCCCCGGGTCAGCGCCAGCGCCTCGTTGATACGTGCGCCGGTGTTCCAGAGGGTTGCCAGCAGCATCTTGCGGTGCAAATCGGGCACATAATGGAGCAGGGCGCTGACTTCCGGTGCCAGCAGGTATTTCGGTAGTTCATCTTGAACGAGCGCCATCTGGCGCAGGGCCAGCGCGGCGGGATAGTCAATGGCCACCGGCATTTGCGCCGGCTGCTGCGGGTGAGAATATGATAAGAGGCCGCTCATTGGTTTGACATTCCATCAGGTATCACTACTTGATTCCACTCCCTGTTGCGGGTAGCTTCAGCAGCGCGCAGGGCTCTTTCGCGTCTCCAGACTTTACGAAACACGGAAACTGCAGACCATTCATCATGACCTGTAAGACGTGTTTCGGGCATCCCGGTTGCCTTGCGCAGACGGACGGCAAGAATGACAGCGTTGATGCCCAAGCGCGTGAACTGATACTGCCGTTCCCTGAAATAGTCCTTATGCCAAGGAGGGTCGGAGTATTCGGCGGCATATGCAATTGCCCTGTGGGCCTCATCCTGGAGCACCGGCAGTTCACGGATGCGATACATAAGACGTGGCTCTAAAGTCCGCCAGTCACCGGAGACATCGATCAGATTCAGTTCAGGGTAATTCGTGACAGCTTTTCTCTCAGGCTGGGGGGCATCATCATCCTGGCCGTCATCCGTCACAACCCGGAAACAACCCTCAGCATACCGTTCAAGCATGAATACCAACTCGGTGGCAATGTAATGCAGTTCCTTTTTCATTTTATCTTCTGACGCCTGTCTCTCACGCTTAAGCGTGAAATAATGTGTCAGCCAGATGCCAGTGAGTGTTATACCCCCAGTAAGCAGGCCAGTGATAAGCCCGGTTGCCACGTTTCCCCAGATCCCCGCCCCTTGATTAATCAGCTGTACGGAAACCGGATGGGATGTCGCAGCAACTATACTCTCAGTTGCGGCCTGTATATCAGTCATTGATCATTTACCCCTTTATATTCCTGAGAAATCCCGCCCTCTGTCCGTAGTCAGCGGCCGGCAGCCAGCTCTTCAGCCAGTTTCACAAACCTTTTGTGCTCAGTCTGCAGGTAATGGCTGTAAATCCGGGCATCACGTTCTGTCAGTCCGGATGGATTGCCGGTGAAGTAACGTTGCAGCACCGCAATACAGTGATTGTAGGTATCGAGATCATATTCCCAGTTTCCCAGCTCACCGGCCGCATCCAGTTCCTGGCGAAACTGCTCGTATTTACGGAGCAGAATGCCAAGACCTAATTCTGTTGCAGCATAAAGATTATTTTCTCCTGGCGCGGAAATCGCATTACGGATTTTTTCAAAAGCATAACTGAAATCATTTCTCTCATTGAATGCAGTAAACATGTCCTTTCCTCAGTTGAATAGTTAGCCGTGCAATTTTACCACACCTCAATCATCGTCAGATGAGTGCCACTCTGTCGCGACAGTGACTTTCACGAGAGTGATTTTCACATACTAAAATAATAAGCAGCCATATAACCACGTAATTAAATTACCGGATGGCCATTCCGGCCAGATCCGACTTTTATGTTATTCCGCAGTTTCCGGAAGTGTACCACGGTCAGGAAGTAAGCGAAGCACTGTTTTCTGCTGCTGCGCGCCGGGTCACGGGGCAGGGGAGGGACACAACATCTAGCGTCATCGTCAGCCAGGAACACCGCTACATCTTGTGTTTCCGGGCCGCTGCGCGCCGGAGCCGTTCCGGCAGATCCGGAACAACATCTTTTCGGATCTCAGGAGAGGAAGAGAGAGATTATTGCAGGATAAGCACAAAAAAGAGTGAATTGTTGTGATGAGTGGATTATTGCTGTAAATATCGCAATTCAAATTAATTATTAACAACAAAGCAATTTAACAGCGACCCCATCCGGGGTCACCTTAATTTTGCTCAGCGATGTTCAAACCGCACCACTGGTGTATCGGTAATTTCCATCTCCATTTCCCAGAGCGTTTTCATCACACCTTCAAGTGGATCACCGTTGCTGCGGTAGAAAGTGTTAAAAAGGGTTCCATCCGGATACCTGAACAACCTGAGTTCACCAAAGGATTCAGCACTGACCATAAGTGAAAATTTCTGTTCGGAATTGAGGACAAGGTAAATAAGACAGTTATTGATCCTGAAGGGCAGAGAGCGGCTACCTCTGGCCGATACATCAACATGTATGCTAAGGAAGGTGCGAATAAGCAGATCATGTCTTCCCAAGCTGACTCGCTGATTAAAATTTCGCGGATCTGGGCCGATTTTTTTC
>NZ_JAPKIA010000033.1:0-13333 GCF_036759865.1 Kluyvera genomosp. 2
GTGAGGCGATGAATACCGACAGTTAACGTGCATGTGACTTAAACGTCCGAAACCGGTCGGTTTCGTACACCACTTACAGCACATGTCCGAAACTTAGTGAAATTAATTTCGGACACACGTTATAATTCGGACATCCATTTCGTACGGAAAGTTTCCCATGTCACGTGTTTTTGCCTACTGCAGGGTCTCAACTCTGGAACAGACCACAGAAAACCAGCGTCGTGAAATTGAAGCGGCGGGTTTTGCCATCAGATCCCAACGACTTATTGAGGAGCATATCAGTGGCTCGGTTGCTGCCAGCGAACGCCCCGGATTTATCCGGTTGCTAGATCGCATGGAAAATGGGGATGTACTGATTGTCACCAAACTTGACCGTCTGGGTCGTAATGCGATGGATATCCGAAAAACAGTAGAGCAACTGGCGGCTTTAGATATTCGCGTTCATTGTCTCGCACTCGGAGGCGTTGACTTGACCAGTCCGGCCGGAAAAATGACTATGCAGGTAATTTCTGCTGTAGCGGAGTTTGAGCGGGATTTGCTGCTTGAGCGAACGTATTCAGGTATTGCGAGGGCAAAAGCGGCTGGAAAACGCTTCGGTCGCCCCCCCATCCTGAGCGAGGAACAAAAGCAAACAGTGACAGAGCGCCTAAATGCTGGCATCAGTATCAGTGCTATTGCCCGGGAATTTAATACCACCCGCCAGACTATCCTTCGGGTAAAGGCTGGATTGCTGCAAGAGTGAGCGGCTGGGAAGATTATAAAAAAAATCAAATGGTTATTATGAAATAAAACAGCCTGCTGGGTTCTTTTCCCCCTATTTTTTATAAAAGAGTAGACAAAAGAGGTTCGCGATATTAATCTACCAACTAGATGGTTGGTGCTGATTACACCAGCTATACCTTTTATCAAGAAATTACAGGAGCCATTATGTCTACTACCGTTAAACCTTCTGCAGACGCAGCTGCGATCCACAATACCCGTGAAGCAGTTCGCAGCCAGCCTGGCCTGGGTAACCTGACTTTCCAGATGAAAGCCCGTTCCAGCGGCGGATTAACCGTTCGCACAGAGACCGGCGCCACAATCCAGAACGGCGTTATCGATACCAGCCGTGTGGGGAAATTTTCTAATATCGGTGATGAACCCGCAGGTTTACTCGGCACCGATACCGGCATGAGCCCGACTGAATACATCATGCAGGCGCTGGCTGGCTGTTATACCGCCACCCTTACCATGATGGCTGCTGAAAAAGGGATCGACCTGGACGGTATCGAGCTGGATCTTAATTTCGATATCAACCTCAACGGCTTCCTTGGGCTGGACAGCAACGTGCGTAAAGGTGCGAAATCTATTCGCGTCGATGTTCACCTTACGAGCAAGACCGCCAGTCGCGAGGAGTTAGAAGCGCTGGTCAGCGAAATGCAAAAGAATTCGCCAATCCACGATACTCTGGCTAATCCGGTTGAAATGATTACACGCCTGGCGTGATGTCAGAGATGTAATGCTGCCATTCAGAATGCAGGATGGCAGTGACGTTCAGCTCTGCACGATACTGAGTCAGTGATACAACTTGCTACGGGAAAATAGCAACAATATAATCTATCAACTAGTAGATTATATGGAGTAATTATGACAACCATGACACGGGAACGGCTGC
The DNA here is from genome assembly GCF_036759865.1 of Kluyvera genomosp. 2. Lineage (NCBI taxonomy): Bacteria > Pseudomonadati > Pseudomonadota > Gammaproteobacteria > Enterobacterales > Enterobacteriaceae > Kluyvera > Kluyvera genomosp. 2. Next base: position 1,655 of record NZ_JAPKIA010000033.1, read on the forward strand.
TCAGCGAAGCAGAACACCTGATGCGCGAAAAAGGGTATTCAGCATTCAGCTATGCTGATTTATCAAAAATAGTGGGTATCACCAAGGCCAGTATTCATCACCATTTCCCGACCAAAGATATTCTGGGTGAGCAGGTGGTAATACAGGCGTTCTCTGATACACAACGCGTATTTGAGCAGATAGAGGCGACTGAGAAAAGCGCGGAGAGAAGAATTGCGGCTTACATCGATATCTTCGCGCAAAGCCATAAAGCTTCGCTACTGCCACTGTGTTGTGCGTTGTCAGCAGAGACCGCCAATCTGCCTCAGGCAATTACTGTACAGACATCACTTTATTTCGATATGCAAATCGAGTGGCTCACAAAAGTCGTCAGGGCGGGCATGGAGTCAGGTGAGTTTTCATCCCATGCCGAACCATCAGATATTGCTTTGATGATCATTAATGTCTGTGAAGGCTCAAGCGTAGTGGCGCATGCAACGGCCAGACCCGAAGTCTTCGCCAACAGCCTTAAGTATATAAAACTGCTTCTTAATACCCCTCATTCAGGAGAATGACACTATGCTGGACTGGAACAACTATCGCTCAGAGTTAATGCAACGTTTAGGCGAGTTGGGCAAACTGACCCCCGAGACCATGAAAGGCGTGGTTGCCCTGGGCAACGCAGGTAACAAAACTGACCTTTTGGGCGCAAAAGTGCGTGAACTCATTGCCCTGGCGTGCGCAGTCACAACCCGCTGCGACGGCTGTATTGCTTTTCACGCCGACGCCGCTGTGAAAGCCGGTGCAACCGACGCTGAAATTGCTGAAGCGCTGGGCGTGGCGATTAACCTCAACGCTGGCGCGGCGGTCATTTATTCAGCCCGCACTCTGGATGCCGTCGGTCAGGCACGCGGTTAAGCATTAATAAATTCCACGTTAAAAGGGCATTACTGCCCTTTTTTTATGTCCGCAATAGCCTGAGCATATACCGATGCAGGTTTCACACCCGGTATGCGTTTAACTAATTGCCCTTCATGAAATATCAGCACAGACGGCAGCCCCCAGATCTCGTATTTGGTTGTCAGCACCGGCGCCTGATCTACATTGACTTTCCCCACCTGAATATCTCTATCGAGCCGGTCTGCAAACTGACTGAACATTTCTTCGCTGGCCTGACAGGGCGGACACCAGGGTGCAGAGAAACGTACCACCGATATTCCGTTGTACTGCTCTATCTGGCGGAAATTATCTTCGTTATAAGCTGTTAATGTACGCATGGTGATGACCTCGCAAAATGAGTGACAATTCAGAAATGGCTGCGTTATGACAAAAAAATACAACACAGCCATTGACCTACCTACTAGATGGTTGGTATATTGCCACCCATCAGATGTTTATGCAACTCCAGTGCGCGACGTCCAGTCGATGATACTGCCGGGCTGTGCAAATCCCTGCCGGGATACTCCTTTTTGTTTTTTGTGAGGTATACGATGAGTAAGCTTTTCACCCCCTACAATCTGTCTGGCCTGGCGTTAAAAAACCGTGTAGTCATGGCACCGATGACCCGCACCCGCACCATGAATGACGTGCCGGATGAGGTCGTGGCTTTGTACTATGCACAGCGTGCTTCTGCTGGCCTGCTCATCACCGAAGGGATGCCGGTTTCAGAAGAAGGCCGGGGTTACCTTTATACCCCTGGTATCTACAACGACGAACACGTCCAGGGCTGGCGTAAGGTGACACAAGCGGTTCACGCCAAAGGTGGCCGTATTTTCGCGCAGCTCTGGCACGTCGGCCGTATGTCTCACGTCTCTCTTCAGCCAGGCCACATAGCGCCGGTTTCAGCGGGCACCGTTCAGGCGGTCAATACCACCGTTTTTGCGCTGACCGAATCCGGAGAACCGGGCCCGGTTGTACCAAGCCAGCCACGCGCGCTGGAAACGCATGAAGTTAAACGCATCACTGCAGACTTCGTGCACTCCGCACGCCTGGCGATGGAAGCCGGCTTTGACGGCGTGGAAATCATGGCGGCAAACGGATTCATCTTTGACCAGTTCCTCAGTAGCGAACTGAACACCCGCACCGACGAATACGGCGGCTCGGTGGAAAATCGTCAGCGTTTCCTGCTGGAGACCATTGACGCCGTGGCGGAAGCCGTGGGTAACAGCCACGTTGCCGTGCGCCTGTCACCGTTCGGCCGCATTTATGACCTCGCGCCGTATGAAGGTGAAGAGCAAACCTGGTCAGCCATCACCGACGCGCTCGGTCAGCGGGAACTGGCCTACGTACACCTTTACTATCAGCCGGTGTACACCAAAGCGCCACTTCCGGAAGGCTTCCGCCGCCGTTTTCGCAACACGTTTAAAGGCACCATCATCGCTGCCGGCGGTTTTACCCGTGATATCGCAGAGCAGGCTCTGGAAGATGATGAGCTGGATCTGGTGGCATTTGGTGTGCCCTACATCGCTAACCCGGATCTGGTTGAAAGAATGCAAAACGGCTGGCCACTGGCAGAAAGTGACCGCGCCACCTACTACGGCGTCAGTGGTTCCCCGGAAAAAGGCTATACCGATTACCCGGTCTGGCAGGCGCAATAAATCCCATACGGTCGCGGTTCTCTGATAAGTGAGATCCGACCGCCCAACGTCTTTGAGGAATCATTATGCAAACGCTGAAACCCACCCTTACCATCGATATCTGGTCAGATTTGGTCTGCCCGTGGTGCTGGATTGCTAAAAAAAGATTTGAACAGGGTCTGAATCGCTTTGAATTTCGCGACCAGGTGGTGATCCGCCATCACAGCTACCGTCTGGCCGGTGGTACTCCCGCGATGCCTTTTAAGGATGCCATCGTTAAAAAGCTGGGCAGTCAGCATTCAGCGGAGCTGATGATGAATCAGGTGGGCACCGCCGGTAAATCTGAAGGTCTGATCTACAACTTCGACGGCATGATGTTTGGTGATACAGAAGATGCACACACCCTGCTGGTTGCCGCGCGTAAGGCCGGAATTGCGGACGCGGTGGAAGAACGTTTTTATCATGGCAGTATCACCGAAGGTCGCTCTCTCTTTGACCGTCAGCAGCTCGTTGCCATGGCCGTAGAAGCCGGTATGCCGAAAGCTGACGCTGAAGCCGCCCTGGAAAATGACGATTTTCGCGCCACCGTTTCCGACGATGAAGCCCACGCACAGTCTATTGGCCTCAGCGGCGTTCCGGTTTTTGTGATGAACGAAAAATATGCCATCAGCGGGGCTCAGGCAGCAGATAACTTTTTGAATGCCCTGCGTCAGGTCTGGGATGAACAGCAAACCGAATTTTCAGCCACTGCGGGTCAGACCTGCGGAACGGATGGCTGCAGTATTTAATCCGTCAACCGCCGGCAGTTTCACGCTGCCGGCAACGTCTTACCCACCAGTAATGGAGTCAGAAAATGAACACTTTTTTCAAAGGTAAAAAACTGCTCGTCGTCGGCGGTACCAGCGGCATGGGCCTGGCCGTGGCACGCATGGTACTGGAAGCGGGCGGCAGTGTCGTGCTGACCGGGAATAAAAAAGACAAAGCCGAAGCGGTGCAAAAAGAACTGAGCCCTCTGGGACCGGTTGCGGTCATCGCGGCGAACCTGATGACCGAAGAAGGTATGGAAACTATCCGTCAGGAAATTAATGCTCACCATCGCGATATCAGCCTGATGGTGAATGCCGCCGGTATCTTCATGCCCAAAGGATTTACCGAGCACAGCTTTGCCGATTATGACATGTATCTTTCGCTGAACCGAGCCACGTTCTTTATTACACAGGATGTCGTGAAGAACATGCTCGCCGCGAAGCTCGAAGGGTCTATCGTCAACGTCGGTTCGATTGGTGCTCAGGCTGCACTGGGTGACTCGCCGGCCTCGGCCTATTCAATGGCAAAAGCGGGTCTGCATGCCCTGACGCGTAATCTGGCGATTGAGCTGGCCAGCGCGGGTATTCGTGTCAACGCGGTGTCTCCCGGGATTGTTCATACGCCGATATACGAAGGCTTCATGGACAAAGCGGATATCGCAGATGCTATGAAGTCGCTGAACGATTTCCACCCGCTGGGACGCGTCGGAACTGCCGAAGATGTGGCAAACACTATTCTCTTCCTGTTGTCTGACAAAACCTCATGGGTGACGGGCGCTATCTGGGATGTCGATGCGGGCATCATGGCGGTCAGACGATAACCCCGTGACGCTGGCATAAGCCGCCCCTTAAGGGCGGCATTTTTTTGTCGCCAGACATGTCATCAGCAGGCTTCACTAAGAATATTCACGACCTGTTCATCCGTGCCTTTTGTGTTCCCGGCACAGGGTGTTATGCCGGGTTCTGACGACATCCTGACAGGACAAAACGGCCAGAGAGAAAGGAGTTATACACGATGAGGAGCCGGTAACGGAGAGTGATTCCCCTTTAAATAATCCGTGGATCACCATCGCAAACTGTACGGCACCAAAAAGTAACAGCGCACCTGCCCCGGTATCGAGATGGATATAGGCGACAGAGAAGAGCACTGCGTACACCATGAGGTAAAATTCGCTCAGCGGACGCCACAGCGATAATGTAGTTTTTGCGTGATAAAACAAGAAAGGTGACAGGACGAGTGCACCACTGGCCAGCCTGAGGCTGCTGAATGAAAGGGGATCAATGTGGCCTCCCTGCAGGGCCAGACGGCACAGAATAGAGTTTGCAGCAAACGCCAGCATTGCCAGGGATATTTTAAGAATGAGCGCGCAATTGGCCATTCAGTGAGACCTCATAAAATTCTTGTAAACTACCATCTAGTTGGTAGCATAGCGTAAGTGATCACCGAACAGGAAGCAATAATCAGCTTTCAAACTGGAAGGTGAGGACAGGCATTCGGAATGAATTCTGTTTCACATCCCCAGTAGAGGAAGGAAAACGCGTAATGCCAGATGCAGAGCAGAAGATTATTTTTCCCTGCGATCAAACATATGAAATCAGTTTAAGACCTGGAATATCCTATGAAAAAACTAAAATTTACGTTCAAAAATGCGGCTGGTGAAGAACTGGCCGGATTGCTTGAACTTCCTGAAAATCCTAAAGCGTTTGCGCTGTTAGCTCATTGTTTTACGTGTGGCAAAGACCTCAAAGGCGCGGCGCGTATTGCGCGGAAACTGAGGTAATGGTGCCAACTTACTGATTTAGTGTATGATGGTGTTTTTGAGGTGCTCCAGTGGCTTCTGTTTCTATCAGCTGTCCCTCCTGTTCAGCTACTGAAGGCGTGGTGCGTAACGGTAAAAGTACTGCCGGACATCAGCGCTATCTCTGCTCTCACTGCCGTAAAACATGGCAGCTACAGTTCACTTACACCGCTTCTCAACCCGGTACGCATCAGAAAATCATTGATATGGCCATGAATGGCGTCGGATGTCGCGCCAGTGCACGCATTATGGGCGTTGGCCTCAACACGATTTTACGTCACTTAAAAAACTCAGACCGCAGTCGGTAACCTCACGCATACAACCGGGCAGTGACGTCATTGTTTGCGCGGAAATGGACGAACAGTGGGGTTATGTCGGCGCTAAATCACGCCAGCGCTGGTTGTTTTACGCGTATGACAGGATACGGAGGACGGTTGTGGCGCACGTATTCGGTGAACGCACGTTGTCCACGCTGGAGCGTCTTCTGGGCCTGCTGTCGGCCTTTGAGGTCGTGGTATGGATGACGGATGGCTGGCCGCTTTATGAATCACGCCTGAAGGGAGAACTGCACGTTATCAGCAAGCGATATACGCAGCGCATTGAGCGGCATAACCTGAATCTGAGGCAACATCTGGCAAGGCTGGGCAGGAAGTCACTGTCGTTCTCAAAATCGGTGGAGCTGCATGACAAAGTCATCGGGCATTATCTGAACATAAAACACTATCAGTAAGTTGGAGTCATTACCGGCTTACCGTACAATAATTCTCTATATCCAAACTGACCCCTACTCGACCGGCACCGTACTTTACGGGCGGATTTGCCAGAATCAGTCAGGCAGCGCTTCGTGGCAGGTTTACAGCCGTCGCTAAACACCAGGGCGGTTTAACCGCCCTTTTCTTTACCCACAGAAAGCACACTATCACCATGTTCCCCTTCCCCACTACAGAAAACCTTATTCTATGGGCTTGCAGCGCCATCGCACTGTTTGCCGTTGTATTCTTCCGGCGTTCAGTACGCAACCGACGACACAAAAGGAAGCAGCAAAGTGCGCGGCGGGTGCTGGAGCGCATAAAGACGTTGCCGGGCTTCCCACAAAAAATTAACTACCTGAGGAAAATTGATCCTTTTGTGTTTGAAGAACTGTTGCTGGAAGGATTTGAAGCGCATGGCTTCAGAACCATCAGAAACAAACGCTATACCGGCGATGGAGGCATTGACGGCCAGGTAATAATAGGAAAATATCGCTATCTTATTCAGGCTAAACGCTATCGCGGCCATATTGCTTTACAGCACGTACAGGAGTTCGAGAAGTTGCTTAAACGTCATAACTGTCGCGGTCTGTTTTGCCATACCGGGAAAACCGGCGCAGGTTCAAAATCTGTCAGTATTGCCAGTGAACGGATGGAGATTATCAGCGGCCAGCGCCTGATAGATTTGCTCACGCCCGGCAGCTCCTTCACTATCGCAACCGCCCCGCAGACGATGATGAAGCGTACCGCAGCAACACTAGAAACGAGCACCATTGTTAAAGATGCCGGTAAAGAAAATCGATACCATGAGAGTTAATTAAATGAAGTCAGTAACTATAGAAGCAAAAACATTTGCTGAAATGTTAGGAATAACAGAAGGTGAATTAATCTTTGCCATTAAGAAAACTGGCACATTCAAAAACAGGTAATGGTGCCAACTTACTGATTTAGTGTATGATGGTGTTTTTGAGGTGCTCCAGTGGCTTCTGTTTCTATCAGCTGTCCCTCCTGTTCAGCTACTGAAGGCGTGGTGCGTAACGGTAAAAGTACTGCCGGACATCAGCGCTATCTCTGCTCTCACTGCCGTAAAACATGGCAGCTACAGTTCACTTACACCGTCTCTCAGCCCGGTACACACCAGAAAATTATTGATATGGCCATGAATGGCGTCGGATGTCGCGCCAGTGCACGCATTATGGGCGTTGGCCTCAACACGATTTTACGACACTTAAAAAACTCAGGCCGTAGTCGGTAAACTCACGCATACAACCGGGCAGTGACGTCATTGTTTGCGCGGAAATGGACGAACAGTGGGGTTACGTCGGCGCTAAATCACGCCAGCGCTGGTTGTTTTACGCGTATGACAGGATACGGAGGACGGTTGTGGCGCACGTATTCGGTGAACGCACGTTGGTCACGCTGGAGCGTCTTCTGGGCCTGCTGTCGGCCTTTGAGGTCGTGGTATGGATGACGGATGGCTGGCCGCTTTATGAATCACGCCTGAAGGGAGAACTGCACGTTATCAGCAAGCGATATACGCAGCGCATTGAGCGGCATAACCTGAATCTGAGGCAGCATCTGGCAAGGCTGGGCAGGAAGTCACTGTCGTTCTCAAAATCGGTGGAGCTGCATGACAAAGTCATCGGGCATTATCTGAACATAAAACACTATCAGTAAGTTGGAGTCATTACCGGTGCTCTGATATATTTATTATACTATAGTGGGGTATGTGTTGATCTTAATGTAATACTCCCCTATAGTATAAGAAATACAGAGCAGTGAGGTAAGCAATGCCCAGTACTCCTGAAGAGAAAAAAAAGGTCCTAACCCGGGTTCGCCGTATCCGGGGTCAGATTGATGCTCTGGAAAGAGCACTTGAAAGTGGCGCTGAATGCCGTTCCGTTCTCCAGCAAATCGCCGCCGTCCGGGGCGCCGCTAACGGACTGATGGCAGAGGTGCTGGAGAGCCACATACGGGAAACCTTTGACCAGAATGACAGCTACAGTCATGAAGTCAGTAAATCAGTTGACGATACGATTGAGCTGGTTCGTGCCTATCTTAAATAGGTGAGGCCATTATTACATTGAGGATATATTACGTATGAAATCACGTGCCGCTGTTGCATTTGCACCAGGGAAGCCCCTGGAGATTGTTGAAATTGATGTTGCTCCGCCTAAAAAAGGCGAGGTGCTGATTAAAAACACCCACACAGGTGTCTGCCATACCGATGCCTTTACCCTCTCAGGGAATGACCCTGAGGGCGTTTTCCCGGTGGTTCTCGGCCACGAGGGAGCCGGTATCGTCGTTGAAGTTGGTGAAGGCGTCACCAGTGTGAAGCCGGGTGACCATGTTATTCCGCTCTACACCGCTGAATGCGGGGAGTGTGAATTCTGCCAGTCCGGTAAAACGAACCTCTGTGTATCGGTTCGCGAGACTCAGGGCAAAGGACTGATGCCTGACGGGACCACTCGCTTTTCATACAACGGTCAGCCTCTTTACCACTACATGGGATGTTCCACATTCAGTGAATACACCGTTGTGGCCGAGGTTTCTCTGGCAAAAATTAACCCGGAGGCGAACCATGAACACGTCTGCCTGTTGGGTTGTGGCGTGACTACCGGTATTGGCGCCGTCCATAACACGGCTAAAGTGCAGCCGGGCGATTCAGTTGCCATTTTTGGTCTGGGGGCAATTGGTCTGGCTGCGGTACAGGGGGCCCGTCAGGCAAAAGCGGGACGTATTATCGCTATCGATACTAATCCGACAAAATTTGACCTGGCCCGTCAGTTCGGGGCCACTGACTGCATTAACCCGAATGATTATGACAAACCGATTAAAGATGTTCTGCTGGATATCAACAAGTGGGGTATTGACCATACCTTTGAATGTATCGGTAACGTTAACGTCATGCGTGCAGCGCTGGAAAGTGCTCACCGTGGGTGGGGGCAGTCCGTTGTCATTGGTGTCGCAGGGGCCGGACAGGAGATTTCCACCCGTCCTTTCCAGCTGGTCACCGGGCGCGTATGGAAAGGTTCCGCGTTTGGCGGAGTAAAAGGCCGCACTCAGCTCCCCGGTATGGTCGAGGATGCCATGAAGGGGGATATTGACCTTGAGCCATTTGTAACCCATACGATGACACTGGATGAAATCAATGACGCCTTCGAGCTTATGCATGAAGGCAAATCTATCCGGACAGTGATTCATTACTGATCCCATCAGAATTTTAATCAACTCAAACTGAAGGAAGTGGAAAATGACAACTCCGGTAATTTCTGGTGACGGCATCTTTTCTCATGTGTTCATTGGCGCAGCCGATGTCGAGAAATCCTCCGCATTTTACGATGTCGTCCTGGGCACGCTTGGTATCAATAACCTCGGCCCGTTTGGCAACGGCTGGGTACTCTATGGCCGCGAAAAGCCGGCATTTATCATTGCCCGTCCGGGCAACGGTGAAGCACCTTCCGCTAACGGGGTGACTGTCGGCTTCGCTGCTGCCACCCCGGAAGAGGTTGATGCTTTCCATGCTGCCGGCCTTGCCGCCGGTGGAGCTGATGAAGGTCAACCTGGCCCGCGTGGTCACCTTCCCGGGGCCTATGCTGCCTACCTGCGGGATCCGGCGGGTAACAAAATCACGGCGTATACGTTTATCTGACGTCCGGATTTAAAGATACTTCCCCTGGCTTCGGTCAGGGGAAATAACCATGAGATAACGGCTGATGGAACTCATTGAGCAGCATGCCAGCTCTGGCGGCTGGCAAAACGTGTACCGGCATTATTCACAATCCCTTAATTGTGAAATGAATTTCGGTGTGTATCTTCCTCCCAAAGCAGTAACAGAAAAACTGCCGGTACTATACTGGTTGTCGGGCCTGACCTGTACTGAGCAGAATTTCATCACCAAATCAGGTATGCAGCATTATGCAGCCCGGCATAACGTCATCGTTGTTGTCCCGGATACCAGTCCCCGGGGTAATAATGTCCCGGATGCCGACAGTTACGATCTTGGCCAGGGGGCCGGTTTTTATCTGAACGCGACGGAACAGCCGTGGAATGTTCATTACAGGATGTATGACTATATTCTCAGAGAGCTTCCGGATGTCGTCATGAATCATTTTCCTGCAACGGCAAGAAAATCTATATCCGGTCATTCTATGGGAGGGCTGGGTGCTCTGGTGCTGGCTCTGCGAAATCCTGGTGAATATGTGAGCGTATCAGCATTTTCCCCGATAGTATCGCCTTCTCAGGTGCCATGGGGGCAACAGGCATTTAGCGCTTACCTGGGTGAAAACAGAAAAACGTGGGAAGCCTACGATCCAGTCAGCCTCATTTTACAGGGTGAAAAATTACCAGAAATCTTCATTGATCAGGGGCTGAGTGACGCCTTTTATGAAGAGCAACTGCGCACCAAAATCCTTGAGAGAGTATGCAATGAGATGAACCTCAATGCGTCGTTCCGATATCATACTGGATACGACCACAGCTATTATTTCATTTCCAGCTTTATTGGTGAGCACATTGCTTACCATGCCAACAGGCTCAGGCTGTCAGCATGAGTTGATTTCCAGCCTCAGAAAATGTGCTTAATTTTCAGGCCTGAACAGGGCCTGAACCCTGCAGACCTGAGATGTACTGTAACTGGTGGCTTCAGCAGTTTCTCTGGCACTGTTGCAAATAGTCGGTGGTGATAAACTTATCATCCCCTTTTGCTGATGGAGCTGCACATGAACCCATTCAAAGGCCGGCATTTTCAGCGTGACATCATTCTGTGGGCCGTACGCTGGTACTGCAAATACGGCATCAGTTACCGTGAGCTGCAGGAGATGCTGGCTGAACGCGGAGTGAATGTCGATCACTCCACGATTTACCGCTGGGTTCAGCGTTATGCGCCTGAAATGGAAAAACGGCTGCGCTGGTACTGGCGTAACCCTTCCGATCTTTGCCCGTGGCACATGGATGAAACCTACGTGAAGGTCAATGGCCGCTGGGCGTATCTGTACCGGGCCGTCGACAGCCGGGGCCGCACTGTCGATTTTTATCTCTCCTCCCGTCGTAACAGCAAAGCTGCATACCGGTTTCTGGGTAAAATCCTCAACAACGTGAAGAAGTGGCAGATCCCGCGATTCATCAACACGGATAAAGCGCCCGCCTATGGTCGCGCGCTTGCTCTGCTCAAACGCGAAGGCCGGTGCCCGTCTGACGTTGAACACCGACAGATTAAGTACCGGAACAACGTGATTGAATGCGATCATGGCAAACTGAAACGGATAATCGGCGCCACGCTGGGATTTAAATCCATGAAGACGGCTTACGCCACCATCAAAGGTATTGAGGTGATGCGTGCACTACGCAAAGGCCAGGCCTCAGCATTTTATTATGGTGATCCCCTGGGCGAAATGCGCCTGGTAAGCAGAGTTTTTGAAATGTAAGGCCTTTGAATAAGACAAAAGGCTGCCTCATCGCTAACTTTGCAACAGTGCCTTTTCGGTTACCTCGAAATGGACGCAGGTCAGGGCGGCGATTTTGGCTTTTATATCCTTCTGGGGGTCCGCTTGGAATTCGGAAATTATCCTACGTTAAGATTTTCAAGCTTAACGGGTGATTTCGTTCCATTGATCGGAAACCCCTGACCGCAAGGGATGTACGGAACTGTCAGGCTGTCCGTTTCTGGTTTTGCCTACTTTCGGACAGATCAACGGCATGGTGTACGTAATCGTTCGGTTTCGGACGTTTAAGTCACATGCACGTTAACTGTCGGTATTCATCGCCTCAC
>NZ_JAPKIA010000034.1:0-11774 GCF_036759865.1 Kluyvera genomosp. 2
TGTGCAAAAAATGCGCTTAGCGTAGGATAATTTCCTTTTTCCAAGCGGACCCCTATAACGTTCCTTCCTTAAATAATCCGGCCAGCGCCGGAGGCTTTCACACGTCTGTTGCCCGCTGTTGCTGATTATCTGAACAGCGAGGCCCCCGCCTTACCCGCAATCCCACCTTCCTGACGCAAAAGTGGCCAGAAATTTTATTGCCGGTGTCGTTTTTTTTCGGTGGCTTTCCGTTATCCACAAATAACTGCAAGGGAATTTTCCCTAAGGTTAAAATCGTTATGCGTACAGGGCGCCAGCCGTCAGACGTTCAAAGTGCGTGGTTCCTTTTAAACACCTGCTCTGTACCTCTTTTAAAGATCCTGTTTATTAATCCTTTAAGAATACAACCTGTTCATCGCCTGACCTGTGGACAGGCTCCGGAGAATGACCGCCCTTGCAGCGACCTGACGGTCGCGCCGGTTCGGAAACAGCATAAGTACCTCCCGTCGCCGTGCGACGGGCCCCGGAATCAGTAGTTACAACATACAAACAATCCCTTATGGCAGAAAACCAGCGCCGTTCTGACATCCCGTGCCCCTCCCCACCACTGAAAAGCGCCGCCGCCCCCGGCCGAAGGCCGGGAGTAGTGTCGCTTTTAATAATGGGTGTTGTAACTATTCTTCTTCATCGCTGTGGGTGGAGCTGCTGTCAGTTGTCTGGTACACGCTCGTAAGCGGCCCTGCGGCCCGCTAACGCGGAGATACGCCCCGACTGCGGCTGTCGCCTTGCCGGGACCACTCCGACCGCGTACAGAGGCGTCTGAGATGTTTTTAGCCGGTATGGCATTGCAGCTACCGTGTAAGTTCCCTGGTGTCGCTGAAATAGTTGATGAACATCCCCCTAAGCGTCAGCAGCAAGCTGCCGCCGCTAAGGCCCCGGAAATCACGCCCTTTACGTCGTAAACGCCGTAAAGCCCGCTCACCGGGGTTAAAAGGGATTACTTTGACTTCGGGGTCTGAGGGCCAATGGAACGAAAACGTACGCTAAGGAAATAACCAATTGTTATAATTGATATTATTCATTCTTCTCTATGAACTGAAAGCCCGCACTAAGCAATGTTTTAGCCTCAAATGACTTTTTTACCTACCCAACTAACGTAACGATCGCACATCAGGTCGTTTTTCAACCGCATAGTGACACCTGCACTCACATGGGGGTCGGTTCCGGCTGAGGGCGAAATGACACCCTAAGCTTTCGGTTCCTTGGGCCAAAGATATTCGCCAGTCAGTAGAATGTGCGCCCAGCCCAATGGGGATATGTGGGGAAGAAATTCAGGGGGAACATCCAACCCTTCGTTCCGCCGCTCCGTGACGGCATGACCAAGATGGACGGTATTCCAGTAAATGATCACCGCAGTCAATAAATTGAGCCCAGCGATTCGGTAGTGCTGCCCCTCTGTCGTGCGATCGCGAATTTCCCCCTGCCTCCCGATACGGAGCGCATTTTTGAGCGCATGGTGGGCCTCTCCCTTGTTAAGACCGATCTGAGCACGCCGCTGCATGTCCGTATCCAGGATCCACTCAATAATGAAAAGGGTCCGTTCAATACGACCAACTTCACAAAGCGCAACTGCAAGGTTGTTTTGTCGTGGGTAAGAAGCGAGCTTGCGCAGGAGTTGGCTGGGCCTGATTTTGCCAGCGGTCATCGTCGCGGCACAACGGAAAATATCAGGCCAGTTCGCAACGATAAGATCCTCCCGGGCTTTTCCACCTACCAACTTGCGTAACTCCCTGGGGGTCGTATCGGGATTAAATACGTACAACCGCTTCGATGGCAGATCCCTGATTCGCAGAACGAGATTGTAGCCGAGCAGGCTACTGGCTCCGAACAAATGGTCGGTGAATCCTGCTGTATCGGCATACTGTTCGCGAACATGGCGACCGACCTCGTTCATCAGTAGTCCATCGAGAATATACGGTGCCTCGCTCACGGTCGCCGGGATCGACTGACAAGCGAATGGCGCGAACTGGTCGCTTACGTGAGTATACGCTTTGAGGCCGGGAACAGAACCATATTTGGCATTGACCATGTTCATGACTTCGCCATGCCGCGCTGTCGGGAAAAACTGACCATCGCTCGATGCTGACGTGCCCATCCCCCAGACGCGTGACATCGGCAGTTTACCCTGCGCGGCCACCACAATTGCCAATGCCTGGTTCATGGCTTCGCTTTCAACATGCCAGCGGGCAAGGCGTGAGAGCTGCCAGTAATCATGCGTGTTTGTAGCTTCCGCCATCTTACGCAGGCCCAGATTGAGCCCTTCAGCGAGCAGGACGTTGAGCAGACCGATCCGGTCGCGACATGGAGCCCCGGTTCTCAGATGGGTAAACGCATCTGTGAAACCAAGGGCTGCATCAACTTCAAGCAGCATGTCGGTAATCCGAACGGACGGCATTCGGCGATACAGATCCAGTATGAGTGCCTCGGCACCATCCGGCACGTCTGCTGTCAACCTGTCGATCCGCAACGTTCCATCTTCTATGCTACCGTGCGGAATAGTGCCGTTACGGGCAGCCCGGGCCAGCCGCTTAAGAGCGATCGTGAGTCGCGCCTTTCTGTCTGCCAGCCAATCCTGTGGGTTGGAAGGCACGGCCAGTTTTGCATTTTCCTGCGCCGCGATCATCGGCACCAGTACCTGCTTGAGGTCACCATAGCGGCGCGAATGAGCGAGCCAGACATCTCCGGAACGAAAAGCATCCCGGAGGTGAAAGAGTACCGCCACTTCCCAAAGACGGGTATCTCCTTTTTCCTGAGCTCGTAAATGACGGTTCCATTTGGAGCTGGGCCGCAGGAAACGCCTTTCTGGCGATGCAACACCTTTCATCTCTCCGATCGACAAAGCTGCTGCTACCAATGGTCCGGCGACCGGCGCGGCTTCGAGCTTCAGACAGCGCAACATGCGGGGCGCATAACGACGAAAGCGATGGTATCCCTGCCCGACATATGCAAGAGGCTCATCGGCTAGCGTGTTGCTGAGTTGAGTCCCTGTCGCTACCAGTTGAGCGAGCCGGTCCCATGCAACCGAACTGGCGACAGCCATCTCCAGCGGGGTTCCGTCACTGCGGGCCTCAAGCAACGAAGCTCCCAGCGCGGTGAAGGTACGGATCGTATCCGTGAGTGTGGCTTTAGAGCCGGAAATTGTTTCGTCATGCTGGCGCTTCGCTTCCCGCCAGGTTTTTCCTACGATCCTGTCATGGGTTTCGACTATGGCATCAGCAATCGCCGCTTCCCACTCCACAACACAGACGGCAAGGATCGCCCAGCGGCGGTCCGAAGTGATGTCACGCAAACCGTCGGTGAAGTAGCGTTCACCCTGCCGACGCAGCCGGGCAATGCGATGGGCAGGTATGCTGGCCAAAGCACTATGATTGATATTCAGGGTACGCAGAAATTCGAGCCTGTCGAGCAAACGGTTAGCAGCAGCCGAGTTGTTACCAACCTCGAAGTTGCGAAGCCAGATGAAACGACTGATATTGCCGGCGAGCATTTCACTCAGAAGTTTGTCCAGGTGATCGCGAACATCCGCTGTTAAATTTTCCGCAATCCGCGTTTCAATCCGCCGCTCAGCGGCGACCAGAGCATCCGCGCACAAGCGCTCGATTGTCGATACTGCGGGCAGAATGGTGGAAGTTTCCCGACACCGCACAATAAAACGATGAGCAAGATCCTCGTTTGATCTGGCATCTTCGGCCTGGCCGAAAGTCCACTCACGCAGATCACGGGCACCACGGCCCGTGAAGGTCTTGTAGCCGTAAATTTCGCGCAGCGTGTCCATGTGCTGCTGACGGGTTTGGCGCCGTGTGGCATAAGTGAGAAGCGCATCAGCCGGAACTCCAAGCTGAGCACCGACGAAGGAAAGGACTTCACGCGGGATCATCTCACCAGGAGCCAGTGCACGGCCCGGATATCGTAAGGCACAAAGTTGCAGGGCAAAGCCAATCCTGTTTTCCGGTCTGCGGCGCTGCCTAATGTTTTCCAGGTCATCATCGCCCAGCGTGTAGAACTTCAGTAGCGACAGTTCGTCCGTGGGCAGATCGAACAGCGCTGCTCGCTGCCGTTCGGTGAAAATATGGCGTCGTGACATACAAATTCGTCCCTTTTGAAGTATAGTCTGTTTTGGACAACAGCCAGCCCATATAAATCAGGGCGTTCCGATACAAAAATCCAGGAGGGTTCAATTGGGACATCGTGCCGCCATTTACTGCCGGGTTTCAACAGCGGATCAGTCTTGTGAACGCCAGGAATTTGATCTGCGAGCCTTCGCCGGCCGTGCCGGCTACGACGTGGTGGGAATATTTAAGGAAACAGGTTCAGGAACTAAACTCGACCGGGCCGAGCGAAAGAAAGTCCTGGCGCTTGCCCAGTCCAGACAAATTGATGCAATCCTGGTCACTGAGCTTTCCCGGTGGGGGCGCTCGACGCTCGATCTGCTCAATACGCTACGTGAACTGGAGAACTGGAAGGTTTCCGTGATAGCCATGAATGGAATGGCGTTCGATCTTTCGTCGCCGTATGGACGAATGCTGGCGACGTTTCTTTCCGGCATTGCGGAGTTTGAGCGGGATCTCATCAGCGAGCGGGTCAAGTCAGGCCTTGCTGTTGCGAAGGCACGTGGTAAGAGGCTTGGTCGTCAGGCCGGAGTGCGACCAAAATCAGACCGACTTTTGCCTAAGGTGGTTGCGATGAGGGCCGAGGGACGCAGCTATCGCTGGATCGCACGCGAGCTCGGTATCAGCAAGAATACCGTCGCTGACATCGTGCAACGACACAGAGCTAACGCTTAGGGTGTCATTTCGCCCTCAGCCGGAACCGACCCCGGCCATAACCGGGTGAACCCGTCGGTCCGCGGAATGGCCGCCGCGTAAAAGATCTCACAGCATCCGGCAAGCAATAAATATATCCAGCCCAAAACTTCTGGCCTCAGTGTTAACGAAATGCGCCATTTTGACCTGTGGTATGTCTTTTCTGACAGCCATTCGTCACCGGCATGGACGGATAATTATCCATCAGCTGCTGTTCAGGCTTTTCAGGATAATGCGGCTCAGAGCAGCATCTGTCTGCAAACGGTGTCCTGTGTAATCATTTTCCATCACTACCCGTGTCAGTTTACGTTGCCAGCTCTTACTGACAGATACTATTTACTGACACGCGGCGGATAGTAAATTTCAGCCATGTTCTGGAAACAGACTGAGCAAATTTCTCAGAATGGAAACGCACCCTAGCCCCGCCAAGGCTTCGCTTTACGATAATTTACCTGAAGGCGGCCATTTACCTGACGGTGCATGATAAAATGTAACCACAGACCGACCGAATTTAACTTATTAATTTAATTATCTAAATTTCTTACATCAGTCAATCAGGCTGTGCATTGCATTTTTGGAGTGCACAGTCTCTGGGTTGCCTGATTCACAATTCGTAAGTCAACATCTCAGGGGGAGATTAAGTGACAGAAAACCCAATCGGATTAACCAGAAAAGTTATCAAGCCCGTTTCTAATTTTTTCAGTTCACCTGTAGCGGGCGGTATTGTGCTTATTATTGCTTCGGCAGCCGCTATCATCGTGGCCAATTCGCCCCTCAGGGAAGGTTATGAAACACTCCTGAAATACAAAACAGCAGGCCTGTCCGTTGAGCACTGGATAAACGATGCCCTGATGGCCGTATTCTTTATGATGGTCGGGCTGGAAATCAAGCGTGAGCTTGTCACCGGCCAGTTAGCCACCTGGAGCCAGCGTGCGTTGCCGGGCTTTGCCGCACTGGGTGGTCTGGCCGTACCTGCCCTGATTTACGTGGGGTTTAATGCCGGTCATGACGAAACCCTTTCCGGCTGGGCCATCCCGGCGGCCACGGATATTGCTTTTGCGCTCGGTGTACTCGCCTTACTGGGCAGTCGTGTGCCAGTCTCGCTAAAAATTTTCCTGTCGGCGCTGGCTATTCTGGATGACATGGGGGCGGTGGCTATCATCGCGCTCTTCTATACCAGCAACATTTCGCTTCTGATGCTGGGTGGTGCAGCGGCAATGGTTGCTCTGCTGTTTAGCCTGAACCGTGCCGGCGTGACGCGCCTGCTGCCCTATCTGCTGACGGGGGGAGTACTGTGGTTTTTCATGCTTCAGTCAGGCGTGCATGCCACCGTCGCGGGTATCCTGCTGGCGTTCTTTATCCCGCTGCGAACCAGGAATGCGGCTGATGAAGTGCCTCTGGACAGGCTTGAGCATGCCATCAACCCCTGGGTCACGTTTATGATACTGCCGCTGTTTGGCTTCGCCAATGCGGGCGTCGCGTTGTCGGGCATGACGATGAATGACCTGTTGTCGCCGGTTCCGGTAGGCGTGGCGCTGGGCCTGTTTTTGGGTAAACAGGCAGGTATCTTTGGCCTGTCGCTACTGGCCGTCAGCCTGGGCCTGGCGAAACGACCAGAGAAAAGTACCTGGTTACAGGTTTATGGTGTCTCGGTACTGTGTGGGATTGGTTTTACCATGAGCCTGTTTATCGGCAATCTGGCCTTTACAGGCAGCCCTCTGCTCGTTGATGAGGTCAAGGTGGGGGTTCTGGCAGGGTCCATACTGGCCGCTCTGGCCGGTATTTTGATACTGCGCTTTGCGCCTTCTAAGCAAGTCAGGTAACGTATTATCTACAGGAAAATCCCCGTGATAACGGGGGTTTTTTCACACTGTCAGTGTATATTCTGAAGAGAAAATTGAAATTATTTAATTTTATTATAAATAATTACCTTTCTATCTTTCACATTTTACAGGCGGAGCCCTGTTCAGATAAGTCAGGATGAACGCTGGCATATCAGTTAAAATATTATGTTATTCAAATAAATAGTCGGCTAACGTGGTTTTTTACACGACTGGCCCTCTAACCCCGCTACTGAATACTGACCGCCAAAAGGCGGTTTTTTTGTTCAAAGAAACTGATCTCAGTATCGCGCCCGGGGCAGCTGGCCAACGTCGCCGGCATCGCGCCGGCAAAAATCGAAAAACAGAAATATCAGCAAGATAGCTTAAACAGGTGTCGGGAAATTTCGTTGAGATATTTTGAAGGAATCACAGTGTAAGCAGGCGCTTTTTCAGGGAGGCGCGTTCTTGCGGGTTGCGTCCCTTGTGATTGGCGATGCGATCCGCCGTGGCGGCCTGGCGCTTGACGGGCCAGTAGGAGCGGCCATCCTTGCCCATCGACCAGACGCTGCTGGCCTGGTTTTCCAGCAGGGGCAGATGGGCGCTCAGGGCTTCGGGCGACGCGCTGGTCAGCGCCGTGCGCTCACGGGTGCGCCAGCGCTGATGCCAGAGCTTCTTGTCCTCGCGCTCGCTGCCGCAGGTCGTGTGCCCGACGATGGGTGTTTTGCGGCGGCTGCGGCTCATAACGTAGTGGTCTCCAAGAACATTCAGGACTGATCCCAAGCGTCGATGGTCAAGACCTGATCGGCAGGACAGGCGGCTACGCGGTCGGGAACTGGATGGTGTTCAGTCTCATGCCGACCCCATTCGATTGATCGCGTCGCTTGCGGCACGCTGCGACGCAAGGAGGTTTGCGACCTGGTTTAGCAGCCGTGTCCGCTGCATGTCTGTTACCTATCTCCCCGACCGCTCATTGGACCAACTCCAGAGATTGGGCTCTATCGCTCAGCCAATACGAAACCGGCATTGGCTGATGCCACAACCGAGACTAACACAAATGGCTCGGTACCTGTATTTCGCGCCCCGTGCACTTGGCCCGGTCTTGCCACGGCTATCTCACCTTCCCTGAGGGCACGAACAATCCCATTGCCCTGAAAGTAATCAGCCATTCCCGACAAAACAGTCCACGTGTCTTGGCCGTGAGGATGAATGTGAGCCGCAATTTCCTGCCCGGGATGGACATGCCAAACCACGATAATTGAGTCTCGGGTTTCAAGCACAACGGAACGAATAGGCTCGCCTTCGGACGGCTGAACATACTCGGCTACAGAAAATATTCTCGATTCAACAGTCATCGGAGATCCCTCTTTCACAGTTGTCGTTACGGTCTTCATCGTCGGCATCCTGACGCACGGCGGGCAATTGCTGGAGCAACGCCGGCAGCCATTCCTGTACCGTCTCCCACACCACATCGAGGTTGATGTCGAAATAGCCGTGAGCCATGCGATTACGCATATTGCGCATGCTGCGCCACGGCACGTCGGCATGCGCCTGGGTGAACTCGACGTAGCCATCCATCACCTTTGTGGCCGCCTCGCCGATGACGATCAGGCTCATGATGACGGCCTGCTGGGTGCGCTTGTCGGCCAAGAAGTCGTCCTTGGCCATCCCTTCCACGAAGCTGCGCGCATCGGTTGCGGCCTGCTGAATGTGGTCGAGGTAATCGGGCAGGCGGTTCTCGCTCATATCGGTTGCGCCTCCGCGAGCACCTTGGCCCGGAACTTCGGCGGCAGGTCGCCGGGAGTCAGCAGATCGACGTCAACGCCGAGCAGCGATTTCAGTTCTTCTTCCAAATCGCCCAAGTCCAACAACGTGGCACCGGGCAGCGCATCGACCAACAGGTCGAGGTCGCTGCCATCCCGGTCGGTGCCATGCAGCACCGAGCCGAAGACGCGCGGGTTCGCGGCGCGAAAGCGGCCTACCGCTTCACGCACTGCGCTTCGCTTCATGTCAAGCACAACAGACGGTCGCATGCGCATCCTTTCTTATCGAAACTCGTTGAGATGATATGCAATCAAGAATAGAATTTCAAGAAGAAGGAAACCGCATGCCCCGCCGTTCGATCCTCTCCGCCGCCGAGCGCGAAAGCCTGCTGGCGTTGCCGGACACCAAGGATGAGTTGATCCGTCACTACACGTTCAGCGAAAGCGACCTCTCCATCATCCGGCAGCGGCGCGGCCCGGCCAATCGGCTGGGCTTCGCGGTGCAGCTCTGCTACCTGCGCTTTCCCGGCGTCATCCTTGGCGCTGATGAGCCACCGTTCCCGCCATTGCTGAGACTGGTCGCCAACCAGCTCAAGGTCGGCATCGAAAGCTGGGACGAGTACGGGCAGCGTGAGCAGACCCGACGCGAGCACCTGGTCGAGCTGCAAACGGTGTTCGGCTTCCAGCCGTTCACGATTGGCCACTACCGGCAGGCTGTCCAGTTGCTGACCGAGCTGGCCATGCAAACCGACAAGGGCATCGTGCTGGCCAGAGCCTTGATCGAGCACCTGCGGCGGCAGTCGGTCATTGTGCCCGCCCTCAACGCCGTCGAGCGGGCGAGCGCCGAAGCGATTACCCGCGCCAACCGGCGTCTCTACGACGCCTTGGCTGAGCCGCTGACGGACGTGCATCGCCGTCGCCTCGACGATCTGCTCAAGCGCCGCGACAACGGCAAGACGACGTGGCTGGCCTGGCTGCGGCAATCCCCGGTCAAACCGAACTCGCGGCACATGCTGGAACACATCGAACGCCTCAAGGCGTGGCAGGCGCTCGACCTGCCCTCCGGCATCGAGCGGCTGGTTCACCAGAACCGGCTGCTCAAGATCGCCCGCGAGGGCGGCCAGATGACGCCCGCCGACCTGGCGAAGTTCGAGCCGCAGCGGCGTTACGCGACCCTGGTGGCGCTCGCCATCGAGGGCATGGCCACCGTCACCGACGAAATCATCGACCTGCATGACCGCATCCTGGGCAAGCTGTTCAATGCCGCCAAGAACAAGCATCAGCAGCAGTTCCAGGCATCCGGCAAGGCGATCAATGCCAAGGTGCGGCTGTTCGGGCGCATCGGCCAGGCGCTGATCGAGGCCAAGCAAGCGGGCCGCGATCCGTTCGCCGCCATCGAGGCCGTCATGTCCTGGGATGCTTTCGCCGAGAGCGTCACCGAAGCGCAGCGGCTCGCGCAACCCGAGGACTTCGATTTCCTGCACCGCATCGGCGAGAGCTACGCCACGCTGCGCCGCTACGCGCCGGAATTTCTCGACGTGCTCAAGTTGCGGGCCGCGCCCGCCGCCAAGGACGTACTCGACGCCATCGAGGTGCTGCGCAGCATGAACAGCGACAACGCCCGCAAGGTGCCCACCGACGCGCCGACCGAGTTCATCAAGCCGCGCTGGCAGAAGCTGGTGATGACCGACACCGGCATCGACCGGCGCTACTACGAACTGTGCGCGCTGTCGGAGCTGAAGAACGCGCTGCGCTCCGGCGACATCTGGGTGCAAGGCTCGCGCCAGTTCAAGGACTTCGAGGACTACCTGGTGCCGCCCGCGAAATTCGCCAGCCTCAAGCAGGCCAGCGAATTGCGACCAGTACCTGCATGACCGGCTGACGCTGCTGGAAACGCAGCTCGCCACCGTCAACCGCATGGCGCTGGCCAACGAGCTGCCGGACGCCATCATCACGGAGTCGGGCCTGAAGATCACGCCGCTCGATGCGGCGGTGCCCGATACCGCACAGGCCCTGATCGACCAGACGGCGATGATCCTACCGCACGTCAAGATCACCGAATTGCTGCTGGAGGTAGACGAATGGACGGGCTTCACCCGGCACTTCGCCCACCTGAAGTCAGGCGACCTGGCCAAGGACAAAAACCTGTTGCTGACCACGATCCTCGCCGACGCGATCAACCTGGGCCTGACCAAGATGGCGGAATCGTGCCCCGGCACGACCTACGCCAAGCTGGCCTGGCTGCAAGCCTGGCACATCCGCGACGAAACCTACGGGGCGGCACTGGCCGAGCTGGTCAACGCGCAGTTCCGACATCCCTTCGCCGAGCATTGGGGCGACGGCACCACGTCATCGTCGGACGGCCAGAACTTCCGCACCGGCAGCAAGGCCGAGAGCACCGGCCACATCAATCCGAAATACGGCAGCAGCCCAGGGCGGACGTTCTACACCCATATCTCCGACCAGTACGCGCCGTTCCACACCAAGGTCGTGAACGTCGGCGTGCGCGACTCGACCTACGTGCTCGACGGCCTGCTGTATCACGAATCCGACCTGCGGATCGAGGAGCACTACACCGACACGGCAGGGTTCACGGACCACGTCTTCGCGTTGATGCACCTGCTGGGCTTCCGCTTCGCCCCGCGCATTCGTGACCTGGGCGACACCAAGCTCTACATCCCGAAGGGCGATGCCACCTACGAGGCGTTGAAACCGATGATCGGCGGCACGCTCAACATCAAGCACGTCCGCGCCCATTGGGATGAAATCCTGCGGATGGCCACCTCGATCAAGCAGGGCACGGCGACGGCCTCGCTGATGCTCAGGAAGCTTGGCAGCTACCCGCGCCAGAACGGCCTGGCCGTCGCCCTGCGTGAGCTGGGACGCATCGAGCGCACACTGTTCATCCTGGACTGGCTGCAAAGCGTCGAGCTGCGCCGCCGCGTGCATGCCGGGCTGAACAAAGGCGAGGCGCGCAACGCGCTGGCCCGCGCCGTGTTCTTCAACCGCCTGGGGGAAATCCGCGACCGCAGCTTCGAGCAGCAGCGCTACCGGGCCAGCGGCCTCAACCTGGTGACGGCGGCCATCGTGCTATGGAACACGGTCTATCTGGAGCGGGCCGCGAACGCCTTGCGTGGCCACGGTCAAGCCGTCGATGACGGCCTGTTGCAGTACCTGTCGCCGCTCGGCTGGGAGCACATCAACCTGACCGGCGATTACCTCTGGCGCAGCAGCGCCAAGATCGGCGCGGGCAAGTTCAGGCCGCTACGGCCGCTGCAACCGGCTTAGCGTGCTTTATTTAATGAGATGGTCACTCCCTCCTTCCCGGTATTATGCTGAGGACAGGCTTT
>NZ_JAPKIA010000035.1:0-7939 GCF_036759865.1 Kluyvera genomosp. 2
CCTATCTCTTATCTGGAGATACAGCTACTGTCTGGTGTTTCAGGGGGCTACATCAGCGTTGCGCCGCTGGCGTAATGACAATTTTCGATGGTATTGGGCCAATTGATGGCCGCTGTTGTGCGCAACGATGCCGTTCAGGCATAGCAAGTATGAATATTCAGTATAGAAATAGAGCCAAACAGGCATAGACAGTGGGGATATTTTGTATTTATCATACAAATGAAGTGAGCCACAGCGCATACGCGTATTATTCATTTATCCGTGGGTTTTTGATTATGTCCGCCGAAATTAATGCACTCATTGTGCTTGCCCAACTGAACGAAACGAAAGGCTTTTACCGTCGAGCTCTGCGTCTTTGGCGAGAAATTTCAACGCATTTTGATGCCGACAAGGCTCAGTGCCGACTGGCTTCGGAGAAAATAGATAACTGCAGTTTACATCTGCGTATCAAATCACCCCATGATGCGCCAGCAGGGAACGACAAAAAACAGCATGTTGAACGCGATAAATTAAAAATTCAGCAGCTTCTGAAGCAGGGATACAGCATTAAAGAAGTGCAGCATATGACCGGAAGGTCGAGCGCGTTTATCTACAAATATAATCCCCGTAGTAAACCAATCCATTAGTAACTCGATGGGGGTACACCGAATGCCTGGCGAAAGGCAAAGCTAAATGCGGCCGTGCTGGAATAGCCGACATCAAGGGCAACGGCGGTCACGTTTTTATTTTTTTTCAGCAACATTACCGACTCGAGAATGCGCATTTTTTGTTTCCAGGCGCCAAACGGTAAGCCAGTTTCTTTTTTAAAATGACGTGAGAAGGTACGGGCCGACATACCTAAATGATCGGCCCAATATTCCATCGAATGCTCTAATGCAGGCGATTCCTGTATAGTCCGACAGACCTCTATCAGCGCCGCATTATGTGGCCACGGTAGCATCAACTCCACTTCCGGTAGTTTCAAAATAACGTCCAGCAGGACGCTGACCAACTGACCATCTTTACCTTTAATATCATAACGTTCTGGTATATTTGTGGTAGCGTAATGGATAAACTCGCGTACAAAATCGCTGATGGCCACCATTTTACAGTCATCGATCGGCACCGGTAAAAACGCGGGCTCGATATCCAGACTCTCCAGGTGCACTTCATCCAGTGCCCACACCGCATGTTCGGTATTATGCGGTATCCAGATCCCATAGTGGGCAGGTATCACCCAGCATTTCCCCGCGACATCAATTCGCATGCTGCCCGTATGAGCAAAATGGAACTGCGCGAAGGAGTGGCTATGATTGGCAACATGATTATTGGCTTCAAGCACATACGAACGAAAGTACACCGACTGCGGCAGCTCTTTCATCGAATTATCCTGCGATGAAAACCACCGTTTTGCCTGTATGGTTGAGAAAGAAGGGCGCTCGTCCATCGTTATGGCGTCTACTCGATAAATATTGTCCTCACATCATAATACATACCATCGTGTTATCAATAATAATCTTGCGCAGAAAATACTGACTTCTAATTTATGGAATAGAATTATGGCGACGGTTTGCTCAGACGTAATAAATGTTGAAGAATTGAATGATAATTGGTCGCGAATGGGCAACGAACTGCTCCAGCAGGCGGATATTAAAATCAACGGCTCGCGCCCGTGGGATATTCAGGTGCATCACGCTGATTTTTTTAAACGCGTATTTCAACAAGGTTCGTTAGGCTTTGGTGAAAGTTATATGGATGGTTGGTGGGATTGTGACCGGCTGGACATTCTGTTCTGTAAAATTCTTCAGGCCAAACTGGATAAACAGATGCCGGGAAATCTGAAGGATATTCTGCAAATTGCCAGCGCGAGATTGTTTAACCTACAGTCGCGCCGACGCGCCTGGATTGTCGGTAAAGAGCATTACGATATCGGTAACGATTTATTTTCCAGGATGTTAGACCCTCACATGCAGTACTCCTGTGCTTATTGGCGTACGGCAAGTTCTCTGGAAGAGGCGCAAGATGCCAAGCTGAAAATGATTTGCGAAAAATTGCAGCTCCAGCCCGGCATGCGTTTGCTGGATATCGGCTGCGGGTGGGGCGGTTTGGCCGAGTACGCCGCTCGCCACTATGGCGTCAGCGTTGACGGCGTGACCATTTCGCAAGAGCAGCAAAAAATGGCACAGCAGCGCTGTGAAGGGCTTGATGTGAGCATTCTGCTGCAGGACTATCGCGATCTGAACAGAAAATACGATCGTATTGTTTCCGTTGGGATGTTTGAGCACGTTGGTCCCAAAAATTACGACACCTATTTCAAGGTCGTTGACCGCTGCCTGAAGGCCGACGGGCTGTTTTTACTCCACACTATCGGCAGTAACGAGACCGGGGTTAACGTCGACCCATGGATTAACAAATACATTTTCCCGAACGGCTGCCTGCCGTCAATTCGTCAGATCGCCAACGTCAGTGAATCCAGGCTGATTATGGAAGACTGGCACAACTTCGGTAGTGATTATGATAAAACGCTAATGGCCTGGCACCAGCGCTTTAATGCGGCATGGCCCGACATAGCCACGCACTATACTCCGCGTTTTCGTCGAATGTTCAACTATTACCTTTGCGCCTGCGCCGGTGCATTTCGCGCACGTGATATTGAACTCTGGCAGGTATTGTTCAGCCGGGGAACCGAAGGCGGGATGTACGTTTATCGGTAAACTGTTAAAACGGGCTGGACCGATAGTCGGTGCCAGCCCATCGTCATATTAATAACTGAGATCAGAACATCCCGTACAGCAGGGCGGAAACGGTCAGTACGCCGCTGGCCATGACCATCGCGGAGAGCATACCTCGCAGTGGTTTCAGCGCTTCGCGGGTGAAAATCAGCCAGGTTGGAATAATAAACAGGAAGATCGCAATTAATGGCCCGCACAGGGTTTCAATCATATTAATGACGTCCGGGTTAAGATAAACAACCGCCGATGTGATAATAAACATCAGCACGGAAATGATTAATTTGGCCTGTTTAATATGGCTGGTGCGTTTAATGCCAAAAAGATCTGCCGCCAGGACATTGAACGTTTCGGCAACCGGCATCGAGATCCCCAAAAATGATTTAGTCATCCCCAGAATCGCAATCAACGGCGCCAGATAGATCATCACGCTCATACCGTCGTTGCCGCCGATAACCGACAGCACATTAAGGTTTTGCGCCTTAGCCATTTCAAACGTTTCGCGCGGGGTGCTCAAAATACAGCTCAGTACGAAAAAGAGAATACTGAAGAAAATCAAACCATAGGCGTGCCGAATAACACGAACGGACTGCGTCTCGCCACCGTTGCCAGGTTCGCGATACCAGGAAGCCAGTGCGGGAATCAGCGGCGCGGAGCACAGCGAGAAAGCAATCAGCGGTAGGGTTAACCACAAATCCTTCAGAGAACTGCTGGCCGACGTTGAATGGGTTGATTGCCACGCATGGGCGATATTGCTGAAATCCCAGGCCGGAATCTGTGACGCCGCCACCACAATAATAGCAATGGCGAACGGCAGCGCAAGGGCGCTCATGGTGCTGACGACTTTATCACGACCTTTGCTTAGCACCAGATGCAAAATTGCCAGCACAACCAGCGTCAGAGTCGCGCGGTTAAAGCCGGTGAAGTGCAGGCGTTCGGTCAGGAAATGGCTGAGGGCGTTAATCAACGAAACGGCGTAAACCAGCGTCACCGGATAGTGTGCAACGCAGAAAAACAGCTTCATCAACTGACGTCCCTTGGCGCCGAAGAACGAACCAAACAGCGGCAGCGTGCGATCGTTCTGCTCGTCCGCCGGGTTGTCGCGCATAAAGACACGGCATATCAGCACGTGGGGAACTAACGACAGCGGAAAACCGAGTAGCAGTAGTAGAATAAAGACCAGCGGACCGCGCGTACCAATTTCTACCGGCAGGAATAGCGTGCCTGCTCCGACGGTAGCGCCATACACACCCATCATCCAGATGGTGTCCTTTTTCGTCCATTGAGGACGAGATACTTCGGTTTCTTTATTCATAGTACTCATAAATATTAGAATTAACGCAAGCGTTAACGAGCGAGTGGTTGGTATCCAAACGGGAATGAGAAGGTAGAGGGGGTTATTTTATTTTTATTTCAGGCCGTAAACTGGCCCTTTTCAAGATACTACTGGTACTTCGGCAGGCGTCGCAAGCTATTTTTATTAACGATCGTTAGTTTAGATATATTAATGATAATAATTCACAGCTATGTAACTTATATCGCTTTTTATTAAAAAAGAGCCGGCCGCATAACGGCCGGTTCAGGGTAGACGTTAATTACCCCAGCGGTCTTTTAAATAATCAACCGCCTGCTGGGTTTGCGGTTGCTCCAGATAACCTTCGCGGAACAGGATGGTTCCGTTGATGTTTGATGCAGATTCATTGAGGTCAATTTGCTTTTTCAGCTCCGGAACGCCGCCTTCGATGGTCCAGTCCGGCTCGTTCTTTGACGGTTCACCCACTTTATACAGCGCGATGCCAATGTACAGACGCGTGTTAGTCGGCTTCACTACATCCGCCCACCATTTGGCTAACACATCGTAGCGCGCCGCATCACGGGCAAAGGGCCAGTAGATCTGTGGGGCGATATAATCCAGCAAACCTTGTTGTACCCATTGACGCGTATCAGCATAGGATTCATCGTAAGCCGCCGCGCCACGGGTATCTGACCCGGCCGGGTCATGCGAACGGTTACGCCAGACCCCAGCCGGACTGACGCCAAACTCGACGTTCGGGTTCAACTGTTTAATCGTGCGGGATACCTGGGCGATCAACTGCTGAGTGTTACTCCGACGCCAATCGGCTTTGGAGGCATAACCCTGGCCATAGCGGCGGAATGTGGCGCTGTCATTCAGCGAAGAGTTAGCGGTTTCGGTGTAGAAGTAATCATCGAACTGAACGCCGTCGACGGGATAGCGCGACACGACTTCCGCCACAATACTGGTGATCCAGTCACGGGCCTCCGGAATTCCGGGGTCGAGCACAAAGCGATCGCTCGCCGTACGAATCCAGTCACGATGCAGCACAAACACGCTCGGTGGCGTCATCGAGAGGGTGCTATTGAGCGCCGAAACGGTCGACGGTTTAGTATTAGTGGAAACCCGGTACGGGTTGAACCACGCATGGACTTTCATTCCACGCTTATGGGCTTCATCCAGCATAAACTGCAGCGGATCGTAGCCAGGATATTCGCCAATATTGCCGGTCATGACGTCGGACCACGGTAGAATATCAGACTTCCACAGCGCGGTGCCGTCAGGTTTAACCTGGAAAAACACGGTATTGATACCGAGATTTTTGAGCCTGTCGAGCTTAGCCCGCAGCGCCGCCTGCTGCTGGTCAATACGCTGAGTGGCGCTGCCGGCATTGATGGAGCTTATTGGCGGCCAGTCCAGGCGTGAAACGGTCGTCAGCCAAACGCCACGCATCGGTTGATTGCTCTGCTGTGATTTGCCCGGATTCACGGTGGACGGCGGCGTGGTTGGCTGCTTCGAATCACAGCTGACCAATAACAGGGCGGCAACAATCAGCGCGCTGGCCTTTTTCAAAGTGGAGAGACGGAAGAAGCGGTAAGAGCTGGGAGTCATAGGTGCCGTTTTTCGGATTGTCACGAGTGGAGAACATTTTCGTACTATTTACGGCGAAGTCAATTGGTTAGCCAGTAGCAAATAGGGTCTTTACTAACCCAGAGCAATGAATGTACCGTTACTCAATACGATGAGCTGATATCAGTCCTGATGATGACTACTATAAAAGAAGGTAATTTGCCTTATTTCAGTACATTTCTTATCTTTGGAAGTCATGCTCCTGGAAAATAGGTAAAGAAGACTTATGTCGAATAATATCCCACACGCGCAGACGCATCTGGCCTGGACCTGGCAAAATAGTGCCGAACCCCATGACCTGCAGCTGGAACGTATTGCGATCCCGCAGCCGGCTGCCGGTGACGTGCTGGTGCGCAACCAGGTCATTGGCCTGAATCCGGTTGACTGGAAGGTGCTGACCCCGGGGCTGGTCGATTGGCAGACAGGACACGTTCCGGGCGTTGACGGGGCCGGAACCGTGGTAGCACTGGGCGAGGGCGTTGATAAACGCTGGTTAGGCAAACGAGTTGCCTATCATCAAAGTCTGGCCAGGCCCGGCAGCTATGCTGAACTTACCCCGGTGGCCGCGCGGGCACTTATGGCGATTCCTGATGCGCTAAGTTTTGACGTTGCCGCCAGCATTCCTTGCCCGGCGCTGACCGCCTGGCTGGCCATTGAAAAGCTACCCGCTATTCAGAATGCACCGCTGTTGATTAGCGGCGCCGGTGGTGCGGTGGGCCATTATCTGGTGCAGTTCGCCGCAGCCCGCGGCTTTGCGATTACCGCGATGTGCAATCCGCGACACTGGCCACGTCTGCAGGCCATGGGGGCAGCGCACTGTATTGCCGGGCCACTGGCGCCGGAACAGGTCTGGCCGGAAGATAAAAACGGCACGTTCTTCGCCGTTATTGATAGCGTCAATGAAGATCACGCTGCGCGCCTGACGCCGGCGCTTAAGGCGAACGGACATATTATTTGTATTCAAGGACGGCTGACGCAGTGGCCGTGTGCACCTTTTGGCAGAACGTTGTCTATGCACGAGGTGGCACTCGGTGCGCTGCACTGGTACGGGGATGATGAGGCCTGGAACGATCTCACCACTGCGGGAGTGCAGATATTCGACGATCTGGTGAATAACCGTTTGGTTGCCGAAGAGACCGTCGCCGTCGATTTTGATGAACTGCCGCAGCTCCTTGATAAACTGCGCTATCGCCAGTTTAGCGGCAAACCGCTGGTGCGGATTAACCCTTAGCGCGGTGATTCGCCCACGGATCGAACGCCGGTTCTGCCGGCGTGATTTCCACATCACCATTCAATGAATCCAGATACAGCGCTTCAACTTCCGCGCGTGCCCACGGAGTCCGACGCAGAAACTTCAGGCTCGATTTTACGCTTGGCTCATTCTTGAAACAGTTGATGTTAATCAGCTTGCTTAACTGCTCCCAGCCGTAACGCGCGACCAGCGCGTTTACCTGCATTTCCAGGGTAACGCCGTGTAAAGGATCTTTAGATGTATGCACAGTGATGGAATTCCGTTGTGTCTGATAGTTCGGCGAGGGAAGGGTACAAGAAAGCGGAGTCAGCGGCAATGCCAGCGTTTACTGTATGTTTTTTCACCCAATAAAACCGCGCAGCTACGTAAAATCTGACCCACTATGACACAGCGAAAATCACAGAATTCGCGTAGCGCTAGCATAATCGATAATTTATCAATAAATCAGTACGTTACATTTGTTTTTCAGAAGCAACCGTGCTGTGTTATGTATTTTCCGACCCAAACCACGGTTTCCGTGTTCGGATCAACATTGAGCACGACGTTGCGAATCTGCGGGCAAAACAGTTCCTGACTGGTTTTCGCACATTCCAGCTGTTTTAAAACCTGAACACCCGATTCTGTATCAACGTGGCTGAGCCTGGCATCGCGATCGCAAACAAAGCCTGCAGCGCTGATTTTTTCTTTCGCGGCATCCAGACGCAGACCAACGATATTAAGACGATCGACTTCCTCAGCATGTGCGCTATCAGAGACGCGCGTTAATGAACAGCCGGCCAGGAGAAAGGTAGCAAAGCACAGCAAAACGGTTTGATGGCGCGGCGTTGGCATCAGGCTTCCGAGAGCAATAAAGGATGTAAAGAAAGTAGACGCTAAACGCAGGCGCCGCAATGAAATAGAATTAAATGAGGACAAAACATCCCAGAAGGTTAAGGGGGATGTGGTGGAGTCGGTAAAGGACTGGGTTATGGTGTTGGTTCAAATTCAATTTAACATAATATACATTATGCGCACCAACATAAACCAAGGGAGAATCCAGTGATTTGTGGGCATCCT
>NZ_JAPKIA010000036.1:0-6129 GCF_036759865.1 Kluyvera genomosp. 2
ACGCCCCTGATGATTCTGGAGCGACTGCATGGCTATGCACGGACATACCTGGCCGGGATTTTAGCGGCTAAAATCCGATGAACGCCCTGAAAGCCACCACGAACCACCCCGATAACGGTGAACGGATGCGCAATTTATTGCGTGGCCGTGAGGCGTTGCCGGCACAGCCGGAAAAACCATTTTCAGCACGTGCAGGAGGCCCAGGAAGAGGGGCGGATGTACGAATAGTTCAGAGGTCAGATCTGACGTAAAAATGATGTAAAAGTGACGTAAAAGTGATGTACTTTTGATGCAATTCTGTTGTACACCCGCGTTCTGGGGTAAAAGCGATGCAATTTTGTAGTTTATGTGTAGTCGCTTATCAGGTGGGTTCTGCTTTTGTAGTCTTCTCGTAGTTTATGTGTAGTCGCTTATCAGGCGGGTTCTGCTTTTGTAGTCTTCTTGTAGTTTATGTGTAGTCGCTGAACCCATAGGGTCATACGAGCATGACCCTTTTCCGGAAAAGGACGCTTTTTAGCCAGAATCATCCTTAACCTGCGGCGCCAGCACTCGGGAGTGGTCGTTTTATATACTAAAAAATGACATACACCTAACGCAGCGGCGATTTTCATCGCAACTACATAAAAAATAAATAAAAAATCAAAAACACGCCAACTCAGCGTAATACCCAGGTAATAATATTAAGCGCTAAGGCAATAAAAATTAACGTTATGATGGTATTACCCTGTTAATACCATCATAACAGAGTCATTACGCACTATCCCGACACACATTCAGTCTCGCTGACAGAACACGGTAAAGGTCTTCCGCACCCTCATGGAGTTTCTCGCAAAGGTCAGCCTCATTATCCAGGTCAAGTTGACCTGCCCCCAGTATTAGATACAACGATCAGTTAGTAATGTCGGTTTCAGCCTCGCGGAGAATACTGATGATCTGTTCGTCGGAAAAACGCTTCTTCATGGGGGTGTCATCATGTGGCTTATGAAGACATTACTAACATCACGGTGTATTAATCAACGGGGAGCAGGTCACACCGGCTGAATATGAAAACCTATATTATCAACGGCTCAGAAGTGTCTAGATTATCCGTGGCGATTCACAATTACATTTAATTATTCTGTAACAAAGAAACCAAGAGTAAGGGAACTTTCAACAACCTTCGTCTGGAAATGAAAAAATGCCTATTGTTACTGTCTTAGAAAAAATATACATCTTGGAAAGATACAGTGCATGTTTGCTCCGCGAAAAGTCGGGAAGCACACAGAAATTAGTCCGTATCTCAGCGACAGTCATCGCGCTGGTGACGACAAGCACTCATGGCGCTTGGGCGGTCACCTGCACAGCAGACGCTAATGGGTCGTACATTGCTGGATGGACCAGTGCTCCATATGGCAATGGATGTAACGAAGTGCCAGCAACAACAGAATCACCGACAGCATTGGGAAAAAACGCAAGCTGGTATGTATTAGCACGTAGCAATCTCGCCGTTGGTGCTGATTCCATTACGATCGGGACAACGAATATATCATACTCAGGTACCAACGGTTTCAGCTTAATCGGCAACCAGTACCTGACGCACGGCAGTATCAACTTCACGGACGTGACTGCAAATCTGACCAACAACGGTAACGGCGGCGGTATCAACGGTCTGAGCACGCACAGCGCTGTGGCGATCAACGGAAATAATTTCACACTTACGACGAACAGCAATTACACTGGCTTAAATTTAAGTAATGGCATTGCCTCTTACGCCATCCTCGCAGGATCTTCCGTGAACTCAGGTGAAAGCGCAGTAGCCAATAATGGCAAGTTTTCGACCATCACACTCAACAACGCAACCATACGACAAAGCACTAGCGGTGGATTGGTGCCCGTATTGAACAGCGGTCTACGTGCCATCCAAGGCGCAAACCAAAATGGCAACGGTAGTTCGGGTAAGATTGAAATCAAGGACACGCTGGACATGATACTCACCGGTGCTCGCATCGAAGGAATCTATGTCTCAGGAGCCGCGTCGAACAGTGCGGGTACCGAAGCGGTATCGCAGGTAGTTCTGAACGACACCACTATTAAAATGGTGAAAATCGGTGCGGCGTCTTACGATAGCAGTGCAATCAAGATAGGAAAGGCCCGAGCTGTCGGAAGCGGAAAAGGACTCGTTGTTTCCAACGGTGCATTGAAGATTGACATGGACCCAAATTTTGGAGGTAGCTCGGATTACATGAGCTCCGCCATCAAGATATCTCTCAGCGGGTCGGAACTGCGGGCCAACGGACCTAACAGTTCTGCCGATATCAACGCCACCCGATCAGCTTTGGCCATCGGCATCGACGATTGGGGGACGAGTTCCGATTCGAGTGGCATCAAGGCTAGCTTTGGTAAAGCCACTATAAAAACACAGTCGATGACCGCACCGCTCCTGCTGGTCGACAGTGGTCAACAGGACGCGGTGCTTCTGTTTGATCGAAACTCAAACCTCACCGCTGCTCGTGATGGCTACCTAGTCGACATAATCAAGTACCGGGACTCGATAGCGGCCAGTTCGTTGCAGATGACGCTCGACAATGGCAGCACCATGACGGGGCTGACGAACAAGGCATATGCCAACTCGACACTGAACATCGGTCTGAACAACGGCTCGACTTGGAACCTGGTAGAGAAGAATACAGGCGCAGTGGCAACATCGACCTTCGATACGCTGACGATGAACGGAGGTTCCACGCTGAACGCCACCACGCTGGGCACAGCACCGGCACAGTTCATACTCAAAGGTACCGTAACTTCTACTGGCTCTAATCTCAACCTCTCGGATGGCAAAGCCGGCGACATTCTCACCATCCAAGGTGACTATGTGGGCAATAATGGCTATCTGTTTCTCGATACAGTATTAGGTAATGATTCCTCACCAACGGATAAATTGGTCATAACCGGGGAAGCGACAGGCACGACCAAAGTGACCGTCACTAATAAGGGTGGAGCAGGGGCGAAGACACTGAACGGCATTGAGGTCATCAGTACAGGAGGTTCGACGGCGGATGCGTTTGTGCAGTCTGGGCGAATTGCTGCGGGGGCATACGATTATTCTCTGGCTCGCGGAACTGGCACCAATGTCAGCAATTGGTATCTGATTAATACAGTTACACCTACACCGGAGCCAACACCTACACCGGAGCCAACACCTACACCGGAGCCAACCTGGCGTCCTGAGATTTCCAGCTATACCGCCAATCTTGCTGCTGCGAATACGCTGTTCAGCACCCGTCTTCACGACCGTCTGGGTGACACGCAGTACACGGACGCGCTGACGGGTGAGAAGAAAGTGACGAGCATGTGGATGCGCAACATGGGCGGCAACAGCCAGTTTACGATGAACGATGGCCAGAATAAAACGACGGCTAACCGCTACATATTGCAAGTAGGCGGAGATATTGCGCAGTGGTCATCTGACGGCTTGAACCGGCTTCACCTTGGTGTGATGGGCGGCTACGCCAATCAACATAGCAGTACGAAGAATAACTTAACAGGCTACCGCTCAAAGGGGAGCGTTAACGGTTACAGTATGGGGTTTTACGGCACTTGGTACCGGAACGATGCAGACAAGACGGGGCTGTATGCAGATACCTGGGCGCTGTACAACTGGTTTGATAATGATGTTAAAGGTGATGGTCTGAGCGCTGAGTCCTACAGGAGTAAAGGGATAACGGCCTCGTTCGAATCCGGATATACCTTCCATCTGGGTTCGAAAACCACAGATGAAGGGATGACCAACGACGTCTACATCCAGCCGAAAGTTCAGCTGACCTGGTCAGGTGTCAAGGCGGATGACCATACGGAAGTGAACGGAACCCGCGTTCAGGGGAGCGGTAATAACAACCTTCAGGTCCGCGTTGGTACACGCGTCTACCTGAAAGGGAAAAGCGTATTGGACAAGGACACTCAGCGTGAATTTGAGCCGTTCGTTGAGGCTAACTGGATTTATAACAGTAAGCAGTATGGTACGCAGATGGACAGAACCAACGCATTTATTCAGGGCAGCCGTAATACGGGAGAGGTTAAAGCGGGCGTGGAAGGTAAGCTGGCGAATAATCTGAACGTTTGGACAGCAGTGAGCCATCAGATGGGCAGGGACAGCTACCGGGATACGCTGGGTCAACTTGGAATAAAATACATGTTTTGATCAGCAGTTAACTTTCGAGCAAACCGGGCCACCTGCCTGGCAATCTGGTTGAGGTTGTTCCCCATCCCCGCAAGCTGACGAAGCAGCGCCGGCGAGATGGAGGGAAGTTTGCCGGCACGGGCGGGCTTTTCGACCAGGCACGTCTGCCGCATCCAGGCCGCGAGTTGCTTACCCTCGCAGCGCTCCAGCAGACGCCGGTGCTCATCCTCAGTCACCCACATCGTGAGCATTTTGCTGCGTTTGTCTGCCAATCCGGCCTCCTGATAACACCGGGACGGGCGGGAAATTCTTTCCCGGTCGGCGCGGTGTTGGACAAGCCGCAGGCGCGTCAGTGGCTTTTGGCGGGTTTCGGGGCGCAGCCCTGAACTAGTCACGTAGCGCTAGCGGAGCGTATACTGGCTTACTATGTTGGCACGGATGAGGGTGTCAGTGAAGTGCTTCATGTGGCAGGAGAAAAAGGCGGCACCGGTGCGTCAGCAGAATATGTGATACAGGATATATTCCGCTTCCTCGCTCACTGACTCGCTACGCTCGGTCGTTCGGCTGCGGCGAGCGGAAATGGCTTACGAACGGGGCGGAAATTTCCTGGAAGATGCTAGGAAGAAACTTAACAGGGAAGCGATAAGGCCACGGTGTTGCCGTTTTTCCATAGGCTCCGCCCCCCTGACAAGCATCACGAAATCTGACGCTCAAATCAGTGGTGGCGAAACCCGACAGGACTATAAAGATACCAGGCGTTTCCCCCTGATGGCTCCCTCGTGCGCTCTCCTGTTCCTGCCTTTCGGTTTACCGGTGTCATTCCGCTGTTATGGCCGCGTTTGTCTCATTCCACGCCTGACACTCAGTTCCGGGAAGGCAGTTCGCTCCAAGCTGGACTGTATGCACGAACCCCCCGTTCAGTCCGACCGCTGCGCCTTGTCCGGTAACTATCGTCTTGAGTCCAACCCGGAAAGACATGCAAAAGCGCCACTGGCAGCAGCCACTGGTAATTGATTTAGAGGAGTTAGTCTTGAAGTTATGCGCCGGTTAAGGCTAAACTGAAAGGACAAGTTTTGGTGACTGCGCTCCTCCAAGCCAGTTACCTCGGTTCAAAGAGTTGGTAGCTCTGAGAACCTTCGAAAAACCGCCTTGCAGGGCGGTTTTTTCGTTTCTTGGTCAAGAGATTACGACTCTCGCTTAAGGATCTCAAGAAGATCTACCCGCATCCTTTCAAAATCCTTTTTAAAAAAAATATCGCGTGCAAAATGGTTTCGGGAATCAAGACATCGATTTCTCAGCTGCAAGCATCCCTGGAGGGAAAGCTACTGCGATTGTTTCCATTAAAGAATTTATGACTAAAGTGGAAAAAGTTAGATAGATAATTAAGCCGCCTCCAGGCGGCATTCCACACCATTTACCATAACATCCCTTGCTCGCATGAGCGTAAAAAAGCCCGCTTTTAGCAGGCTACCTTCCGCCATTCCTGACGGGTGTTTCGCTCTAAACTTGGTTATCCAAAAATTAAAGCTAAAGTCCCACCGATCGCAGCCCCGACTGCAGTTCCTATTACAGGAACAACAGAACCTAGTGCTGCTCCAGCAGCCGCGCCTGTGGCAATTGCCTCTTTTGAACCAGGCTTCCATTCTAAATCTGTTGTTTCATCGCCATTTTCATTCTTTCTTTTTGTAATCCGGATCAGACTATCAGGTTTAATATTGCTCATTCGCACCTCACGTAAGATTGTAACGTATACACCAAAAACACTTTCCCTCCACCTAGGCTACATTTCAACTACATATATTAAAAAACCTGCATTTACCATAACGTCTCATTACGCGCACCGCCGCAGAGGCCCTCAGCGCGTTTCTGCGGCCTCCGGCCTGAAACACACACCTTTCTGTGCCCATATCGAGAAAAAACGCCCCTGATGATTCTGGAGCGACTGCATGGCTATGCACGGACATACCTGGCCG
>NZ_JAPKIA010000037.1:0-5344 GCF_036759865.1 Kluyvera genomosp. 2
TGCTCCGTATCACGGCTCAGGTTCGCCACATCCTGCTGCTGATTTTCCGTATTGCAAATGCCGTTCAATGTGGCTGTTGCTGAAAAAGGTACGGCACTTTATGGAAACCGCCAGTCCATTCCCCGGAGGCAAACATGGGCTGGCAAAAGTGTAGGGGTATTAGGCGCAGCTATTTAGATTAGATCTTCGCCATTTAAAAGCACAATTATATTTCCTGCCCCTAACTCTTGCCTAAACACATCTGCTATTCCAGAAGTATTTAATTCAGAGAAAGATTTATCATTCACTGCTATCAAAAAATAAGACTTTGGTTCTTTTAGTCCAAACTCTTCAGCAATTAATAACTTAGTCTCTTGATTGTATTTTTCAACACGATCATCAATCAGCGCAAGCTGTTGGCGACTTAAAATTGTATGTGGATCAAACATAAGATACGGGCCATCAAAGAGATGGTCGTACTTTGCTCTCACCACACTTAGTCTTTCCCTCAGTTCATCAATACTTATTGATGTGTAACACGCTATATCAATTGACATTTTTCCACCTTACTTAATTTTGATTGGTTTTCCGGACTGGTCGATAACAATAACTTTATCTAACCCTTGGATTGACCAATCACTAAACTGTTTTTGCAAATCACTAACACTTGCTTTTGTATCTGCCAAGTTGATAACCACATTGTTTGTTTGACCACTATTCACTTTTTCTAAAGCTCGGTCATAAATATTACGAACTGAGTTTGTTTTAGGGGCGATATTATCGAACACCTCACCATTAATTTTATAATCTGGATTTTTAACCCCCGGAGTTACCGGATTCTGCTCAACATGATAACCATTTTGAGACAGGATCGCCGCCCCCTCATTTTCTCGTTGTAGTGAACGTATATTTTCTGCTGAAGCATTTGGTGGCAGTTTAGTTGGTTGGCCGCTTAAAGAACCTGTTGTACCCTTTCCAGCATTCTTAGCGGCATTAACCGCAACAGCTTCTGCTTTCGCCGCCGCCGCCTCTGCGGCCGTTTTACCAACTCCAATAGCTCCAGCAGCACCTACACCACCAGGTGTAACTCCTTCTGCTACTTGCAACCCTGCATTATTCAGACAGATTGCCGGGGCCGCTTTACAACCTTCCAGTGCTGCTTTAGCTGCCGCCACTATTTCCGGTGTTGATCCTATTATCAGTGCACCGCCAGCCACTCCAGCAACGCCTGCTGACACCACCAGATTTCCTTCAGCAACACCTTTCGCAATACCGGTCTTACAGGCAGTATCACACCCTGGGGTGTTACCCAACCAGAAGCCAAGATCTGAACCAGTTGTCAGCGCATTATTCTCAACCGCATTCTTCCCGGCGCTCGCCCCCGCTGCTGCCGCCGATGTACTATCTCCCGCCAGCCCGCCGGCAATGCCCGCTGATACACTCGCCAGTGAGCTGATGGTCTGCTTTTGCGACTCCGTCAGGTCTGACATCTTCACGCCAGGGTAATAAATATCCGCAATAGCGCGTGCAACCAGCTCACCTGTTGCTGCGCCCGCAGCGCCTGATACTGCACTGTTACCCTGCAATGCCGCAACCGCACCGCCCAAAATGGCATGGGCCACCGTGTTAACAGCGGTATTATCTTTCGTATTTTCTCAGGTTTATATATTTAAACAACTAAGGTAGCATATCTTATTTTTGATAAAATGTTAAGGATGGTCCATACCCAATATCATCATCAAATGATTCAACGACAAATACTTTTCCTGGAAAAGCTTCTTTTAAGGCTATGCTCCATGAGCATTTCATTGCATTGCACATTTGTTTAAAAATAGATTCACTAGTGTTATCCGCGTTACTCCCAAAAAGATCATAAATATGTATATGATTCAAAACTTTTTCCACTGATTTTTTCTCCTGATAGCTTGTCCATCCATTGAAGAAAATTACTTTCTTCATATCTATCATAAAGAAGAATACAATCATCAATAGCAATAAATTCAGGTATAAACAACCGCATACTTATCAATATATCTTCAGGGTGACAGCATTCACTTATATAATCATTGAGTCCTACCGAAACGGGATCTTCCCATTGAGATCTCCATGTTTCGTATCTTTCCAGATCATATGGTTGCTTCATTAGGGAAATTTTTTTCATGGGATTTCATCCACTTTTACAGGCCTAGGCAATGATTTTGTTGATGGTGACTGTACTCTAACCTGACCATTTGGAAGAGTGTTACGTCCGTATTCAATTACGTGAGGAGTTGGCACACCACCATGAGCCGCTCCTGAAACATCAACCCTCTTAATTATCATGCCATTTGCATCATAAGTGGCATAACTGGTTATGTTGCCCTGATTATCAGCTCTGTAGACAGTTCCGCTCTTAGGCCCCCTTCAATTTTAAATCTACCACTGACTTGTGTTGCATTTTCTAATGGACCGCCTGATAAATTGGAGGCATTTCTTGGAGAAGTATTTTTAGCAACCCCACCACCACCTTTCAGCGGATCGCCGTTCTCATCCACAATTTTAGCGGTTCGATTGAACAGTGGATTAATATCGATGATATCCACTGAACGCAATCCAAGGCGTTTCTCATCTTCCTTGCTCAGCGCATTATTCTCAACAACAACTCGATCCTGTGCACGTTGCTGTGATAATAACATTTTTTCCCTGTGCTTTCCGTAAGTTACAACCGTTTTTCTCTGCTGTACTTCCGGCGCGGCAACTTTTTTCCCCGACGAGCCTTTTCAGTTCGTTGCACTATCCAGCAATATTGTTAAAGAGCAACTGATAAGATCCTAATGCAAGATCTAGAACCCATTCAGTAATTAATTACGGGGTAATCCCCATAACTTGTAGTAATAACATAAGACTCAAACCCGTTATTTTCAGGTAAAACTTGTATATATCTTTCATTATCAAAGGATAGTCTCAGTATTTCACCATCCACAACAGAACATCTTCTGACTACCTGGTTAAGTAATGGAAATAAAAAATTACTGGTCGATAAATTCTCACCATGCCCTGTATGTAATTGTCCTTTTTCCCCGCACTGAAATGGACACTGGATCATTACCCTAGCGCCTGATGAAAACAGCAAAACTAAAGATCCCACACCAACCGTTACTCCGGTAAATATAGATTGTTCAAATTCATGAAGTTCGGCATCAGTAATCATATTTTTCTTACCTTTTTTGGCGGCATAGTGTCTGCTGGTAGTGGTACATGCGTTTCACCTCGAGTGCCAGTGCCACCTGTAGCTGGATTTGTTGGCTGACCATTTTTAACCGATATCCAGTATCCATTTTCTAACCCAGGAACCGGGGTCGATCCTGGCGGCATCACTCTAATATATGAGCTTCCTGGACTGCCCGGGTCAGTATTTGGTGGATAATAAATTGTACTTCCTGGTGTTCTACCTGGCTTACTAACCCAACCCTGTGGGATAACAGGTCCCTGAGCAGGATTTGCGAATGGTTGCAAGTTTGATGGGACTTTAGGGGCACCTTTAGCAACCCCACCACCACCTTTCTGTGGATCACCATTCTCATCCACCACTTTAGCAGTGCGATTGAACAATGGATTAATATCAATGATATCAAGTGAGCGTAACCCCAGACGCTTTTCATCTTCCTTGCTGAGCGCATTATTCTCAACAGCGACCCTCTCTGACGCAGACTGCAGAGGCGAAGTCAATTTTTTTCTGTCTTTTCAGTAGATTAAAACTATTAGTAGATTAAAACTATTTTTTGCTGACGAGTTTCAGGCTCTGCAACCTTTTGCCCCGACCAACTATCCAATTTACTGAAAATAAATCGTTAGTAACTGTGCCGGAGCTTATGTTTTGACAAAAATAGAGTGTCTCTTTTAACCTTTACAACGAGTAAGCGCTAATCGTAACCCTGCGCCGATTTCTGCTGGAGATGAGTCTATAGAAAGAATTACATCTTCAATTCTATCGCCTTTAGTTCTTCCCCAGCCTTCCAGTTTTTCATGACGTGTTGGTGAGATGGTAATGACATTATTAACACAATGAATGCCACAATTTTTCATATCTTTGAATAATGCACGTTTGGTTTTGTAGCCATATTTTTCCATTAACATAGCTATCCAGGCTGCATATTGCTCCTTACCTTTTTCAACGTTAAAGAAAGTCTCGCATTCTTCAACCGTCAATGTCCGACTATCTGACAACGCTTGTAAAATCACTTCCCCAACACTCTGATTATCGGCATTGGGTGGCAATAAATGCGAAGGAAAGAGAGGATCTGCAGCGACCATACCTAGTCCTGATTGAGTCTCAACAAGCAAAAATTCAGAAGTATAGTAACAACTAGCCCTGTAATCCTGATTTTTATTAAATTTCATTATTTCACCTGTGTCACTTTTACTGTTACACCCTGACTCTTGCCATATTCAATGGCTCGGTTTATTTCTGTCCACTGATTTTTAGTCGTATTAGCAGGAACAGCAAGCTGAATTTCTCTATTAACTATCATCGAAGAATCAATGGTCTTTTGTGAGAGTGTGTACGTGTCAAATTTTGCAGCCGCATCAATATTTCCTTTGATCGAGCTGTAAACCTGATTAGAGTTAGCCAGCTTCGCCATTGTCTGTGTATCTAATGATTTAGCACTTACGGCTGTTTTTGTTGACACATCATAGTAGTCAAATGTTTTAAAATTCTGTGGCAACCGCGCACTTGTGGGCAAAGATGTTCCAACATAATCCTCCCACGGCATGCCTTGCTTCATATTGCCCTGCCCCCACTTCAGACTAATATCGGCAGCGCTGACCGTTGCAGTCGCAGTATTTCGCCCCATAAAGGAACCGACAGCAACAATAACATCTTTAGCCAGCAGACCTAATGACCCAAGTACCGCCTGATTCTCAGGATCTGATGCAAATGCTGCAAACTGCATCCATCCCGGTGTGCTGTCGTCAATCTTACTCAGATCCTGACTGTTCCATTGCTGAACATAGGCTCTGGCCTGTTCATCAGTCATACCTCCGGCACCTGGAATATTATTCATCCAGGCCGGACGGCTCGCCATGTCGAGACCACCTTCAGCACTTTCTTTATCCCATGCAAGTGCTTCTGCCGGGTTATTTTTCAGCGTATCGTCCAGTTGCTGGCTCTGTTTGTCACTGATCTCTTTCCATTTATCAATGACAGACTGGCAGTCACCACCTGTTTTACGACAATCTGCCAGCTCTTTATCAAAGGTCAGTGACTGCGCGGTACTGAGGTAGTTGTTTTCCACCGCATTCTTCCCGGCATTCGCCCCGGTTGCCGCTGCCGATGCGCTATCTCCCGCCAGCCCGCCGGCAATGCCCGCTGATACGCTCGCCA
>NZ_JAPKIA010000038.1:0-3802 GCF_036759865.1 Kluyvera genomosp. 2
GGAGCACCTCAAAAACACCATCATACACTAAATCAGTAAGTTGGCAGCATCACCGGCGATTGTTACTCGTTTTGGACAAGTCAGCCTGAAGGAAAATCAGCGACGAACCGGCACTGATTATTTGCATCCTGAACGTCTGTCCTTACCTCTGACATTGCGACCATCCTTAAAGCCCGCTTTACGCAACATCAGACGTTAGTAAGTCATTCTCAATATTGCTCTAATCAAAGTGAATCCCCAGATCTGATGCAATTTATGCAAATCAAATGCTCCAGAAGACGGCTGGCAGACTATCAACAGGATATCTGTATGGCCACTCTTGCACTCTGCAT
This sequence comes from Kluyvera genomosp. 2, assembly GCF_036759865.1. Classification (NCBI taxonomy): domain Bacteria; kingdom Pseudomonadati; phylum Pseudomonadota; class Gammaproteobacteria; order Enterobacterales; family Enterobacteriaceae; genus Kluyvera; species Kluyvera genomosp. 2. The sequence goes on from NZ_JAPKIA010000038.1 coordinate 333, forward strand.
TCCGATTGACGCCGCATCGTAAGTTGAAGTTTGCTAATCTTTGAGATGTAGTACCCTCTATACAGTGCGGATTTTAATTAATGGAATAAATGATTATGAGTGAAAATGATACAATCCAAAAGAAGTCTAAAAGCCAGATTAACAAAGCGGTATTCTTTACATCTGCTTTGTTAATTTTCCTTCTTGTCGCCTTTGCCGCTGTATTCCCGGATGTCGCCGACAAAAATTTTAAACTACTTCAGCAACAAATCTTCACGAATGCCAGCTGGTTCTACATCCTTGCAGTGGCCCTGATTCTACTGAGTGTCTCGTTCCTGGGACTCTCACGCTACGGTGATATCAAACTGGGTCCGGACCATGCGCAGCCTGATTTTAGCTATCACTCCTGGTTTGCGATGCTTTTCTCGGCAGGGATGGGGATCGGCCTGATGTTCTTTGGCGTTGCTGAACCTGTGATGCATTATCTTTCACCTCCTGTCGGCACTCCAGAGACCGTTGCGGCAGCGAAGGAAGCAATGCGCCTGACGTTCTTCCACTGGGGCCTGCACGCATGGGCAATCTATGCCATTGTGGCACTGATCCTGGCCTTTTTCAGTTACCGTCACGGTCTGCCTTTAACGCTGCGTTCCGCACTTTATCCCATTATTGGCGAGCGCATATACGGACCTGTAGGCCATGCGGTTGATATTTTCGCCGTTATTGGCACCGTCTTTGGCGTTGCGACATCGCTGGGGTACGGTGTTTTGCAGGTGAATGCTGGTTTGAATCATCTTTTCGGGGTGCCTATTAATGAAACGGTGCAGGTGATTCTAATCGTTGTCATCACTGGTTTAGCGACGATTTCGGTGGTGTCCGGCCTGGACAAGGGAATACGTATACTGTCTGAGCTCAACCTGGGCCTGGCAGTGCTGCTGCTGGCGCTGGTCCTGTGTCTGGGACCAACCGTGCTTCTGCTGAAGTCATTTGTGGAAAATACGGGCGGTTATCTTTCTGAACTGGTGAGTAAAACTTTTAACCTTTATGCGTATGAACCTAAGTCGAGCAACTGGCTGGGGGGCTGGACATTACTGTACTGGGGATGGTGGCTTTCATGGTCGCCGTTTGTGGGGATGTTCATCGCAAGAGTCTCGCGCGGTCGAACCATTCGCGAGTTTGTCACCGGCGTGCTGTTTGTTCCCGCCGGCTTCACGCTCATGTGGATGACGGTGTTTGGTAACAGCGCAATCTATCTCATTATGCACCAGGGGGCGGCTGATCTCGCCAATACCGTTCAGCAGGATGTCGCGCTGGCCCTGTTTAATTTCCTGGAGCATTTCCCGTTTTCTTCCGTGCTGTCATTTATTGCAATGGCGATGGTCATTGTCTTCTTTGTCACCTCGGCTGACTCCGGGGCAATGGTTGTTGATACGCTGGCATCGGGTGGCGTCGCTAACACGCCTGTATGGCAGCGAATTTTCTGGGCCTCGCTCATAGGGATTGTGGCAATCGCACTGCTGATTGCGGGGGGACTGAGCGCGCTGCAAACCGTGACAATAGCGAGCGCATTACCTTTCTCAGTGATTTTACTGATATCCATATACGGATTATTAAAAGCCCTGCGTCGGGATTTGACCAAGCGTGAAAGCCTGAGCATGGCGACTATTGCTCCGACTGCAGCGCGTAACCCGATTCCATGGCAGAGACGCTTGCGCAATATCGCTTATCTGCCAAAGCGCTCTCTTGTGAAACGCTTTATGGGCGACGTTATCCAGCCCGCCATGACGCTGGTTCAGGAAGAACTGAATAAACAGGGAACGATAAGCCATATAAGTGATACTGATGACGAACGAATTCGGCTTGAAGTCGATTTGGGCAATGAGCTGAACTTTATTTATGAAGTGAGACTTCGTGGCTATAACTCACCGGCTTTCGCCATGGCTGCAATGGACAATGACGAGCAGCAGGTTGAGCAACATCGATATTATCGCGCTGAGGTCTATCTGAAAGAAGGCGGTCAAAACTATGATGTGATGGGCTGGAATCAGGAACAGCTGATTAATGACATACTGGACCAGTACGAAAAACACCTGCACTTCCTGCACCTCGTTCGTTAATACAAAAATGCCGTCCTGCCGGGCGGCATTTATTTTCCCGAACTTAATACAAGGATATGCTGAATGATTTTACGCTGGCAATGGATTCTCAGGCAGACACTTAAAAAACTATGGTTCAGGGCAACGTTATTTGCAATGGTAGCAATAATAACGGCCCTTTTATCTATTCTTTTTAGATCAATGATCCCAGAGTCAGTATCAGTGAAGGTTGGTGCGGAAGCAGTTGATAATATTCTGAACATACTGGCATCGAGTATGCTGGCGGTGACCACATTTTCACTGAGTATAATGGTCACCGCTTACGGTTCAGCCACTACTAATGTGACGCCCAGAGCCACGCGTTTAGTTGTAGAAGACGTAACCACACAAAATGTACTGGCCACTTTTATCGGTTCTTTTCTCTTCAGCCTGGTAGGGATTATTGCCCTCAATATGGGAGCCTACGGAGAAAGGGGTAGAGTCATTTTATTCATTGTAACACTGGTTGTCATTGCCTTAATAATCATCACATTGCTTCGCTGGATACAGCATTTGACCTCTCTGGGCAGGGTAGGTGAGACAACAGCAAAAGTAGAACAGGCGGCGATCGAGACATTTATTGCGAGAGCAAAAAGTCCATGTCTTGGCGGATATCCATGGCTTGAGAACAATGAACAACCAAAAGGAACTGTTGCCGTATATCCGGAGAAAATTGGCTATGTTGAATATATTGACATGGTCAAGCTCGGCAGTCTGCTGAGCAATGATCCTCGTCATGTATATCTTGTGGCGCAGCCAGGCAGTTTCATACATCCATCGATGCCAGTTTTGTACCTGAGTTCTGGTCAGGAGTCATCAATCTGTACCGATTTACTTGAAACGATCATTGTCTCGGATGTGCGTTCATTTGCTCAGGATCCCCGATTCTGTCTCAGCGTCATGGCCGAAATAGCCTGCAGGGCCCTTTCGCCCGCAGTAAACGATCCCGGTACTGCGATTGATGTCATTGGCAGAGGTGTTCGAATACTCTCCGCTTACGCGCAGAATAAAATAGATGAAACTGAAGTGATATATCCTTCAGTACATGTTGCGCCACTTCAGATCAAAGACCTACTGGAAGACTTTTTCTTACCTGTTGCACGTGATGGTGCGAGTATGAGGGAGATTCAGATAAGAGTCCTTAAAGGACTGTCTATGCTGAGTAAGGGTTGGCCTGGGATGTTTGCTGAAGCCGCACATATACTGGCATCTGAAACATTAGAGCATGCAACTCGTACTGGTCATATAGCCCATGACGAATATCTTATAAAATCAATTTATTATAATTTATTCAGTGGCGAAAATCCTAAGGAAGGTGCGAACAAGTTCCTGATATGAGATCATCATATTCATCCGGAG
>NZ_JAPKIA010000039.1:0-3779 GCF_036759865.1 Kluyvera genomosp. 2
AGATACGTGATCTGATCCTTCAACTCAGCAAAAGTTCGATTTATTCAACAAAGCCCATACAGGATGCCAGAAGTTCTCGTTATAGCGGTGTATAACCAGCGGAAGTAATCTTTAGTTAAGGCTTTTTGGTGTGTTTGACACTGTAAGAAAACAGTTTTCCATTCGCTACCCTGTGCTTTGTGTCCAGTAATGGAATAACCAAACTTAAGTTTAAAAGCATTGAAATAAGGATCTTGCAATAATGCAATTCTAAGCTTTTGTTCATTACCTTTACGTCTCAGTTCTGGGTGTCGATTTAAAAAGTGAACATAGAGTGCTTTGTGCTCATCTGACGATAAGGTCGGCTGATCATTGTAAAGTAGGTTTTCTACAATTTTGGCTTCAAAGAAGAATGGTTCACCGTAGTCGTTGCGAAAGCCTAGAATCACATCCCTAAAACTCAGATTTACTTTTCGCTTAACCATGTCACCAGTGTCACCTTTGACGCTAATGTCAACACTAATCAACTCAGAATGAGGAGATAGTACTTCCTTGATCATTCCAAATTCACCATTGGTAATACAAGCGTCTGCTCGATAGTGATTTGCTACCGAAATGACTTTATCTCCCGCGACCATTTGCTGTTGACCAGTAAAGAAGTACTCTCTAACCAAACGGTTATACTCAGCTACTTGTCGGTTTGAAGAAGCAATAATAATACTTTCTCCTGTACGGCTAACTTTTCTATCACATGAGTCTAGATAAGTGCTAAGTAGATTTTCCGAGGACAAATTAAATACATCATGATCATTAACTTCAAATTTCAGTTTATTGAAAAGATTTTGCTCTAAACCGTCACGCAACATGGCAGCATTGATCAAAACACCACTATCACCTTTTTGACGAACAACTTCAGTCAAGTACCCTGAAGCCACAGCGACTTGATAATTTTCTTTAAGGTAACTGGCATCTAGCGCTGGTGACGTATTCATTCCAACAGGTGGCAACTGTGCATTATCACCAATAAAAATAACTTTCTTATTATGATCGTTGTGGTCAATATTTATGTACTTGAGCAAGTCTTTTAATAAATATCCGCTCCCAAAACGAAAAAACTCACCATCGGAATATCTGTCAGAAACCATTGACGCTTCATCAATTATATAAACAGCTTCGGCAGTATCTACATTGACTTTAAGGTCAGCATAGCAACGATAAGTTTCAGACCCTTCCACACCGTCAACTTTGTACTCTTTCACGTTGTCGTAATTGTATATCACGCGGTGAATAGTGCTGGCAGGTTGCATTGTTTTGTCTGATATCACTTTCGCGGCTTTCCCCGTCGGGGCCATAATAGCGAATTCACGACCAATTCTTTCTAGGTACTGAGTAATTCCTTTAGTTATAAATGTTTTACCTGTACCTGCATAACCATTAAGTAAAAATACGTTTTGTTTGGTATCGGTTAGAAACTCATTTATTTGCTTAACTATTTGGTTTTGACCTTTAGTTAAACTTACTCCTTCAAAGCAATCAAATATATCAATATTTCGGCGCGTCACTTCCATATCAAGATCAAAGCTTGAAGCTGATGAAATACTAGCTTGTTTAAACTCTTCACGCGTCCTGTAATCAAAGAAGGCTTGTTGTGAAGCGACTAGATCTTTTTGTTTTTGTTCAAGTTCAATCTGTAATAGTGCTTGCTCTTTTTTTACATTGGAAAGTGTGTCGTTTTTTTCGTCTAGTTGAGCTATTAGCTCACTCGTCTGTTGTTGATATTTATCACTATTATCAGCAAGCTGGGTCTTTAATTCAGCCTCTCGTTTATTGAGTTCTTGACGTTGCCGTTCTAACTCTGCTTCTAAGCGAGATGTATGATCGATAGGTTTTACCGGATCAACAAACTCTGGCGGAGTGATAGGCTTATTGAGAATAGCTTGAGCATACCAACGGGCGACTAAATAAGCTTCTTTGATTAACCAGAGTGTTTCATTGAGGGAAATCTCGTCTGAACCATTGCTAGAGTGGGCGGCTTTGTTACCTTTATGTCGCAATACATCTAATTTGGCCCAGATTCCCTTATCACTGACAACGTCCTTGAATTCGTAGCTGCGCAGTCGATTATATAAATCATCACGAACAGGTGGGGTTAGCGATAAACGTGAATAAATTTCCCCAACGACTACTTCAGTAAAACACCTAAGTTTCACTAGTGCTACCTGCTTATCATCATGGCAATACAGCTCGGCACTTTTACCAAATTGAGCGAGTTCAGGGCTGATGTCTGTTAGAAAATTAAAATTACTCATAACTCTTCATTAATTCCTCCAGATTAAACTATTGTGTCACTTAACTTCGCTAAAACACTACCAGTAAGTTGGAGTCATTACCCCTCAATCAAACGTGAGAAGTCGTCACCTTTAAAACTGGTCACATTTTCAATACCCAGATCGGAAGCAGACTGGTTGATAGTCTCTACCGCATAGAACTTTGCACCAGTCAGGCGCGGAGCTAACAGGTAAGATGAAATTAAGGTTTTACGAACACTGCCACTGTAATTAATTACCGCTACTTTCATAAATCACCTCAGAATTTTTTGTTGAACTTCTTAGGGTCGAAATTCTCACCGATTTTATTGAAGAATTCTTTATCAATAATGCCGGGACTCTCTGCTTTTTCACTTTCCTGCGCTTCAGGCTCAGACGGTTGTGTATTGTGCAATACACTTTCCGCTGCACCCTTCGCGCTACTCTTATCATGTGTATTGTGCAATACATTTTTTCGGTTTTGCCGCGTTCTATACAGTGCCATCTCAAGCCCTTTGGCTGTTACCGAAAAGCTGTATTCGCTGTCGAGGATTTCAGCAATTTCATGCCGCGTTAGCCCTCTGTCCAGCCAGTTCTCGATTTCATTTAGGCGCAATCTGACAGCAGCCGATAAGTTGCGGGGTTTCAGATCTGCTGGTTTATTCATAACCCCCTCCGTTGTATGAAAATGACTCTACAACACTCGTAAGAAGGGGTCAATCGAGTTTTGTAGTTTATCTGTAGTATTCTTGTAGTCTATTTGTAGTCTGTCACGTTTTTTGTAGTTTCTTTGTAGTTTTATTGTAGTCTATTTGTAGTCTTCCAACACTAAGGCAAAACGTTTTTTGTAGTTTATCTGTAGTTTATCTGTAGTTTTTGGTTGCTCAGATGGTCATGCAAGCATGACCATCAAAGAATAGGACGCTTTTTAGCCAAATGACCCTTAACCTACGGAGATCGCCCTACCAAAAAAAGATGATTTTTTATCCCTTAACCTGCTATACACCTAACGCAGCGTGATAAATCACGCTATCACACTGATTTAAAAGCAAAAAAACAAAATTTAGCCATGCTGCGGTATTACCCAGGTATTACAAATCCAATCTAACTTACTGATTTAAAGAATTTTTTATTTATTACTTTGGTATTACTATGATTTCACCGTATTAGACACCCTTTTTTCGTTTAAAAAATGCACAAAGTGAGGACTGAATGCCAACAATAACCGCAAAAGTATCAGATGAACTTTTGGCCTATATAGACCTGGTTTCAGGTGGTAATCGGTCAGAGTATCTGCGGCGCTGCCTTGAAGCTGGCCCAGGTGATCTGGAGTCCGGGTTGAAAATAGTTACCAACCAGCTGAGCGACGTAAATCGCAAACTGGATTACCTTTTTGACCGTGCTTCAGATGCGGATTTTGGCTCACTGCGCGATGAGCTGGGTAATGACTCCAACTTACTGATAGTGTTTTATGTTCAGATAATGCCCGATGAC
>NZ_JAPKIA010000040.1:0-1316 GCF_036759865.1 Kluyvera genomosp. 2
ACATTATGCGCACCAACATAAACCAAGGGAGAATCCAGTGATTTGTGGGCATCCTTGTTCTCGCAGAATATGGATGTGCTGAGTCTGGTTGGTTCGCCTAACGGTTGAAATGTCTTGCGGCCTTCACTGGGCTTGTTGAGTGTTCTGAATGTTCGCTTCAGGAACTGATTCAAATGAAACGATTAATACTGTTATCTGTTATGGTTGCGACGCTCCCGCCTTACGCTATATCCGCTGAAGATATTTCCCCCGAATCTCTTTCGGGAAAGCCCAGTTCTGAGTTGGGTGATTTTGTTTATTCAGCAATGCCGGATGCTGGTCACGGCTTGTCGTGGGACTGGCAGTCAAACTCAGATATTGTTTGGGCTGACGGTGTTACGCAAACAGCTTCCGGAATGTCACTCCGCACTGGATTTGCTCGCATCAATGTTATGGGCGTTAAATCAACAGTGCTGGAGAAAAGGAAAAAAGAATTAGGCTGGGAGGTTTCCCTTGGAACGTCAATGCCAGCCAAGTTCGGCCCTGAATATATATCAATGGCACCATCAAAATGTGGTGGATATCTGAATGAGAATTGTACATTCAATCCTGCCTCATCACTCACGAAGAGAGGCATTGAGTTTCATAAAATCTGCTCAACCATAGCGGGTGGTCCGAATACTACGGATGTGTACGTCGTCAGGGTAGTCAAAAAAGAAAGCATGTTAATGACATGGGTGAATAGCGCCGGTTCGAGTGCAAGCTCAAGCTGGCTGGAATTGAGAATGTACTCACCTGAAAGTGCAGCATTATATTGTGATGAAACTGTAAAGAAAGAATACTCATTCGCCACTCAGGATGGACGAAGCAAGAAGGAATTAGTGCATGACACTAAAATAATTACGGATGCATTATCAAAAGCCATTTCCGGAATCGATGGTGCTAATGATGCGGTGTGTCATGCCAGGATATTCGCAGACGGTTATGGTGGCATATCTGCATTTGATGCAAGTCAGAAAGATAATGACATTGTATTCTGCGAATCCATCATTAATAGGTTGAGTGGCATTCGGCTCCCCTCACCTTCGAAAAATGCATCAACAATAATTAATCTTGACGTGAAAAACTAATAAGGAAAGCAAGAAAGGAAATGAATTCTTCATTTTTAACAAAATACCTGTCAAAGTTGACGCTCACCATTAACATAATTCTGACCGTGATGACATGGTTCTATCTAATCGGAACTGACAACCCGATATGGTATTCGATAATTCAGAGTTATGTTTTCATCAGTTTCGATACGGCGAAAATCATCATCACTGTTATCTGTATTGTCT
>NZ_JAPKIA010000040.1:1412-3557 GCF_036759865.1 Kluyvera genomosp. 2
CCTGGGTAGTCAGAAGCATTACGGACTATGAACTGAAAACGGTGTTATTTACTCAGGCTGATATTCAAAAGGAAATTCTTAAAGAGTTGCGGGTATTAAGAAACAGCAAGGAAATGCATAATGCGGATACAGCGGGAGATAACTTCAGGATAGACTTTGACAAAGTAGATTACTGATAGCTATCTGATGAGTCCTCACTTCTGTGGGGATTCTTATTTTTCTGTTCTTATTATTGTCAGCTCAAGCCGCATGGCTCTCCTGCGGAGGGCTTAATATTGGGATAATATTGAAACATCAAAGACAGATGCAGATAAGTACAGAAAACCGATAATAACAATTAAACAGTAAGTCTATATAAGAGAATAACAGAACATATATAAAAGAATTAACCCCGGTTGGCGATTTGGCGATGGTAGCACAGATATTTAAACCTGTAAAACGGTTATATTTATTTTTTTATTTACCCACCCTATCGGGTGATTCCGGCGCAGTCCTGACCCTGAGTGCGCTCCCTGTAATGCACCATGCGCAACGCCAGAGTCAACGGCAATGCAAAGCCATGACTAAGGCCAAAATCACCCCAAAACCGCATACAGGCAGCCAGCGGTCACGATGTAAGCAAAATACCAGATACTGTATAAATAAACAGCCCTGCAATTGTCAGGCATATGCGCCCTCTCACACTGGCAACCCCCTGTTCCGCCCTGTTTATTGCATCTGTACAGCCATCTGAGCGCATCCGGCTGCAACCTGACGTATTTGCATGTGCCGTATTAATGATGCCACACAGAGCGCCTGACGGTTTGTACCATCATCTGTCACAATTCATTGTTTGAAAAATTTTATATTTTATTTTTTGAAGTGATTACATAAATATAATCCATCTCTCCGGCATGAGTGCCTGACTGAAGGTGAATCGAAAAAGAAGGACCCGCCCCGATTCTTTTTACTCCCTTCCCTTTCAGTTAAATCACGCAGGAGAAATATCATGCCCCGCTACAAAAAAGGCATCCGTAATAATTGCTTTCATCAAAATTATACTCATGACGTATTGTTCCCCGGCGCAACATTCAGAACCCGACATAATGGAGAATGCGCCATTCTTGGCCGCTCTGATGATAAATCAAGGCGAGGCTATTATGTCGTGGAATTCAAAGACAGTGGCATCATCAAGGAAGCCTATGGCTCGCATATTAAAACTGGTTCTGTATCAGACGAAGCTTTTCCATCATCGGAGGAAGAACGACGAAAGTTACTGATGACACCAAAATATTACGGCGTCGGATATATTGGTAATGGATGTCATTCAACTATTGAAAACACCCGAACACACCAAAGAACGAGAGCATTCATACTCTGGCATAACATGCTGGCAAGGTGCTACATGACAACCAAAGGGAAGCAGTATTTTAAAGGCTACAAAGGTGTCACTGTATGCGAGCGATGGCATAACTTTCAGAACTTCTGCAATGACCTTCCAAAATTGCATGGCTACAACAAATGGAAGGATAATCCGGGAGAGTATGAGCTCGATAAGGATTACTCACATCGCCGGATTTATTCTGCTGACACGGTGGCATTTATCAGCACAGAAGAAAATGCCAAGGAAGCTGGATTACGACGCGTTGCCATGAAGATTCCTTCCGGGCATTATCATGAAATAAATAAAATTCGAGATGAGATATTAATGGAGGCTGAAGATGAATTAAAAAACAATCAAATTCATTATGAAGTTGTTCTTGACGGGAATATGAAAGTAATCCTGTGTGAAACTCCTTATGGCACAGTGTTGTTCTGGCCTCTCACAAAAAAGATTCAGCGTAATTGCTACATGATTGATGGTGATGTACAGGTTTATGTTTATTACCTGCGCTGGCTCATACTTCAGTGGGAAAACAGAAATCCCGACATAAACTGTGTTGCTACAACCTGTTGATGATGCTATAAAATAGTCATAAAATAACCGCATTTCACAATGCTATCTATTAATAAGAAGAAACGAACATTCAGGATGTATCTGTAATTCCGCTGTTGCAGTGATTTTCTGTGCCAGAAAACAAGTGACAACGTCTGGCGGCTCATTGCAGAAGGCTAAATGCCAGCACTTCGTGCAGTCATTTAACATGTTCAACACATTATGCGCAC
>NZ_JAPKIA010000041.1:0-1951 GCF_036759865.1 Kluyvera genomosp. 2
TCATCTTCGGGGGTAGAGCACTGTTTCGGCTAGGGGGTCATCCCGACTTACCAACCCGATGCAAACTGCGAATACCGAAGAATGTTATCACGGGAGACACACGGCGGGTGCTAACGTCCGTCGTGAAGAGGGAAACAACCCAGACCGCCAGCTAAGGTCCCAAAGTCACAGTTAAGTGGGAAACGATGTGGGAAGGCTCAGACAGCCAGGATGTTGGCTTAGAAGCAGCCATCATTTAAAGAAAGCGTAATAGCTCACTGGTCGAGTCGGCCTGCGCGGAAGATGTAACGGGGCTAAACTGTGCACCGAAGCTGCGGCAGCGACGCTTATGCGTTGTTGGGTAGGGGAGCGTTCTGTAAGCCGTTGAAGGTGTCCTGTGAGGGGTGCTGGAGGTATCAGAAGTGCGAATGCTGACATAAGTAACGATAATGCGGGTGAAAAACCCGCACGCCGGAAGACCAAGGGTTCCTGTCCAACGTTAATCGGGGCAGGGTGAGTCGACCCCTAAGGCGAGGCCGAAAGGCGTAGTCGATGGGAAACAGGTTAATATTCCTGTACTTGGTGTTACTGCGAAGGGGGGACGGAGAAGGCTATGTTAGCCGGGCGACGGTTGTCCCGGTTTAAGCATGTAGGCGGAGAGTTTAGGTAAATCCGGACTCTTTTTAACGCTGAGGTGTGATGACGAGGCACTACGGTGCTGAAGTAACAAATGCCCTGCTTCCAGGAAAAGCCTCTAAGCATCAGGTAACATCAAATCGTACCCCAAACCGACACAGGTGGTCAGGTAGAGAATACCAAGGCGCTTGAGAGAACTCGGGTGAAGGAACTAGGCAAAATGGTGCCGTAACTTCGGGAGAAGGCACGCTGATATGTAGGTGAAGTGGTTTACCCATGGAGCTGAAATCAGTCGAAGATACCAGCTGGCTGCAACTGTTTATTAAAAACACAGCACTGTGCAAACACGAAAGTGGACGTATACGGTGTGACGCCTGCCCGGTGCCGGAAGGTTAATTGATGGGGTTAGCGGCAACGCGAAGCTCTTGATCGAAGCCCCGGTAAACGGCGGCCGTAACTATAACGGTCCTAAGGTAGCGAAATTCCTTGTCGGGTAAGTTCCGACCTGCACGAATGGCGTAATGATGGCCAGGCTGTCTCCACCCGAGACTCAGTGAAATTGAACTCGCTGTGAAGATGCAGTGTACCCGCGGCAAGACGGAAAGACCCCGTGAACCTTTACTATAGCTTGACACTGAACACTGGTCCTTGATGTGTAGGATAGGTGGGAGGCTTTGAAGCGCGGACGCCAGTTCGTGTGGAGCCAACCTTGAAATACCACCCTTTAATGGCTGGTGTTCTAACGTAGACCCGTGATCCGGGTTGCGGACAGTGTCTGGTGGGTAGTTTGACTGGGGCGGTCTCCTCCTAAAGAGTAACGGAGGAGCACGAAGGTTAGCTAATCCTGGTCGGACATCAGGAGGTTAGTGCAAAGGCATAAGCTAGCTTGACTGCGAGAGTGACGGCTCGAGCAGGTGCGAAAGCAGGTCTTAGTGATCCGGTGGTTCTGAATGGAAGGGCCATCGCTCAACGGATAAAAGGTACTCCGGGGATAACAGGCTGATACCGCCCAAGAGTTCATATCGACGGCGGTGTTTGGCACCTCGATGTCGGCTCATCACATCCTGGGGCTGAAGTAGGTCCCAAGGGTATGGCTGTTCGCCATTTAAAGTGGTACGCGAGCTGGGTTTAGAACGTCGTGAGACAGTTCGGTCCCTATCTGCCGTGGGCGCTGGAGAATTGAGGGGGGCTGCTCCTAGTACGAGAGGACCGGAGTGGACGCATCACTGGTGTTCGGGTTGTCATGCCAATGGCATTGCCCGGTAGCTAAATGCGGAAGAGATAAGTGCTGAAAGCATCTAAGCACGAAACTTGCCCCGAGATGAGTTCTCCCTGA
>NZ_JAPKIA010000042.1:0-1341 GCF_036759865.1 Kluyvera genomosp. 2
TATTTAATGAGATGGTCACTCCCTCCTTCCCGGTATTATGCTGAGGACAGGCTTTCATTCGGAGAACTATCATGGAAAACATTGCGCTCATTGGTATCGATCTGGGTAAAAACTCTTTCCATATTCATTGCCAGGATCGTCGCGGGAAGGCTGTTTACCGTAAAAAATTTACCCGGCCAAAGTTGATCGAATTTTTGGCGACATGCCCCGCTACAACCATCGCAATGGAAGCCTGTGGCGGTTCTCACTTTATGGCACGCAAGTTGGAAGAGTTGGGGCATTCCCCAAAGCTGATATCACCACAATTTGTCCGCCCGTTCGTTAAAAGCAATAAAAACGACTTTGTCGACGCCGAAGCTATTTGTGAAGCTGCATCGCGTCCGTCTATGCGTTTTGTGCAGCCCAGAACGGAATCTCAGCAGGCAATGCGGGCTCTGCATCGTGTCCGTGAATCCCTGGTTCAGGATAAGGTAAAAACAACCAATCAAATGCATGCTTTTCTGCTGGAATTTGGCATTAGCGTTCCCCGAGGAGCTGCCGTTATTAGCCGACTGAGTACCATTCTTGAGGATAATAGTTTGCCTCTTTACCTCAGCCAGTTATTGCTGAAATTACAACAGCATTATCACTATCTTGTTGAGCAGATTAAAGATTTGGAATCCCAGTTGAAACGAAAGTTGGACGAAGATGAGGTTGGACAGCGCTTGCTGAGCATTCCCTGCGTCGGAACACTGACAGCGAGTACTATTTCAACTGAGATTGGCGACGGGAAGCAGTACGCCAGCAGCCGTGACTTTGCGGCGGCAACAGGGCTTGTACCTCGGCAGTACAGCACGGGAGGTAGGACGACATTGCTGGGAATTAGTAAGCGAGGTAATAAAAAGATCCGAACTTTGTTGGTTCAATGTGCCAGGGTATTCATACAAAAACTGGAACACCAGTCTGGCAAATTGGCCGATTGGGTCAGGGATTTACTGTGCCGGAAAAGCAACTTTGTCGTCACTTGTGCTCTGGCAAACAAGCTGGCCAGAATAGCCTGGGCCCTAACGGCACGACAGCAAACTTATGTAGCATAACGGCAGAAATACACCGGTTTAAAGAATTACTGATCTGGTTTTGCGAATACTGATATTGATGATACTAACGGCCCACCGGCCTGTTGAGGAACCTGTAAAACGGAAAGGCTCATTGAAGCCGTATATTTTCTGGAGGTTCATCAGGCGCGGAACTCATCAAGGCGCGGGAATAAAATCCCATTCAGACGCCGGATAGATTCAAGCAAGCCAACTTGTCGTCAAAATCGGTGTTGCAAAAACGGGAGTGACCATAGATTCCGTTTTC
>NZ_JAPKIA010000043.1:0-1336 GCF_036759865.1 Kluyvera genomosp. 2
TGATGTAGCCCCCTGAAACACCAGACAGTAGCTGTATCTCCAGATAAGAGATAGGCTTGAATATATGTCTAACACTAACACCAATTTTGAGATGACCGGGATCCTGTTAGGGCAAGAAGTCCGTAAACGTAAAACTCCTCAGGAGAAGATCGCCATTATCCAGCAGACGATGGAGCCGGGTATGAATGTCTCCCATGTCGCCCGCCTGCATGGTATCCAGCCCAGCCTGCTGTTTAAGTGGAAGAAGCAATATCAGGAAGGCAGCCTCACCGCCGTTGCGGCTGGAGAGGAAGTCGTTCCTGCTTCTGAGCTTACTGCTGCTCTGAAGCAGGTCCGGGAGCTTCAGCGCCTTCTGGGCAAGAAGACGATGGAAGTTGAGATCCTGAAAGAAGCCGTGGAGTACGGTCAGTCGCGAAAATGGATAGCGCACGCGCCCTTGTTGCCAAAGGACGGGGAATAGCCATGGTCAGCCGGACCATGGGCGTGTCGCGTGCGCAACTGTCACTGCGGATTAACCGTTCTGCCGACTGGCAGGACAGGCGCTGTAACCGGCGTAATGAAGAAGCAGACGCAGAAATACTGTCGGCTATCCTCAACATTATCAGCGATATGCCGAGTTATGGTTATCGACGCGTGTGGGGCATCCTGCGCAAGCAACGTCGCACAGAGGGACAGCCACCTGTGAATGCCAAACGGCTTTACAGGATAATGAGCGAGCATAACCTGTTGTTGTTGCATCACAAACCAGAGCGACCGAAGCGTGAACATAAGGGCAAGATAGCGGTGGCAGAAAGCGATATGCGCTGGTGTTCAGATGGCTTCGAGTTCGGCTGCGACAACGGCGAAAAACTGCGGGTAACGTTCGCGCTGGACTGCTGCGACCGTGAGGCCATAGACTGGGCAGCAAGCACGGGAGGCTATGACAGTTCGACCGTGCAGGATGTGATGCTGAGGTCGGTGGAAAAGCGCTTCGGCGACAGGCTGCCCGACACAGCGGTGCAGTGGCTGACGGACAACGGTTCAGCATATACCGCGCATGAAACGCGGAGGTTCGCCAAAGAGCTGAATCTGGAGCCATGTACAACAGCGGTGAGCAGCCCGCAGAGCAATGGCATGGCCGAACGGTTCGTGAAGACGATGAAGGAAGACTATATCGCGTTCATGCCGAAACCGGATGTGAGAACAGCCCTGCGAAACCTTGCAGCGGCGTTCACGCATTACAATGAAAATCACCCGCATAGTGCGCTGGGATATCACTCTCCGAGAGAATACCGGCGGCAGCGGGCATCGTTAACTTAAGATACAAAAGCTGTCCGGAAATGGCGGGTCAAGATCA
>NZ_JAPKIA010000044.1:0-1171 GCF_036759865.1 Kluyvera genomosp. 2
TCTTCCCAAGCTGACTCGCTGATTAAAATTTCGCGGATCTGGGCCGATTTTTTTCCCGCAAACACATCGAATCAGCCTATTTAGGCTATTTTTTCCACCATTTCTGGCGTTATTTCCGGTTTTTACTGAGATCTCTCCCACTGACGTATCATTTGGTCCACCCGAAACAGGTTGGCCAGGGTGAATAACATCGCCAGTTGGTTATCGTTTTTCAGCAGCCCCTTGTATCTGGCTTTCACGAAGCCGAACTGCCGCTTGATGATGCGAAACGGGTGCTCCACCCTGGCACGGATGCTGGCTTTCATGTATTCGATGTTGATGGCCGTTTTGTTCTTGCGCGGATGCTGCTTCAAGGTTTTTACCTTGCCGGGACGCTCGGCGATCAGCCAGTCCACATCCACCTCGGCCAGCTCCTCGCGCTGTGGCGCTCCTTGGTAGCCGGCATCGGCTGAGACAAATTGCTCCTCTCCATGAAGCAGATTACCCAGCTGATTGAGGTCATGCTCGTTGGCCGCGGTGGTGACCAGGCTGTGGGTCAGGCCACTCTTGGCATCGACACCAATGTGGGCCTTCATGCCAAAGTGCCACTGATTGCCTTTCTTGGTCTGATGCATCTCCGGATCGCGTTGCTGCTCTTTGTTCTTGGTAGAGCTGGGTGCCTCAATGATGGTGGCATCCACCAAAGTGCCTTGGGTCATCATGACGCCTGCTTCGGCCAGCCAGCGATTGATGGTCTTGAACAATTGACGGGCCAGTTGATGCTGCTCGAGCAGGTGGCGGAAATTCATGATGGTGGTGCGATCCGGCAGGGCGCTATCCAGGGATAATCGGGCAAACAGGCGCATGGAGGCGATTTCGTACAGGGCATCTTCCATGGCACCGTCGCTCAGGTTGTACCAATGCTGCATGCAGTGAATACGCAGCATGGTCTCCAGCGGATAGGGCCGTCGGCCATTGCCCGCCTTGGGATAAAACGGCTCGATGACAGCGGTCATATTCTGCCATGGCAGAATCTGCTCCATGCGGGAGAGGAAAATCTCTTTTCGGGTCTGACGGCGCTTAGTGCTGAATTCACTATCGGCGAAGGTGAGTTGATGGCTCATGATGTCCCTCTGGGATGCGCTCCGGATGAATATGATGATCTCATATCAGGAACTTGTTCGCACCTTCC
>NZ_JAPKIA010000046.1:0-591 GCF_036759865.1 Kluyvera genomosp. 2
CCACCTTGCCGGGCGCCGCTGCCGTGTGGAAATCCGCCCACCTTGCCGGGCGCCGGTGCTGTGTGGGAATCGGCCCACCTTGCCGGGCGCCGCTGTCGTGTGGGAATCCGCCCACCTTGCCGGGCGCCGCTGTCGTGTGGGAATCCGCCCACCTTGCCGGGCGCCGGTGCTGTGTGGAAATCCGCCCACCTTGCCGGGCGCCGGTGCCGTGTGGGAATCCGCCCACCTTGCCGGGCGCCGGTGCTGTGTGGAAATTCGCCCATCTTCATGACAAAAATTTGTCAAATGACAGGCTCATGTGTGCTGATTTATGTCAGACGGGATTTTGCTTATCAATTATTGAGAACAGAAATTTTCCTGAATCATCAATACTATACTTAGCAAGTAAAGGTGTTTTCTCATTTATCTGCTTGAGTGCAGGATCAAGGAAAGATCGTTTCAACTCTGCCAAGTTCTTCTGTTGGGATTCCAGCAAAAGGAAACGGTCATTTAACCAAGCATGAGTAGTAACCCATAAGCCTGAAGGGGGCCGCTTGGAAAACGGAATCTATGGTCACTCCCGTTTTTGCAACACCGATTTTGACGACAAGT
>NZ_JAPKIA010000047.1:0-575 GCF_036759865.1 Kluyvera genomosp. 2
TAGGGGTCCGCTTGGAAAAAGGAAATTATCCTACGCTAAGCGCATTTTTTGCACAGATGGCTACCGACTGAACGTAACGTGTGAGTCATGATCAGAAATGTGTTAACTCTAGGAATTGACACGACTTACTGTTTGATGGGGAAATCATGTTTAGCTATCTCAAGGCTATGTATCATCAATCAAAAATTCAGGCTGAACTCAAGGTACAGATACATGAACAAACTACGGTTAATGCTATCTGTCATCACCCTGAATCAATCGAGATCATTGCGGTTTGTTCGACTGATGCGTATTACCGAAAACGTAAGGACGCTGCTTTTCTGACAACCTGTTCTGTGCTCATGCGTACTTTAAAAGATGAATCCGTACCGATGGTACTACGGAAAACAGCATGGCGATTATTGAACGAAAGATACCAACGAATTAAGTTAAATCAGGCTTATAGGATAGAAAATTTCTTGCTTGTTGCCGATTTTGAATATGCTCTCGAAGAACATGATGAACTAGCAGAGTAGTACTAGTGAGGCGATGAATACCGACAGTTAACGTGCATGTGACTTAAACGTCCGAAACCG
>NZ_JAPKIA010000048.1:0-568 GCF_036759865.1 Kluyvera genomosp. 2
TGTTTTACGAAACATCTTCGGGTTGTGAGGTTAAGCGACTAAGCGTACACGGTGGATGCCCTGGCAGTCAGAGGCGATGAAGGACGTGCTAATCTGCGATAAGCGTCGGTAAGGTGATATGAACCGTTATAACCGGCGATTTCCGAATGGGGAAACCCAGTGTGATTCGTCACACTATCATTACGTGAATACATAGCGTAATGAAGCGAACCGGGGGAACTGAAACATCTAAGTACCCCGAGGAAAAGAAATCAACCGAGATTCCCCCAGTAGCGGCGAGCGAACGGGGAGCAGCCCAGAGTCTGAATCAGCTTGTGTGTTAGTGGAACGGTCTGGAAAGTCCGACGGTACAGGGTGATAGTCCCGTACACCAAAATGCACAGGTTGTGAACTCGAAGAGTAGGGCGGGACACGTGGTATCCTGTCTGAATATGGGGGGACCATCCTCCAAGGCTAAATACTCCTGACTGACCGATAGTGAACCAGTACCGTGAGGGAAAGGCGAAAAGAACCCCGGCGAGGGGAGTGAAAAAGAACCTGAAACCGTGTACGTACAAGCAGTGGGAGC
>NZ_JAPKIA010000049.1:0-440 GCF_036759865.1 Kluyvera genomosp. 2
GCAACCGCACCGCCCAAAATGGCATGGGCCACCGTGTTAACAGCGGTATTATCTTCCGTAGTTTGCTTCACCAGACGAGCCAGTTCCGGTGCTGATGCACTGGCCAGAACGCCCGCCAGGTTGCCACCACCGGCAAGCGCGGTTAGCGCCGCCGTTGCCGCCTGGATACCACGTTGCACCGCGCCACCGGTTCCCATCCCCGTCGCAGCAAACGCTTCATTGTAGTAGTTCTGGTAAAGCTGATTACTGATATCTTCTGGCTTTGGCGTTTTATCCGGATTCTCTTTCTGCCATTGCGCTTTCGCTGCATCCAGCTCTTCAGGTTCAGCCCTGCTCATGCGATCCTTCGCGGCTTTAATCGCATTCAGCTCACCCTGAGTCCTGGCAATATCCGCGGCCTGATTGCCAATGTCGCTAATAAGTCCGATTGCCTTCAGGCG